>NZ_JBEPQA010000012.1:0-113665 GCF_040547585.1 Marinobacterium sp. MBR-111
CCGTCAGGGAAGTTCGATACCAACGACCTGGTCATGGCGTTTGCCGTACTGGGCTACAACATATTGCGCTGGATGGGACAGCACGCACTGCTGGGACCGGATGCGCCGGTGCGTCATCCGGCCAAACGTCGGCGGCTAAAAACCGTCATGCAGGAGCTGATGTATATGGCCTGCCGCCTGGTCAGCAGCGGCCGCCGTCTTTACCTGCGTTTTGGCCAACATTGCCCCGGGTTCAGGGCGTTCGGTTGCATCTACGAGTCGGTCTGATCCACTCGGCTTAACTCACCTCGTTCAACCGCCAAGCCACAAAGCGCCATGCATGGCAGGATGTTTTGTGGTTCCCGATAGCATTCAGAGCAAAAAAACGTCGGAGAAGACGGTGAATGATGCTGCAGTAGCGCAGATGCGGCGGCAGAATCCGGATAAGATCGAGCGGTGTTAAAGAATGTGGTTATATTCAATGCGGTGGCACGGCAATAGCAGATGAATTCACTGATTCAGGGTATATGCATCGGGAAAAACGATTAAGATGTCACCAATTTCTAGTTCGTCTGAACTAATATTTTGATATATTTGATTAGCAACCCATTCCGCTTGGCTGGCTTGATCGTCAAAACGCTCATATTTAATCGCATTTTCTGGTTCGATTAAGTCGTAAAAATATTCTGGTGTACGTTCACGGCTACGCTGTAAGGATACCTTCGTATCAAAATCCAGTGTACCTCCTACAACCTCATATCCAATATGATCCCAAAAGTCGGGATTTGGGAACATTCTAACAAGCCCTTCTTTCCGGTAAATACCAAGCCCAAGGGAAAGCGCAAGAGTTAATGTCCAAGGAGGATTTCGATAACATACAGGGAGCATTATATCCTGTTGTGGCTTACCCTGCTCATTAACCAAAGTAACGTTTGGAGTTCCGTTACTGTCTACTCCAAAAAGATTCTCTGGCGGCAGCATACTATATTCGCCGAGATTCTGTAGCTCATCATAAGCCCATACAATATGCTTTGGATTTTTAACGAAGCGATAAATTAGCTGAAAGAATGAAACTGGAAAATCCTGCGCTTCGTCTATCAATATATAATCATATATTGGTTTTACTTCTATATTTTCTATCGCTTTCAAAGCCTCAGCGCATGCTCCCTCAAAAGCGTTATCTATACCATACTTGCGTTTAGCATCACCCCAGCTCAGGGGGAATATACCTATTTCCAAGCAAATTTGAGCATAAAGCCCAACTGAGCTCGTACTTCCCCAAGCGTGCATTATTTGAAGATACTCTGGGTCTATATCTTCCTTAAGGTGCTCGAAGTAGAATCGAGACACAAGTTTTTCAAGCTGCTGATAAAGAGCCCTTGATTGGAAAGTGACCACTATATTCAAGGTAGGATCTATAGCATGAAGATAAGCCGCTTTCATTGATAGAATGATTGTCTTACCACATCCCGCTAGCCCTCGGATACGCTGGGGCTTTTCAGGTGACTCAATAGCTGCTTTCTTTTGCCATCTATCAAGGTTCGCAATTTCTTTTTCTATATTTTTTATCGCAGCACCTAGCGAGTCTTCATTTTCAACTTTGACTCGCTTACGGGCTGGTTTCAGAACACTTGTTTTTTGAATATTACCATTTATTAGTTTAAATTCACGATCACTTAACCCGTCTCCATCCGTGACATACGCTGGAACCTCGTCTAAAGTTATTATTTCAACATCATCAAAATCGTGTTCTTGGCGTATTGATACAACGTTAATATCAAATGTAAGGTCTCTACGTTTAACAAGCTGTCTTTCAGATAAAAATTTCCTGCTTAATCCGCGATATAAATCATCCTGATATTCTACAACTCGATCTTCATCATCTATAGAGGACGTAGTCAAATCAAAAATTACAACACCATGCTCCTGAGTAACTAATAGAGCATCGGTTAGAAGAGAATCATCATCAACATCGAATATGGGGTAGCCAATATAAAGGGTACCATCTAGGTCTAGTTCCTTTAGTTGATCGACAAGACCATTTACAGCTTGCGGATTTGTTTTCTTACCAAAAACAAAGTCAATCATTTTCCTATTTCCACTATAAGTTGAAGCATCGAAGTAACCACTAGGCGTCCAAGCATAGCTGCGAGATCCCAAGCTACTAGTGGGTTGATTGTAACTTCCAAAAGGCGCGCAAACAAACGGGCTAAGGGACTAGTGAATTCGCGAAGGCTCTAGTTTTGCAAGGTACATACGTAAGTACAATCGAGGCATCACAAACCCGCACCTACGTGAAAACGATGATTACGAGGGCAAGATAGCTAGGATAAAGAAGTGGTGGTGAGTCCAGCTCCCACCACCATCTGATTCAAACGAAAGAGCCCTGCCCCAACCGGTGGGGCTTTTTTGTTTTCGCCGTCAATTTTGTTTTTCCACCTGTGCCATCTCAACCAGCCAACGAAACAGGCGCAGTTGTGACGGCAGGTAAAACAGATACTCCGGGTGCCACTGCACGCCGATAATCGGCTGTCCTGACGTTGACTCTACCGCCTGTGTCAACTCATCCAGATCGCGCCCTACCACCCTGAGCCCATCTCCGGGTACGCGTACCGCCTGATGATGCAGACTATTCACACGCAGCTTTTCGCGCTCGCAGATACGCGCCAGTGCCGAGCCCTGTTCCAGCCGTACTTGCTTGGTGGGCAACAGCCCGGGACGGTTATAGGTCAAACGGCGCAGGTGACGAATGTCCTGATACAACAGCCCCCCCAGCACCACGTTGATCAGCTGAGAGCCACGGCAGATGCCCAACATCGGCAAACCGGTATCCAGCGCATGATGAATCCAGCGCATCTCCAGCTCATCCCGCTCCGGATCGAGTCGCACCGGCTCACTCAGCTCACCACCATAATGCTCGGGGCTGATGTCATCACCGCCCCCGATGATCAGGGCATCGACAGCAGTTTCGGGTACCTCATGGCGTACACTGACCCGCACCGCCTCCGCGCCTGCCAGACGCAGCGCCAATCGGGTGCACCACCAAGAGGGCGACCAGCGCCGACTGTTACCGGTTACTGCCACCCACGTTGCTGCAGCCATCCATCCACCTGTAGAACCCACTGTTTTCGATTGACTCCCAGCAGAGGCCTGTAAGCCTGCAACCAGGCCTGACTCAGCTCGGCTCTCGCTTCAGCGTCCGCCGCCAACTGCTCAACCACCCACCACTTGTTCCATTCGTTTGCCAACGACCAGGCCGGGTTTTCAATCTCACAGTTGGGCAGGCGATAGTGAAATGCTGGCCGAGACTTGATGCGATCATCCGGCACTTTCGCCTGCACTCGATCAGCGTCGAGATGCGACAGCAGGGGCAGCAGGTCAAGCGCCCGATTGCGGGTGGCGTTATGCGTAAGGTAATGCTCGAACAGCCAGTCAAGGTCAGTATCTGGAGCCTCCAACAGCTCACGAATGAAAGCTTCAGGGTACAGGTCAACATAGGGGGAGATCTTGCGGGCAATATTGACCGCATGAGACTCAACCAGCCACCACTGCAGCAGGCTATAAGCCACAACATAGGCCATGATGGTTTCGGCATCCAACGCGGGCAGTTCCGCATTGATATGCACACCCAAAGCCGCCACAAGCGAGTCACTGGTCCCCTTCGCTCCGGAGCGGCGCAGCATATCAACCAGTGCATCCAGCTCGTCCAGTTTATCCAGCGGCAAGGGTGGGCAAACAACCTCGACCGGAACCAGCAATGCAGCCGCCTGACTGACCATTCCGACCCATTCGGGTTCGGGCTGATCCGAATCAGTGGCCTGCTGCGCCTCGGCGGCCGTGCGCTTGAGCAGAGCCCAATCCAACTCCAGGTTATAGCTGCCCGAATCAGTTTTCAGCTTGCGTTCGGCAGCCGAGACCTGTTCCACCTCGGCCTTCAGCACCTGCTGCATCGCCACCAGCGCTTCATCCACATTGAGCCCGGTAAACTCAAGCTCAAACCCGATTCGGCGCATCTGGCCGTCATCCCTGTTAATCACCGCTGGCATGCGAAACGCCGTTGGCATGGGCTACCTCCAGTTGTCAGGCAGTGTTCATTTCACCCTAACGCAAGTATTGCTCCATGCAAAGACTCTGTAATCGGCTTTAGTGCTATGCAGTATCTGCCAGCTTCGTGCTAGTCTTGCACTAACAGGTAATTCAGGACCGGTTTGAAACGGTAATGACAAACGATAACAACAAGCCTACACACGACAGCCGCAACAACCTCACTCTGCCAAGCCAGCAGGAGTTGATGAGGATTCTGAACGAACAGCGTGTCGTACTGGACAACGCCAGTGTTGGCATCTGTTTTATCCTGCAGCGCCAGATTCAGCGCTGCAATCAGCGCTTTGCCGAAATTTACGGCTACGACAGCGCCGACCAACTGGTTGGCACCAGCAGCGAACAGCTGTATCCAGATAACCTCAGTTTTCGCAAGCTCGGCGTTGAAGCCTATCCCTCTCTTGCCCGAGGCGAGCGTTTCAGTACCGAACTGCAGATGCGCCGCGCCAGCGGCAAACCGTTCTGGTGCCGCGTTACCGGCAAAATGATCGACCCTTCCAGTCCCGAACAGGGCTCCATCTGGATCGTTGACGATATCGATCAGCAGCGTCATGCGGCAGATTCACTGGAACAGATTACGCGTCAACAGCAATTGATTTTGGACCATGCCATGGTGGGCATCGTCTTCCTGCACAACCGTCATGTCGCCAGCTGTAACCGGCGTTTTGCCGAGCTTCTGGGCTATGAAACTGACGAACTGATCGGCGTCAGTTCCCAGCTCTGGTATGCCGACAAGTCGATCTGGCAAGCGGCGGGAGAGCGTTACAATGCAGTGCTGTCTTCAGGCCGCGCCTTTGAAGCAGAGATGGAATTGATCCGCAAGGATGGTACCCGGTTCTGGTGTGACGTTCGCAGCAAGGCGGTAGACCCGAACGACCTGAGCAAGGGCGGCATCTGGATCATCATGGATATTTCCGACCGCAAAGCGACCGAGGCGGCTCTGGTCACCGCTCGCCAGCAGCTGGAGCAGCGAGTTGAGGAACGCACACGTGAGCTGGAACAGGTGGTCTCCAGCCTGCACCGTGAGATAGAGGAGCGCAAGATTGCAGAAGAGCGCATCCGCCATCTTGCTCAGCACGATAGCCTCACAGGCCTGCCAAACCGAGGCCTGTTCGAAAGCCGACTGCAAGAGCAAATCGCACAGGCCGAGACCCGTCAAGATGCGCTGGCGGTTCTATTCGTGGATCTGGATCGCTTCAAGCACATCAACGACTCCCTCGGTCATCACGAAGGCGATATGCTCTTGCGCAGCCTGGCCGAGCGACTGCGGCAGGCAGTGGGGCAGCAGGGTACCCTGTCACGCATCGGTGGTGATGAGTTTGTCATCATGCTCAATGACATCAAACCGCGCAGCCGCATTGAACAGCTGATCATGCGTCTCCAGGCTGCACTGGTTCCGGTTTTCCGCGTGGGGGTACAGGAGTTCAGAATATCTTCCAGCATCGGTGTGGCGGTTTACCCGGAAGACGGCCATACGCCTCAGGCACTGATTCAGCATGCCGATGCCGCCATGTATCGTGCCAAGGCGAACGGCCGCAACCGGTACCACTTTTACAATCACCGACTCGATAATGAGCAGAGTGAACGCGTTGAGCTGGAAAATGCGTTGTTCCAGGCCCTGCGCCACGAGGAGTTTGAGCTGCACTATCAGCCTCAAATCGAAATTCAGAGCGGTCGCATTATCGGCGTTGAGGCATTGATTCGCTGGCAACGGCCAGGCCACGGAATGGTATCACCCGCGAATTTCATTCCGCTGGCTGAAGAGAACGGACTGATCACAGAGATCGGCAGTTGGGTACTGGAACGCGCCTGTGCCCAGCTGCAGCAGTGGCAACAGCAAGGGCTTGACCTTCGGGTGTCGGTCAATTTGTCGGCACCTCAGCTGGACGATGCCAATTTTTGTGACAAGGTAGCACGCTGCCTCAAGCGCTACCGGCTTGACCCCAGCCAACTTGAGCTGGAGCTGACCGAAAGTATCATCATGAAACATGTGGACCAAACCATCCAGCTGCTGGAACAACTGGATAAAATGGGGGTTCACCTGAGCGTAGACGATTTCGGCACCGGCTACTCAAGCCTGAGCTACCTCAAGCGTTTCCCGCTTAACAAGCTCAAGATCGATCAGTCCTTCGTGCGTGAAATCTGTGTTGATCCTGATGATGCCACCATCTGTCGCACCATCATCTCCATGGCAGACAACCTCAACCTGACAGTCATTGCCGAGGGGGTTGAAGATGCCGATCAGCTGGCCATGCTGGCCGAGTTTGGCTGCCATCAGTATCAGGGCTACTTTTTCAGTCGCCCGGTACCGGCAGAACAGATTCCTGATCTGTTTGACAATACCGAGCAGCCGGAGCGGTGGAACTACCAGATCTGAGCTACTTGCTCATGCCACCCATAATGCCTCGGACAGCCGCCGGGATATCGCCGGGCAACAGTACGATCTTGGCATTCTCACCCGCTGACATCTCCTTAATCGCATCCACATACTTTTCACCCAGCAGGAACATCACCGGCAATTCGTTGCCCTGAATCGCTGAGGTCACTTTTTCGATGGCAGCCTGACTGGCTTCCGCCAATACCACCTTGGCCTCGGCATCACGACGCGATGCTTCCAGTCGTCCTTCCGCTTCCAGTATGGCGGCAGCCTTTTCACCACCAGCCCGAGTTACAGTGGCACGGCGCTGACGTTCGGCTGCCGCCTGCTCTTCCATCGCTGTCTGCATAGTCTGGGACGGATTGATATCCTGAATTTCGACCGTTTTCAGGGTAATGCCCCAATCTGCGATATCGTCGGAGATCGCGCCCTTGAGCTTGGCCTTGATACTGTCACGATTGGACAGAGCCTCGTCCAGATTCATCTCGCCTACAATAGAGCGCAGCGACGTCTGCACCAGATTCTGGATCGCAAAGCGGTAGTCTTCGACACCGTAGACCGCCTTTTCCGGCGACACAATATTAATGTAGGCCACAGCATTGGCGATGATCACCGCATTATCGAGCGTGATCACATCCTGTGAAGGAATATCCAGCACGATATCCTTGGTCGTCACCTTGTAGGCCACGGTATCAATATAGGGGAAAATGATGTTCAGCCCTGGTCCCAGCGTCTTGTGGTACTTGCCCAGCCGCTGCACCACATGCTTACTGCCCTGAGGCACAATTTTGACACCCAGAAACAGGGTGACTACTACCAAAGCCAGAAATACTCCAGCCATTGTCAATCCATCGATCAGCATTCGTTTATCCTCATGCAATCACTTGAAGGTTTGGTTGTATCAGCGTTTTCTGACAATCAGAGTGTTGCCGGAAATTTCCGTTATCACCACTCGATCACCCACTTCGACCGGCTGCTCACAGATGAACTCCCATTCATCATCACCCAGTACCGGCGTGGTAAATCTGACTCGCCCTCGCCGCTCGACTTGCGGGGCTTCTATCACCTGCCCGGTTTCACCCAGTACCGCCTCGCGTGAAATACCGGCTTTGGTTCGGTCTCGCATCATGGGTCGCAATAGTCGAAACCAGGCCAGCGCAAACAGACCCGATCCGATTGCCCACAGTACCAACTGCAGGTTCAGTGTAAGCTCGGGCAGCAACCAGACCAGCAGCGCCATCAGCAAAGCACCGAGCCCAAACCAGAAAATGGTAAAGCTGGGCACCACCAGCTCGGCCAATATCAGCAGCATGCCAAACACGACCCAGTGCCAGTATTCGATCTGAAACTCCATGATGCGTCCTTGTATGGAAAGAGGTAGAAGGGATTATGCAACGCCTGCCATAGCAGGTCGATATGATTAGCACTAATTGAGGATGCTCCGATATTACGCAGGTGCAGCAATATTATTAAACCCGGCGTATAATTCGCCGCGATAAAAACAACTCAAACTGCATGACAGCCCTTAGGGCTGAGAGAGAAACCTGCCATGTCGACGAGCACACCCGGTGCGCTGGCGCACAATTTTCTGGGCAATGCCCCTGCCTGGTACAAGCAGACAATTGTACTCTTCCTGATCATTAATCCGGTTTGTCTCTGGCTGTTTGGCCCTCAGGCGACCGGCTGGCTTCTGATCGCCGAGTTTATTTTCACCCTGGCCATGGCACTCAAGTGCTACCCGCTGTTGCCTGGCGGATTGCTCGCCACCGAGGCCCTGCTGTTGGGCATGACCTCGCCTGAAACCCTCTATGCCGAGATTCAGACCAATCTGCCGGTCATTCTACTGCTGATGTTCATGGTGGCCGGGATCTATTTCATGAAGAGCCTGCTGCTGGTGACCTTTACCAATATTCTGCTGCATGTGCGCTCCAAGTACCTGTTGGCGCTAATGTTCAGCATGACCGCCGCCCTGCTCTCCGCATTTCTTGACGCACTCACCGTCACGGCCGTCATCATCAGCGTAGCGGTGGGCTTCTACTCCGTTTACCACAAGGTAGCTTCCGGCAAGGGACATCAGCACAATACACACGACCACGGCAGCGACCAGGAAGTGGTTGACCTGCATAGGGATGATCTGGAAGGCTTTCGCGCCTTTCTGCGCAGCCTGCTGATGCACAGTGCCATTGGTACCGCCCTGGGGGGCGTATGTACGCTGGTCGGCGAGCCACAGAACCTGCTGATTGCCAAAACAGCCGGCTGGGATTTTGCCGACTTCTTTATCAAGATGGCCCCCATCGCCATGCCGGTACTGGCGGCCGGGCTGATCACTTGCGTGCTGCTGGAGAAATTTAAGCTGTTCGGCTACGGCGTCAAGTTGCCTCGTCCCGTTCTGCAGGTGCTGAAGGAGTTTGCCGATGCCGAGCGCGCCAAGCGTACCCAGAGCCAAAAAGCCGCACTGATCGTTCAGGCAGTTGCTGCCGCCATACTGGTCGTCGGACTGGCCCTGCACTTGGCGGAAGTAGGCCTTATCGGCCTGCTGGTGATCATCCTGATCACCTCTTTTAACGGCGTAACCGACGAGCATCAGATCGGCAAGGCCTTTCAGGAAGCACTGCCCTTCACATCACTGCTGGTGGTCTTCTTCGCCATTGTGGCAGTCATTCACGAGCAGCACCTGTTCAGTCCAATTATCGCGGCAGTACTGGCACTGCCGCCAGAGCAACAGCCCGGCATGTTCTTCCTCGCCAACGGCGTATTGTCGATGATCTCCGACAACGTGTTCGTCGCCACGGTTTATATCAGCGAAATCAAGCAGGCACTGGATAACGGCGCTATCAGCCGCGAGCATTTTGATCGTCTGGCAGTGGCTATCAATACCGGCACCAACCTGCCCAGCGTTGCCACGCCCAACGGCCAGGCCGCCTTCCTGTTCCTGTTGACCTCGGCCATCGCACCACTGGTACGGTTATCATATGGTCGCATGGTGATCATGGCTCTGCCTTACACTGTGGTGTTGGGCGGGGTAGGACTGCTGTCGGTGATGCTGTTCATCAAGGCTTGAAGGCTTTGCGCTCACCCTGAGGCGAGCGCATCAACGCACCAGCGGCCAGCCCAGCAGCAATGTGGTCAGCGTAACCGCACCGATCAGTAGGTTCATGGGCACTCCAACTTTGAGAAAATCACTGAAGCGATAGCCACCGGGACCATACACCATGAGGTTGGTCTGATACCCAAGCGGGGTCGCAAAACTGGCTGAAGCGGCAATCATGATGGCAAAAATGAACGGCTCATGCTGCAGACCGGCACGTTCAGTCACCTCCAGTACGATCGGTAACATCAGAACGGCGGCAGCATTATTGGTGATGATTTCGGTCAGGATGGATACGGCCAGATAAGTCAGCAACAACAATAGCCAAGGCGTGCCTGCACTCAGGTCGACAATCGCATGGGCGATCCAGCCTGACACACCGGTTTTCTGCAGCGCAGCCCCCAGTGCAAAGGACGCTGCGATGGTCAAAATCACGGTCAGATCGAGGCTCTTTTCTGCCTGAGACACACTACAGCAACCGGTCACTACCATTAAGCCGGCGCCCACCAGTGCCGCATTGAGCATACTGGTCGCACCTGTACCGGCGGCAAGCACAATCGCGGCCAGAATACCCCAGGCCAGCCAGGCACGCTCATGCCGCGGCTGGGACTTGTCCAGGTCGTTAATCAACAGGAAGTCCTTGTTGTAGCGCTGGCGACTCACAAAGGCCGGACGTGCTTCAAGCAGAAGAGTATCCCCAGCTTCCAGAACGATATTGCCCAGATTGCCCTGTACTCGTTCCCCATTGCGTGCTACTGCCAACACAACAGCACCGTAGCGATCCCGAAAACGGGCATCACGGATTGCGTGGCCGACGGCGTCACAGTGAGGTGACACCACCGCTTCAACCAGACTGCGTTCGGCACGGTCCAGGTTGAGCGTATCGGAGTGGCCGTTTTCCGGCGAGGGGATGATTCCATTGATGCGCAGCAGGTCTGAAATGGCCTCGGTATCGCCAGCAAACACCAGTCTGTCACCGTCGCGCAGCTTTTCTTCGGACGGCACTGCGGTCACGATATTGCCGTTGCGCTCAATTTCGACCAGATAGACCCTATCCAGACTGCGCAACCCCGCCTGCTCCACGCTTTGGCCCACCAGCGGCCCACCGGGCGCCACGGCCACCTCAAGGGTGAACTCACGCAGATTGGCAAAAGCGCGTTTTTCACTGCGATCCGGCAGCAGACGCGGAAACACCAGCCAGATAAATGCCAGGCCAACCAGTACCACCGGCAGCGCAACGGCGGTAATCGAGAACAGCGACAGGCCGGCTTCACCGGTCAGCTCCTGGTACTGACCGTTCACGACCAGGTTGGTGCTGGTTCCGATCAGCGTCAGCGTACCGCCCAGAATGGCACTGTAGCTGAGCGGAATCATCAGTTTGGATGCGGGAATATTGATCTTGCGCGACCAGGCATGGATCGCCGGAATCATGGTCGCTACTACGGGGGTGTTGTTGAGAAAGCCGCTGAGCAGCACCACCGGCGCAAAGATGCGGGCCAATGCACCACGCACCCCTTTCGGTTTGCCCAGTACACGGTTGACCAGCATGTCGACACCGCCGGAAGAGTGAATTCCGGCCGCTACTACAAACATGCAGGCAACGGTTATCAAGCCAGAGTTGGAAAAGCCGGACAGGGCCTCACTGGGGCTCAGCACGCCACTGATACTGAGCAGTGCCAGCACCGCCATCATCACGATGTGCGGTCCTATGCGCGTCAGTATCAGTACGGCCAGTGCCGTAACCATCAAACTCAGTGCAAACCAGCCCTGCCACTCCACAGCGATAACCCGTATCCGTTAAAAACCACCAAGATACAGGGTTATTTTGATTCTATAAAAGAATAATAAATAACAAATTTATTCGTTTAAAGAATATAAATTATCAACTTCCCGCGCGGCCTGTAACGCATCTCAAGCATCTACCGACGTCTTGAAACGAGCGATCAGGCCACGCATGGAGTCCGATTCCTGACGCAGGGCATTACTGACTTCCCGTGCGCTGCCAACGCTTGCCACCAGTGAATCGGCACTCTCTTCCAGCGCCTGTGCCCGGCGACCTACACGGCCGGTTTCATCACGCTGAGTCGCGATTGCATCGCTGATACCGGAGCTGTGACTCTCCAGTTCAACAAACTGCTCCTGCAGCCGTTCCAGGAACGCGCGCAGAGCCGTAATATGGGATCGGTTTTGACTACCGGCATCACGCATGCCACCCAGTTGTTGCTCGACCTCTTTTACACCGGCCACCAGCTCTTCAACCCACTGACGTATGTCACGGGTGGAATCCGAGGTGCGCTGCGACAGCACTCTGACCTCATCCGCAACCACCGCAAAGCCGCGCCCGTGCTCGCCGGCACGAGCGGCCTCAATGGCAGCGTTCAAGGCCAGTAGGTTGGTCTGCTCGGCAACATCTGCAATGATGCTGATCACTTGGCTGATTCGGCCACTGGATTCGGTCAGGGTCGTAATCGACTCGCTGACCCGGTTGATAATACTGACCGCGTGATCTGCTGCCTGCTCGCTGCTGAGGATGCCCTGCTGTGCTTCCGCATTGGCTGCCAGTGCTTCACGGACTGTATTGGCGGACTGCTCGCTGGCCGCTTCGATGGCAGTGGACTGATTCGCGATGTTGTTCATGGACTGGTTTACATCATCAATCAATCGACGCGTTTGCGTTGACGTGCTGTGAAGGGTTTCCGCCTCCCGATCCAGCTGAGCAGAGCGTTCGGTCAAACCGCTGGCAGCCGTTCGGACGTCACCAACAAACTGCTCAAAGCGTTGTACCAAACCACTTAACGCCCGATTCACGCCGGCCACTTCATCATTGCCTTCGACCATTGGCACACCGCTCAAGTCACTGTTGCGATCCATGGCGCTCAGGTCCCGCTCCATGCGCTGCAGACGCAGAATGACGGTATGACGCAGCCAGAGCGTCATGCTGACAACAATCACCAGAAACAGAATTGAGCCACCAAACAGATAATTCTGCTGACTTGCAAGAAACGTCAGCAGCTCCTGTGCGGCCAGGGACAGCCCATCGCGACTGGTTTGCTGGCGCTCAGCAATCACCTTAAGCATGGGCTCCAGTGCCGGTACCAGATCAAAGTCCACCACCTGTCCGACACGGTAGTAACTTTTTTCATTGATGCCCTTGTCCATGGCATCCAGATACGCCATCACACGGTCAAACTCCGCCTGATGCGCTTCGGCCCAAGCGCTCAGGCCCGCATTGTTTTCAATTCGCTGCCAATGACTGGGCAGCGCCTGCTTCAAATCAGCATGAGTCGGTTCAATTTCATCCCACAGCAACAGCTGGGCCTTGGTTTTATAGGACAGGTCCTGCAGTTTGCGGTGATCCTGCTCAAGATCCACCAGCAGCCAGGTTTCCTCCAAGCTGGTGTGGATCAGGTTATTGGAGGCTTCTTCAGCCTTGATAATGATACTCCAGGCCAGCGTAGCCAGACCGGCCAGCGCAAGCACGCAGAGGAAGGCAAAAAACAGAATACGAAAACGGACTGTGCCAAGCATAATGACTCCAAATGCATACTACGCTCGGCAGGATATGTCTGAGGGATGACTGTTTGATGACAGCACCACCGACGGGTCTATTAACTCACCGGCTGCAGCGCTCAATCAGTACTTGATAACGCTCAACGGCGTGCGAGGTCAGGCCCTTTTAACCGTGGCAAACCAAGGGAGATCAATAGCGTCGTGACCAGCATGGCGGTCGAAATCCAGAGGCAAGCCTGCAAACCGCTGCTACCCATACCTGCCAACTGGAATACCCAGCCGGACAGCAGCGTACCGATCAGACGCCCCATGGCATTAGCCATGTAGTAAAAACCCACGTCCAGCGATACGCCGTCACTGCCTGCGTAACTCACAATCAGATAACTGTGCAGCGACGAATTGACGGCAAAGACTGCACCGAACAGCAACAGGCCGCCGATCAGCACGGCATCAGGATTCAGTTCGTACAGGAGTCCCAACGCTATCAGGGCCGGCAAAAGCGCCAGCAGTGCGACCCAGACAACCGCCGCAGCGCCGTCAGGCACCTTCCCGGCCGCCTTGCCGGTCAGCCGGGGAGCAAGCGCCTGTACCATGCCGTAGCCGATCACCCAGAGCGCCAGAAAACCGCCGGTCTGGCTGTGATTCCAGCCCAGTGTCTGCGACAGAAACACCGGCAGGGCGACCACAAACCAGACATCGCGGGCGCCAAACAGGAACATCCGCGCCGCCGACAGTATGTTGATGGCACGGCTTTTGGAGAAGATGTCGCGAAACTTCGGCTTGTTTTTCGCCTTGCCCAGATCCTGCTTCAGCAATACCAGACTCAGCAACCACACCAGCGTCAGTGCCACTGCCATCGCCGCCACGGCCCCGGCAAAGCCCAGCCACATCAGCAGCGCGCCACCGAGGAAAAAGCCCACCCCCTTGAGCGCATTCTTCGAGCCGGTCAGCAGCGCCACCCATTTGTAGAGCGTGCCCTGCGCATCCGCCGGCACCAGCAGCTTGATCGAGCTTTTGGCGCTCATCTTGTTCAGGTCCTTGGCGATGCCGGACAGCGCCTGCGCCGCCATCACCCAGGGTACGGTGAGCCAGGCGGCCGGCACCAGCAGCATCGTCAGGGCAATCACCTGCAGTGCCAGACCGATGTTCATGGTGCGGTTGAGGCCCAGGTGGGCCCCCAGCCAGCCCCCCACCAGATTGGTGATCACGCCGAATATTTCATAGAACAGAAACAACAGCGCGATCTCCAGCGGCGAATAGCCCAGGCCATGAAAGTGCAGCACCACCAGCATGCGTAGGGCACCGTCGGTCAGGGTAAAGGCCCAGTAGTTGCCGGTGACCACCAGATACTGGCGGATGGCAGGGGAAAGCCGGCTCAGCATTTACGCGCGTCCTACCTTCAGCGCCAGTTCGGCGGTGCGGTTGGCGTAGCCCCACTCGTTGTCGTACCAGACATAGAGCTTCACCTGAGTGCCGTTCACCACCATGGTCGAAAGCGCATCGATGATGCCCGAGCGTGGATCGGTCTTGTAATCGATCGATACCAGCGGGCGTTCTTCATAACCCAGAATGCCTTTCAGCTCGCCTTCGGCAGCGGCTTTCAACATCTCGTTGACCTCTTCCACCGTTGTCTCGCGGGCGACTTCAAACACGCAGTCGGTGATGGAGGCGTTGGCCAGCGGCACACGAATGGCGTGACCGTTCAGTTTGCCCTTCAGTTCCGGGAAGATATGGGTGATCGCGGTGGCGGAGCCGGTGGTGGTCGGGATCAGGCTCATGCCGCAGGCACGAGCACGGCGCAGATCCTTGTGCGGCGCGTCGAGAATGGTCTGGGTATTGGTGATGTCATGGATGGTGGTCATGGAACCGTGCTTGATGCCCAGCTGCTCATGAATCACCTTCACCACCGGTGCCAGACAGTTGGTGGTGCAGGACGCGGCCGTGACGATGCGGTGCTGCGCCGGATCAAACAGATGATCGTTCACCCCCATCACCAGATCCAGCACGCCTTCCTGCTTCACCGGCGCGGTGACCACCACCCGCTTCACGCCCTGATCCAGATAGGCCTGCAGCACCTCTTTCTTCTTCATCTTGCCAGAGGCTTCGATTACCAGATCGCAGCCGGACCAATCGGTCTCTTCGATGCTCTTGTTGCGGCTGATCGCGATACGCTGAGAGCCGATCAACATACTTTCGCCTTCGGCCAGCGCCTCATGCTGCCAGCGACCGTGCACAGAATCGAAGTTCATCAGGTGTGCCAATGTGGCGGCATCACCGGCCGGATCGTTGATCTGCACGATCTCTACATCGCGTTGATCAAACAGTACCCGCATGGTCAGTCGCCCCATACGCCCAAAGCCATTGATCCCCACCTTCATGGTCATGGTGTAACTCCTTCACTGAAAATCGGTTTAAGGTTGCCCAGCACTACCGGCGAGAAGGCAAAGGCCGACCCAAAGGGTCATGTAGCGTTCAAAAACGCCCATTTCGTTTTTGCTTATCCCAACAGTTTCTGAATCTCGTCCGCGCTGGCCACCTTGCCTTCGACCAGAATTTCATCGTCAATAGCCAATGCCGGGGTACGCATGACCCCCGCATCAATGATGGCATTGGTGTCGGTGACCTTCTCGATCTCGCAGGCAATGCCCTTGGCGTTCGCCGCCTGCTCGGCATTCTCGGTCAACTGTTTGCATTTGGCACAGCCACTGCCGTAAATGGTGAATTTCATCCTGTTTTCCTCATACTCAGCGTTTCGAATCAGACTGGCCTGCTCAGGCATGCCAGATATTGCCGTATACATAACCGGTGATGGTGGCCATCACGACGACCAGTGCACAGTAGACCAGTGTCTTCTCGGTGCCCAGAATGGTGCGGATCACCAGCATGTTGGGCAGTGACAGTGCAGGGCCCGCCAGCAGCAAGGCCAGCGCGGGCCCCTTGCCCATTCCGGCCCCCATCAGTGCCTCTACGATCGGCACTTCAGTCAGTGTCGAGAAGTACATCAGTGCACCGAGGAAAGAGGCGAGAATGGTCGACAGCAGGCTGTTGTCACCCACGGCGGCCGCCACCCATTGTGACGGGATGATGCCTTCACTGCCCGGGCGCCCCAGCGCAAAGCCGGCGACAAACACCCCGGCCAGCAGCAGGGGCAAAATCTGTTTGGCAAAATCCCAGCTTTGTACGGCCCACTCCCGATCCTGCTCACGCAGGCTTGAGATGATCATCAAGCCGGCGATACCGATGGCAAACGGCAGCTCGGGAGCAACCGGCACCAGCCAGGCCACCGCCACTACCACGCCACCCAACAGCAGCAGCTGATAAGCGGGCCAGTGCCAACGCCAGACCAGCAGCGCAGCCAGCAGTGATGCCAGCACAGCGGTAATCGGCCACTTCCATTCATACACCGCCATCCAGGCCTCACTGTCGGCCACCGCCCAGTTGGCAAAGACCAGAATACCGACCATCAGGGCAAAGAAGCCGACAATAACCCTCATAGGGCGATCGCCCGACTCACCCTCAAAACCTCGGCTGCTCTTCACTGAGCGCTCTGCTTCCTCCTTGCGGTAAATCAGATGCATGATGGTGCCGATCACCAGCGCAAACAGAATGGCACCCACAGCACGGGCGATACCGATCTCGGCACCGAGTACCTTGGCCGTCACCACCACCGCCATCACATTGATCGCCGGGCCGGAATAGAGAAAGGCGATCGCGGCCCCAAGACCCGCGCCCCGCTTGTAGATGCCGCCGAACAGCGGCAGTACCGTACAGGAGCACACCGCCAGCAAGGTGCCCGAAACGGAGGCCACGCTGAACGCGACCGGCTTGGATGCATCAGGCCCAAGGTAACGCATCACGGCACCCTGGCTGATATAGACCGCCATGGCGCCGGCGATCAGAAACGCGGGCAGTAAACAGAGGATGACATGTTCACGCGCATACCAGTTGGTCAGGCGCACCGCTTCAAGTACGGCGTTGTCAAAGCGCGCCGTACCCGCCGGTACAAAATAGATGGCGATAAAGGCCGCCAGCATGAGAAACAGCAGGTTGCCCTCGCGTCGGTTACTCTCATAGAGTCTGAGCAGCTGTCCGTACATGACCATTACCGTCCTGTTCAAGGTTAATCGTCGGATTGAATCCCGCAGGCAGTGCCGCCCTTGCTTGGGCGATCACCCATTGCGTCCAAACGCGCCAGTGGCTCGTTCAGCATGCGATTGCCGTGCTCACGTGTCTGGCGCAGTACGTCCCGCATCCAGTCATGCAACAGGGGATGGAGCCGGTAAAACACCCACTGTCCCTGGCGACGGTCCAGCAGCAGCCCCGCCTTGCGCAGCTGGCCAAGATGGCGTGAAATTTTGGGCTGTGGCATGTCTAGGGCCGTCATCAGCTCACACACACACAGTTCCCCTTCCTGCTCTATCAACAGCAGGCTGAGCAGGCGCGTTTCATCCGCCAGCGACTTGTAGAACTCCAGCGGCTGCAACACCTTCACCTGCGAGTTCACGTCCTTGCTGTTCACCAGCATGAACAGACGGATTCGCTCGCTGATCTCCTGCAGGGTACGTTCAAACGCTTTCGGATCATTGCTCGCCTTGGGATCCGGGAAATCCCAGGCCATCACCACACCACCGCTGGGCCAGTATCGACACTCACGATGCGCCTTGTCGCACAGGCTGATCACATAATCGAAATTCTGATCTCCAAGGCTCTCAACCGACTTTGAGACAAGCCCCTGAGCCTCCAGTCCGAAGCCCTTCAGCGCCTCCAGGGTACGGGGATCGACCGTTGAGGGCTCTGTGCCGGCACTGAATACGTCAAATCGATCACCGCCGAAATGACGCAGCAGCACTTCAGCCATCTGTGAGCGGGCGGAGTTGGCCGAACAAAGGAAAAGGACACGTGTTTTCATATCTACCCCGTCTTCATTTAAAAGGCAGAATATATGAAAAAACATATATGTAAAGTTTCATATAGCAATAGGGAGGATTGTCACGGGTAACCGCATCACCAGCCATGCTAATCTCAAATAATGTGTAAGTTTTTCAACTACTGCACGACTAAAGACCCTAATCGTACGTTGCTTCACTGAACCGGTATCGCCATGTCAGACGAAAATGCCCCGCAGGGGCTGCAGGATCCCGAATTCCTCGCAGAGTTGCGCCTTCAGATGCTGAAATTTGCCACTCTGCAATTGAAGGACGCGGTATTGGCTGAGGATGCGGTGCAGGAAGCCATGCTCGGCGCACTCAAGAACGGTTCGGCCTTCAAGCGTCAGGCCGCCCTCAAAACCTGGGTGTTTGCCGTTCTCAAGCACAAAGTTGTTGATCTGCTGCGGCAGCAACAGCGTTATGTCAGTCAGGACAGGGATACCGATACAAACGATGAGGGCTGGATGGATAGCCTGTTCAACGGTCGCGGGCACTGGCATCGCACCCAGCGGCCGGTTAAATGGCAGCAGCCTGACCTGGACATTGAGAGAAGCCACTTCTGGCGGGTATTCGACATCTGCCTGAACGCCTTGCCCGAGCACTATGCCCGTTTTTTCATGATGCGCGAATTTCTTGAACTGTCCACGACCGAAATCTGTCACACCGAGTCAATCAGCGAAAACAACCTGAACGTAACGCTCTATCGGGCGCGCATGAAGCTGCGTCAATGTCTCGATAACGGCTGGTTTCAGAAAGGAGACACACCATGATGAACTGCAGACAGGCCACTGCACTGCTGTCACAGGCGCTGGATCGAGAGCTGACCCTTGCAGAACGTGCCGAGCTGAAAGTCCACCTGATGATGTGTTCCGGTTGCCGCAATTTTGGACAACAGATGCATGAACTGCGCGACATCACTCGGCTGTACGCAAAGGGCAGCTCCACTGAAAAAAACTGTGATGACGAGCTGTAATATTCCAGCCCGAGCCGCGACTAATATCAAAACACACCTTTTCAAGGGGGCTGACACATGCTGTCGACCATAGAACTGCTGGAAGTGACCGACTTTCCCACGATACGCCGCGACAGAACACAGACCCTGCAGGTCAATTTGGGCTATCGCTGTAACCAGACCTGTGTGCATTGCCACGTCAATGCCGGCCCCAATCGTACCGAGATGATGAGCGATGCGTTGATTGACCTGATCCCTCAGGTACTGAAAACACGCAAAATCGACACTCTGGATCTGACCGGCGGCGCACCGGAAATGCACCCGCGCTTTCGCGAACTGGTACGCTCTGCGCGTGCGCTGGGCGTGAAGGTGATCGACCGCTGCAACCTGACCATTCTGTTTGAAGAAGATCAGACCGGCCTGGCCGAGCTTCTCGCCGAACAGCAGGTGGAGATCGTGGCCTCCCTGCCCTGTTACTCGGTTGAAAACGTGGACAGGCAACGCGGCAAGGGAGTGTTTGACCTAAGCATTGCCGGGCTGCAGAAACTGAACGCTCTTGGTTATGGCCAGCCGGGTTCCGGTCTGGTGCTCAACCTGGTCTACAACCCGCAGGGCCCTTCGCTGCCGCCGCCGCAGCAGGCACTGGAGGCCGACTACACACGTGAGCTGGCCGAACACTTCGGTATTGTCTTCAATCAGCTGTTTACCATCACCAACATGCCGATCAAGCGGTTTGGCTCCATGCTGCTGTCCAAGGGTCAGTTTGAGCCCTACATGCAACTGCTGAAAGACAATTTCAGCCAGACCAATCTGGATAACCTGATGTGCCGCAGCACCCTGAGCGTGGACTGGCAGGGCCGATTCTATGACTGCGACTTCAACCAACAGCTGGAAATGCCCGTACCGGGCAAGCGACACAGCCTTGAGGATCTGCTCGACACTGACCTGACCGACAACCCGATCTGTACCGGCGATCACTGCTATGGTTGCACGGCGGGTCAGGGCAGCAGCTGTGGTGGCGCCATTGGAGACAAGGGATGAAAAAACTGCTGATACTGGCCATCCTTGCAGCCGTTGCCGGTGCTTTCTTTATGCTGGATCTGCACCACTGGCTGACACTGGAAGGGCTTAAGTCGGGCCTGGGTCAGTTCGAGCAGTGGCGCAGTCAGTTTCCACTGATTACGGCTGGTGCCTTTTTTACCCTGTATGTGGTGGTTACAGCATTGTCGCTGCCCGGTGCGGCTGTGATGACTGTTGCCGCAGGTGCCCTGTTCGGTTTGCTGCAGGGCACAGTACTAGTGTCGTTTGCATCCACCATCGGCGCCACACTGGCGTTTCTGGTGTCGCGCTATCTGCTGCGTGATTCGGTACAGCAGCGTTTCGGTTCACGACTGGCAGCCATCAATCGCGGTATTGAGCGAGACGGGGCGTTCTACCTGTTCACCCTGAGGCTGGTACCGGCATTTCCCTTTTTCCTGATCAACCTGCTGATGGGCCTCACGCCGATCAAGGCCTGGACCTTCTACTGGGTCAGCCAGATCGGCATGCTGGCCGGCACGCTGGTCTACGTGAATGCCGGCACCCAGATTGCCCAGCTTGAAAGCCTGTCCGGCATTCTCTCGCCTGATCTGCTAATCTCCTTCGCGCTGCTGGGCCTGTTCCCGCTGCTGGCGAAGAAGGTGACTGGATTGATTCAGCGCCGCCGGGTTTATGCCCGCTGGAAAAAACCGGCGCGCTTTGACCGTAACCTGATCGTGATCGGCGCGGGCGCCGGGGGGTTAGTGTCGTCCTACATCGCGGCCGCCGTGAACGCCAAAGTGACCCTGATCGAAGCCCACAAAATGGGCGGCGACTGCCTCAACTACGGCTGCGTCCCCAGCAAGGCGCTGATCAAGAGCGCCCGTGTAGCCCATCAGATGAAGCACGCCGAGCGCTATGGTCTTGAAGCGACCAACCCGAGTTTTTCCTTCCGTACCGTCATGGCACGTATCCATGAGGTGATCCGTCAGGTAGAGCCCCATGACAGCGTTGAGCGCTATACCGGGCTGGGTGTCGAAGTCCTTCAGGGGCATGCCAGCCTGATTGATCCCTGGACGGTGGAGATCCGCCTGCACGATGGGAGCCGCCAGCGTCTGACTGCCCGCAGCATCATTCTCGCCACCGGCGCCAGCCCGGTCGTGCCGCCACTGCCGGGACTGGACGAGACCGGCTATGTCACCAGCGATACCCTGTGGGACAGGTTTGCAGAACTGGATATCCCACCGAAGCGACTGATCGTGTTGGGTGGCGGCCCCATCGGCTGTGAGCTGGCACAAAGCTTTGCGCGCCTGGGCTCGAACGTGACACAGGTGCAGCGCGGCACACGCCTGCTGCCGCGTGAGGATGAGGAAGTGGCCCAGCTGGTGCAGGCCTCCATGCAGGCCGACGGCGTAAAGGTGCTGACCGGACACGCCGCCCTGCGCACCGAGTGGCGAGAAGGTCGCAAGTTCCTGATCTGTGAGCACCAGGAACAGGAGACCGCGCTGGAATTCGACGAGCTGCTGATCGCCGTCGGCCGACAGCCACGCCTCACAGGCTATGGGCTGGAGACACTGGGGATTGAAACCCGGCGCACGGTCGTCACCAACGACTATCTGGAAACCCTCTACCCCAATATCTATGCCGTCGGCGATGTGGCCGGACCCTATCAATTCACCCATACGGCGGCCCATCAAGCCTGGTACGCTGCGGTCAATGCGCTGTTCGGTCAGTTCAAGCGCTTTCGTGCCGACTACCGCGTGATTCCCTGGACCACCTTCACCGACCCTGAAGTGGCACGGGTGGGCCTGAGCGAGCAGGAGGCCATTGATCAGGGCGTCGCGTATGAGGTGACCCGTTACAATCTGGATGATCTGGATCGCGCCATTACCGAGAGCGAACGCACTGGCTTCGTCAAGGTGCTCACGGCACCGGGCAAGGATCGCATTCTCGGCGTCTGTATCGCGGGCAGTCATGCTGGCGAACTGCTGGCCGAGTTTGTGCTGGCGATGAAGCACGGACTGGGGCTGAACAAGGTACTGGGCACCATTCATACCTACCCCACCTGGGCCGAAGCCAACAAGTATGCCGCCGGCGAATGGAAAAAGGCACATGCCCCCGAAGCCGCCATGAAATGGCTGCAGCGCTACCATGCCTGGAGGAGAGGCTGAGATGACCACCCAGACCGATCTTGCGATCGTGGTGCCGGTCTTGAACGAGATCGAGGCACTGCCCCGGCTCTTGCAGCATTTGCGTCACTGGCAGCAGCGCGGTGCCGAGGTGCTGCTGGTCGATGGCGGCAGTCATGACCAGACACCCGAAACCGCTCGGGCACAGGGCTTCAGGGTACTGGATGCCGCACGTGGTCGCGCCACTCAAATGAACAGCGGCGCGCGCGCCTGCAAAGCGGACAACCTGCTGTTCCTGCATGCCGATACACGCCTGCCGGACGGGGCGGATCAAGCGGTACTGGCTGCGCTTGCCAATCACCCTCATGTCTGGGGTCGCTTCGATGTGCAAATTGAAGGACGTTCACGCATGTTGCCGCTGATCGCCCGCCTGATGAATCTGCGCTCCCGCCTGAGCGGCATTGCCACCGGCGATCAGGCTCTATTCATGAGCCGTGAGCTGTTCGAACGGGTCGGCGGCTTCCCCGAGCAGCCGTTGATGGAAGACATCGAGATCAGTAAACGGCTTAAGTCGATTGTTGCCCCCACCTGTTTGCGCCAGAACGTCACCACCTCCGGCCGGCGCTGGGACAGCCGTGGCAGCTGGCGCACCATCCTGCTGATGTGGCAACTGCGCTGGGCCTACTGGCGCGGCACCCCGGCACAACAACTGGCGGAGCGCTATCGATGAACGCTGCACGCATCATCATTATCGCCAAGGAACCGAGGCCCGGCCTGGCCAAAACTCGGCTGATTCCGGCACTGGGTGCTCAGGGGGCCGCCGAACTGGCCGACCGGCTATTACACCACGCGGTAACACAGGCACTGGCGGCGGATCTGGGGCCGGTGGAACTGTGTGTGACCCCGGATCGGCATGCCGACTATTGGCACCACTGGCATAACAATGACCGGATCGAACTGACCGAACAATCCGATGGTGATCTGGGCCAGCGCATGGCCACAGCCGCTCAACGGGGGCTGGCATCAGGACTGCCGGTGATGCTGATCGGCACCGACTGCCCGCAGCTGGAAGCACCAAGGCTGCAGGCCATGGCTGCCACGCTGGTGAAACAGGATGCCTGCCTCTGCCCCGTGCTGGATGGCGGCTACTCCCTGCTGGGGCTGCGCCGATTTGATGCATCCCTGTTCAGCGACATGCCATGGAGTACGGATCAGGTAACAACGCTGACCCGTGATCGCCTCAGGCAACTGGGCTGGCACTGGCATGAAAGTGAGCCGCTCTGGGATCTGGACGAGCCCGACGATCTGGTGCGACTGCAACACTATCCATCACTGTCAGGACATTCGATATGAGAAGCTGCTTGCTGTGTGCCACTGTTTTGAGCGCATCGCTGTGTACGCCAGCCCTGTCGGGGGCTGAAGTCGTCATGCTGGGTGATTTCAGCCGCTACAGCAGCCTGCCGCAGGCCCCCTGGCAGCTTGTGCGCTTCGAGGACAACATCCCCGCGACCCAATATGGCCTGCGCCAGCATCAGGGGGTTGCAGCTGTTGAAGCCCGTGCCGAAGCCGCCATGGCGCTGCTGGCGCGCCCGTTGCAGGTGGATCTGGATCAAACGCCGGTGCTCTGCTGGCGCTGGTGGGTCGACAACCCCATCGAGCAGGCTGACATGACCACCAAGGCGGGCGATGACTATGCCGCCCGTGTCTACGTCACCTTTGACCTTCCCGACAGTGCCATGAGCCTCGGCACACGCATGAAGCTGGGTCTGGCCCGTGCCGTACACGGCGACGACCTGCCGGATGCCGCCATCAACTATATCTGGGACAACCGTCATCCCATCGGCACAACGGCGGATAATGCCTATACCGACCGCGCCCGGATGCTGGTACTGCGCAGCGGCAGGGACGACACCGGCCGCTGGGTGGAAGAACGTCGCAATCTGCTGAAAGATCTGCAGCAACTCTTTGGTGCCGACTCGGCCCGCACGCTGCAACTTGCCATAGCGTCTGACAGCGACAATACCGGTGTTCAAACCGGCGCCCTGTTTGCGGATCTCCATCTGGTTACCGCCGAGGCGCCGTGCCGGTTTCCTGCCGCTGCAGCCTCACCGTCTAACTCCAACAACCTGACTGACACGAACGGGAACTGAGATGAACACTCCGCTGGCTGTTTTGATTATGATCGTGGCTGCATTCTCGCTGTATCTGTCCCGCCAAAGGACACAGGAGGGCGGCTTTTTCCATGGCCGCTCTGCCGAGGGCGATGCACCGGGGCTGATCACGCTGATATTCTCTCAGGTCACCACCTGGATCTTTGCCCGTTCGCTGCTCAATGCCGCCATTCTGGGCTTTTATTACGGCATCTGGGGCACGCTTGCCTACGCCGCCTATTACCTGTCGTTTTTTACCGGCGCCCTGATCATCGACCATCTGCGCTTTCGACAGGGGCACACGAGCATTCAGGCCTTCCTGCATGAACGCTTCGGCCACTGGGGCACCCGCTGCTACAACCTGGTGATCGGCGTGCGCCTTGTCAGCGAGGTGTTCGCCAACCTGCTGGTAATCGGCATTCTGTTCGGTGTGGCCGGTTCTCAGGCCTATACCCTGGCGGTACTGGCCGTGTCGCTCGTAACCCTGATCTATTCCATGCTCGGCGGCCTGCACGCCAGCCTGCGCACCGACCTGTTCCAGATGCTGGTATTCCTCGCGGTGCTGGGGCTGCTGCTGATTTTTGCCGTGGCCGGAGGTCACTTTTCTGTCGCCCTGCTCGATTTCAAGCCCTTTGAGATCAGTGATCCCGGCCCCATTTTGCTGTTGGTCGCCCTGCTGCAGGTGTGGAGCTACCCGATGCACGACCCGGTGATGATGGATCGTGGCTTCCTTGCCGACCGCCGCACCACCTGGCGCAGCTTCATCCATGCCGGCTGGATCAGCACCCTGTGCATTCTCGCCTTTGGTTCACTGGGCGTTATTGCCGGTGCCGGTGCTTTTAGTGGTGAAGACATGAACCAGGCGCTGACGCGATTGTTGGGTGAATGGCCCATGCTGCTGTTCAGTGCCACGCTGGTGATTTCGGCCATGTCGACCCTGGACAGCACCCTGTCCAGTTCTGCCAAACTGGTGGTGATGGACATGAAACTGGTTCCGGCACGAGTAAACAACGGCCGTATCGCCATGGTGCTGTTCATGCTGCTGGGGCTGGCGCTGGTGTTCTGGGGCAACAAGGATCTGTTCAGCGCCGTGGCGGTCAGCGGTACCGCATCCATGTATCTGGCACCGGTCATTTTCTTCAGCCTGTGGGGCAATCAGCGCGACATTCCGCTGTGGAGTTACCTGGGCAGTTTCGTTGTTGCCCTTGGGGGTGCGGTGCTCTATTTCACCGAGTCCTCGGGTTATAGCGCCCTGCTGGGCGAGGCACACAAGTACACCAAGCTGTTGTGGATCTCACTAGCCGTGCTGGTCATCGGCTGCCTGATGTTCCAGATCGGCAGCCTGGGTGCCCGCCGCCCCCGACCAGCGGACAGCCGGATGGAGGTACAGCCATGATGATCAACCCGAAGAGGGATCTGGGACTGTTGAACGGGCCTGTATTGCTGTTTGGTGGCCCCTACAGCAATCTGGCCGCCACCGAAGCGATGCAGACCGAAGCACAGCGGCTGCAGATTCCGTCCGAGCGGATCATCTGTACGGGCGATATCATCGCCTACTGCGCCGAGCCTGTGGAAACCCTTGAGCTGATCCGGCGCTGGGGCATCCATGTGGTACAGGGCAACTGCGAGCAGTCATTGGGGGCCGGCGCGCCCGACTGCGGCTGCGGATTCGACAGCGACAGCAGCTGCTCACTGCTGTCAATCGAGTGGTATCGCTACGCCAGCCAACGGGTCAGCCCGGAGCAGCAATACTGGATGGCCGAGCTGCCGGGACAACTGGATTTTCAGTTGGGCTCACTCCAATTCAGCGTGGTACATGGCAGTCCTGACAGCATCAACGAGTTCATCTTCCCGGGCACCCCGCAGGCACTGAAACAGGCACGCCTGTCAGCCACCGCTGCCGATGTGGTGGTCGGGGGGCATTGCGGCATTCCGTTTGGCGAGCGGCTTGAGCGTGGCTACTGGCTCAACGCCGGTGTGATCGGCATGCCCGCCAATGACGGGACTCGGGATGGCTGGTATCTGCTGCTGGAACCCGACAGCGATGGCGTCATGGCCCATTGGCACCGACTGCCGTATCAGGCCCAGACAAGCCGGCAACGGATGCAACAGGCGGACTTGTGTGATGCATACGCGCAGGCACTGACAAGCGGGCGCTGGCCCAGTACCGATATTCTGCCGGAGGCAGATCGACTGGAGCCAGCCACCCCGCTTAAGCCTCAGACGCTGCGCCTGAGTTACTGAGCCCAGGCCAGTGTCTTGGGTTTGCTGTCGGTTCCCACAAACAGGTGCCCCACATCGGGCACCGCGTAGCAGCGGTCACCACGTTTGGGTTGACGCCGATTGAACTCGGCGTGGCTGATACCCACCTCCCAGATCTCGTCACCGGCCCAGCCATCCGGGCGCAGCTCAACCCTCACCTCTGAGCCGATCAGGCTGACCGCTTCGATGTTGAACGGCAGGTAGGCGTGCTCGGAGGGCTGCTCGACCAGTCGCACCTCATGAGGGCGCAGGCAGAGTTGTGCCTCGCCTTGCTGTGCGGCCTGCGGCAGCCGGACCCAAGCCTCACCCTGACTCAGTCGATCGGTGTCGATCTGTCCCGAGAGCACATTCACGTGCCCCAGAAAATCGAACACGAAGCGGCTTTCCGGTCGAGCATAGAGTTCTGTGGGGGTATTGACCTGCTCCACCCTGCCATGGCTCATCACCACTACCTGATCGGACAGCTCCAGCGCCTCTTCCTGATCATGGGTGACGAAAATGCTGGTAAAGTGGAATTCGTCATGCAGGCTGCGCAGCCAGCGGCGCAGATCCTTGCGCACCTTGGCATCCAGCGCACCAAAAGGCTCATCCAACAACAGAATGCGCGGCCGGGTCGCCAGTGCCCGTGCCAGAGCCACCCGCTGCTTCTGCCCACCGGACAGCTGAGCGGGATAACGATCTGCCAGCTGCGGCAGCTGAATCATCTCCAGCAGCTCCTTCACCCGCTTGCCGATCTCGGCTTTTGAAGGGCGTTCGCGGCGTGGCAGTGACTCCAGACCGAAGGCGATATTCTGCGCCACCGTCAGGTTGCGAAACAGCGCATAGTGCTGGAACACAAAGCCGATATTGCGATCACGCACGTGCAGCTTGCTCACATCCCGGTCACCGAACAGGATGCGCCCCTGATCATTGCTCTCAAGACCGGCAATAATGCGCAGCAACGTGGTCTTGCCGGAGCCGGATGGCCCCAGCAGAGCCGTGAGCTGGCCTTCGGGAATTTCCAGATTAACGTCGTGCAGCGCCTGAAAGTTGCCGAAGAACTTGTTTATCTGTTCAATTCTGATGGTCATGCGCAGGTCCTGTCACTCGGTGTTTCCACGGTTTCGCGGCTTTGGTGCCACTCAACAACCCCTTTTACTGCCAGCGTCAGCACCGCGATGCCCGCCAGCAGGGAGGCACTGGCAAAGGCCCCCACGATGTTGTAATCCTGATACAGCAGCTCCACATGCAGCGGCAAGGTATTGGTCTCGCCACGGATATTGCCGGACACGACCGACACGGCGCCGAATTCGCCCACCGCCCGTGCGTTGGTCAGTACCACCCCGTAAATCAGCGCCCATTTGATATTGGGCAACGTGATCTTGCGGAACAGCCGCCAGCCCGAAGCACCGAGCACCACTGCAGCCTCTTCCTCTTCACTGCCCTGCTGCTGCATCAGCGGGATCAGCTCACGGGCAACAAAGGGACAGGTCACGAACACGGTCACCATGACAATGCCCGGCCAGGCAAACATCAGCTGAACATCGTAGTCACTGAGCCAACTGCCCACCCAGCCGTTGTTGCCGTATAGCACCAGGTAGAGCAAACCTGCCACCACCGGGGAGACCGCAAAGGGAATATCGATCAACGTGATCAACAGCTTGCGACCCGGAAAATTGAACCGGGTCACGGCCCAGGCCAGTGCGGTACCGAATACCAGATTCAGCGGCACGGTCAGTGCCGCTACCAGCAAGGTCAGGCCGATGGCGTGCAGGGTAATACTGTCGCTCAGGTTTTCAATATAGCCAGCGACACCGGCACTGAACGCCTGGGCAAAGATCATCACCAGCGGCACCAGTAACAGCAGTACAGCCAGCGTCAGGGTCAACCCGACCAACAGCCACTTCACCCAGGGCTGATCACCAATACGGTTGTGTTGTGCACGTCTCATAGTCAATTACCGCCCCGCAAGCCGACGCAGGAAACGTGCCTGCCAGAGGTTGATGGCAAACAGCAGCACCAGCGACACCAGCAGTACCACCGATGCGATGGCACTGGCAGCGGCATAATCAAACTCCTGCAGCCGAATAAAGATCATCAAACTGGTCACTTCACTCACATAGGGCATGTTGCCTGCAATGAAGATGATGGCGCCAAACTCGCCGAGGCTACGTGTGAAAGAGAGTGCAACCCCGGTCACCAGTGCCGGCCAGATCGCCGGAAATACTACCTGACGGAACACCCGTGTATCACTTGCCCCCAGTGTGATCGCCGCCTCTTCATCTTCCGGAGCCAGGTCTTCCAGCACCGGCTGAACGGTACGCACCACAAAGGGGATACTGGTGAACGACATGGCAACCACAATGCCCAGCGGCGTAAAGGCCACATCGATTCCCAGCTGTGTCAGCCACTGGCCGTACCAGCCATTTTGCGAAAACAGCCCCGCCAGGGTGATACCGGCAACCGCTGTAGGCAGTGCAAAAGGCAGGTCCACAACGGCATCGACCAGCCGCTTGCCCGGAAACTCATACCGCACCAGCACCCAGGCCAACAACAGGCCGAACACACCATTGAACAGCGAGGCCGCCAGTGCTGTCCAGGCCGTTACCTTGTAGGACTCCACAACGCGCGGGTCCGTGATGACCGACCAGAACCGCCCCCAGCCCATGCCAGAGGTTTCCACCACCAGCCCACTGATGGGCAGCAGCAACACCAGACTGACAAAAAACAGCGAGATGCCAAGGCTCAGAGCAAAACCGGGCAGAACCCTTTTGCTTTTTTTGCCAAAAAGACGCCCCCCGGAGGGGGCGCCTGATGGTGGCTGTGCAGAAAGTTGCCGTGAAGTCACCTATCCGCTCCTAGCGACGCTGCAGTTGGTCCAGTTTGCCACCGCTGGCGAAGTGTTCATCCATCGCCTTCTGCCAGCTGCCGGTAATGGCCTGAATCGGCAGCAGCTCGACTTCAGGGAAACGATCCGCTGTTTCGGCCTTCACAACATCGTTGTGAACACGATAGTTATAGCCGGCCAACAGACGCTGAGACGCTTCGGAGTACAGTTCTTCCAGATAGGCCTTGGCCAGATCGGTTGTACCATTGCGCTCGTTGTTGCTTTCCAGCCAGGTGACCGGGAACTCGGCCAGGAAGCTGACTTTTGGTGTTACCGCCTGGTAGGCACCGTCATGACTGTCGGCCAGGTTCAGGATTTCGCTTTCAAACGTCAGCAATACATCGCCGATGCCACGTTCAATAAAGGTGGTGGTGGCACCGCGGCCGCCGGTATCAAATACTTTTACCTGTCGCAGCAGTTTGGCCAGGAACTGGTCGATTTTTTCCTGATCATCGCCGAACACCTTCTGGGCATAGCCCAGTGCGGCCAGATAGGTGTAACGGCCATTGCCCGAGGTTTTCGGGTTGGGCATCACCAGGGCCACATCGTCACGAATCAGGTCATCCCAGTTCTGAATGTTTTTCGGATTACCTTCGCGTACCAGAAACGCCATGGTGGAGTAATAGGGAGAGCTGGCATTGGGCAGACGCTCGGCCCAGTCGGCCGGAATCAGATTACCGCGTTCATGCAGAATATCGATATCGGTGACCTGATTGAAGGTCACCACATCGGCACGCAGCCCCTGCAGAATGGCCTGCGCCTGCTTAGAAGAGCCAGCGTGTGACTGCTTGATTGAAACAGTCTCACCGGTTTTTTCCTGCCAGTGTGCTTTGAAGTGCTCGTTGTAGTCAGCGAACAGCTCACGGGCAATGTCGTATGATGTGTTGAGCAGTTCACGCTCTTCAGCCAGTGCCGGCTGAGACAGCAGGGCGGCACCCAGTACAGCAGCCTTGATCCAGTGTTTCATGATTCCACCTTTTGTTCGGGTCTTAAGAATGGATCCTTTATAACAAAAGGAAATCAATAAAAGAAATCTTATAATTTTATAGTTATATGCAGATTAGCTATATTAATACCGCTGAAAAGGATCGCCTGTACCTGCCACTCAGGATCTGTATAATATTGCGCTCTTTGTTCAACCCGATTCAGGATGCGCTGTGAAGATCACTCCGCCCTAACGTTCCTGTCACACGGCTCCAAGACACTTCCTGTCATGGCGAGCCCACTGCTGCCTTGTTTTGCAGGTAGCCTTCCGTTTCTGATGTTGCCGTCAGCACGCCGTGCGTGGGCCCGCGCCCCGTAAATGGCCTCGTTTTCATGCGCCTGCCGGTAACAAAACCTGACCCAACGCGCCAAAACTCAAGAGAACTGCAATGCTGCAAAAAATCAAACAGGACTGGTTTTCCAACATTCCCAAGGACCTGCTCGCGGGTATCGTGGTGGCCCTGGCCCTGATCCCGGAAGCGATCGCTTTCTCAATCATCGCGGGTGTTGACCCCAAGGTTGGCCTCTACGCCTCATTCTGTATCGCCGTGATCATCGCCTTTACCGGTGGGCGCCCGGGGATGATCTCGGCTGCCACCGGCGCCATGGCGCTGTTGATGGTGACACTGGTAAAGGATCATGGCCTTGAGTACCTGCTGGCCGCCACGCTGCTGACCGGCGTGATCCAGATTCTGGCTGGTTTCCTCAAACTGGGGGACCTGATGCGGTTTGTGTCACGCTCGGTCGTGACAGGCTTTGTGAACGCACTGGCGATTCTGATCTTTATGGCCCAGCTGCCTGAACTGACCAACGTCACCTGGCATGTCTATGCCATGACAGCAGCCGGTCTGGGTATCATCTACCTGTTCCCCTACATTCCGGTGGTCGGCAAGAATCTGCCCTCACCACTGGTGTGTATTGTTGCACTCACCGCTTTTGCCATGATTTTCGGCATTGATATCCGCACCGTGGGCGATATGGGCGAGCTGCCGGATACGCTGCCGATCTTCCTCTGGCCTGATGTGCCGCTCAACCTTGAAACCTTGATGATCATCCTGCCCTACTCGGTTGGCCTCGCTGTCGTCGGCCTGCTGGAATCCCTGATGACCGCCAACATCGTGGATGAACTGACCGACACCAGCAGCGACCGCAACCGTGAGTGCAAGGGCCAGGGCATCGCCAATATCGGCTCCGGCCTGCTCGGCGGCATGGCCGGCTGCGCCATGATCGGCCAGTCAATCATCAACGTGAAATCCGGTGGTCGCGGACGCTTGTCTACCTTCACGGCCGGTGTTGTCCTGATCCTGATGGTTGTGGTGCTGGACGAGTGGCTGGTTCAGATCCCGATGGCCGCATTGGTTGCAGTGATGATCATGGTCTCCATCGGCACCTTCTCCTGGGCCTCACTGCGTGACCTGAAGAAGCACCCCATGTCGACCAACATCGTGATGATTGCCACCGTTGGTGTTGTGGTGGCCACCCATAACCTGGCGATCGGTGTATTCGTGGGCGTACTGCTGGCATCCCTGTTCTTTGCCAACAAGGTGGGGCAGTACATGGCGATCAGCTCCAGCAAGGATGATGCGACCGCCACCCGCACCTACACCGTAACCGGTCAGGTATTCTTCACCTCGGCAGAAAAGTTCATCGCCTCCTTTGATTTCAAGGAAGTGCTTGATAAGGTCGTGATAGACCTCAGCCAGGCCCACTTCTGGGATATCACCGCCGTTGGCTCACTGGACAAGGTGGTGATCAAGTTCCGCCGCGAGGGTGTGGATGTAGACGTGATCGGTCTCAACGAAGCCAGCCGCACTATCGTGGACAAACAGGCCATCCACGACAAGCCGGAAGAAGTCGAAAAGTTCATGGCCGGGCACTAAGGAGCAAAGATGAGCAAGGTTATTGCGTGTATCGATGGATCCAAAGCCGCCATTGCGGTCTGCGCAGCCGCTGCCTGGTCTCAGCAGCAACTGGACGCACCGCTTGAGCTGCTGCATGTGCTGGAAAAGAATGACTACCCGGCCGAAGGCAACATGAGCGGCAATATAGGCTTGGGGACCCGCGAGCACCTGCTTGAAGAGCTGGCCGAGCTGGACAACAAGCGCAGCAAGCTGATGCTTGAGCAGGGCCGCTTCATGTTGGGCGAAGCCCGCAAACAGGTGGAAGAAGCGGGTGTATCCAGTGAGCAGATCAGCGAACTTCAGCGCCACGACTTTCTGGTCGACACGCTGTTGGAGTTTGAACTGGATACCCGCTTGCTGGTGATGGGACGCCAGGGCGAAGCCCATGACAGCGCCAGTGATGCCGTGGGCAGCCATCTGGAGAATGTCACCCGCACCCTGCACAAGCCGATTCTGGTCGCACTTGACGGGTTCAAGGCACCTGAACGTTTTATGCTCGCCTATGACGGCAGTGTTACGGCCAACAAGGCGTTGAAAATGGTTGCCCAAAGCCCACTGTTCAAGGGCATCCCCTGTCATCTGGTGATGGCAGGCAAGCGCCTTGAGCGCCAGCGTGAACAGCTGGCCAACGCCAAAACCATGCTGGAAGGAGCCGGGTTCGAGGTTACAACCGCAGAGCTTGAGCAGGAAGAGGTGCGCACCGCCCTGATGGGGTATGTGGAAGAGCAGCAGATCGGCATGTTGGTGATGGGGGCCTGGGGCCACTCTCGCATCCGCCAGTTTCTGGTTGGCAGCATGACCCACTGGATGCTGCAAAACAGCAAGGTCCCGTTGTTGCTGTTGCGCTGATCAGACGCTGATTCGCTCAGGAGAATCTGACACTCTGAAAGTGCGGATTCTCACTGAGCGCCTCCATCTTCCTGATCCGGTCCTGTATCACCAGCATGTTTTCACCGCCCACTGCGAGCTTGATACACTCCTCACCGGCATCATTGCGCTGCGTGTCCAGTGCCCTGCCCTCAATCAGTTCACCTGATGTCAGTATCAGCCGGACATGCATCCGGAAGGTACAGGCGATTTCGATATAATCATGCTCGTCACAATTCATCTGCACTCCCGCCCCGGTTTACCGTCAACGTTCCAATGTATAGAGCAGATCGGCGCCACTGCCCAGCTCGTTGCTTTGCGCTTCAACACGCCACTTTTCACTCAGCTTGTATTTCAGGCTGAGGGTATTGACGGCATCCATCACCCCTACGCCGTAGCGCAAATAGAGCCTGGGTGACAGGTATTTGCCAATGAAAAAGGCCGACTCACCACTCGCATCGCTGTCAAAGCCAAACTCGTCCAGAGCAAAGGCCTCTCGCAGATTACCGGTAATTTTGTTGCCCTGGTTCATGCCCAGTGCCAGCGCCGCCTGCAGCATCATCTGCTGCTCACCGGCGGAACTTTCGCCCGGAGCCTTCCCCAGCAGCAGGTAGGAGAGCACGCTGCTGTCCGGCATGGCCGGCTCGCCATACAGATCCATGCGCGGCTCTCGCAGAGTGCCACTGACATTGGCCCCCACCATAACGTCATCCACCTGACGGCCGATGCGCAGGTCAAGCCCCGGATTGTCCACCGGGCCTGCCGTGTACACCAGACTGCCACGCCTGATCTGCAGGTCCTGACCATACAAACGGTATTCGCCACTTTCCACCTGGATGCTGCCTGTTGCCCGCGTGGTCTGACCCGGCGACTCTTCTATCTGCAGCGCCCCCAGCAGACGGCCCTTGAAGCCCAGCGCATCGACCCGCACATCGTCACCGAGTTCGATGCGAATGTCGGCATACACGGGTATAACGGGTTCCTTCTCGGCGACCTCGCCATCCTTGACAATAACAACGTCCGAGGATGGCTGAACGGCACTTTCACGCGACTTGGGCGTTGATATCATCGCCTGTGGCACCCCCAGAGTCCCGCCCAGCCGGATCGCTGCCGGTGACAGGCTCAGGGTCAGGTCGGGACTGATCAGGGCACGAACCTCCTGTGTGTTCATGGCGGTGAAACGCTCGCCCTTCAGGGTCAGATCACCGGTGCGCTGTTCCAGATCATACTCCCCGTCCAGTTGCAGCCCTCCGTCACCGGAACGGGCCGACCCCGAAAAACGGATCAGGCCGGGGTATTGAGCCTGCGCCAGCTGCAGCTCGATCGGCGAGATCAGCAACCCCATTGCCGGCAGTTCTACACTGCCCTCGCGATAGCTGATCTCCCCTGCCAGCTCCGGCTTTGCCAGTGTACCGGCCAGGCTCAGCTCGCCACGGACAAAACCCTTCAGGTTCTGCAGGTCCGGTACCAGCACCTGCACGTCGCTCAGATCGTCCGCACTGAGGCGCAGCTGTCCACGCAGCCGTTGTTGCTGGCTCAGGCCCGTAACATCAAGCTCCAGCGCCAGCTCTCCGGCCACCATTTCCAGCAGTGTATCGGCTCTCACCTGCAGACGATCTTCAAGCAGCGAAATACTCGCATTCAGGGGTGCCAAAGTAACCGACTGGTCCGCCTGCGCCGGGGTCAGCTCACCGGCCGTGGTTGTCAGTGTTGCCTTAAGTCTTGGCAGGCTGCCAGGCTGTTGGGTGAAGTCTGCCTGCATCGAGAGCGTCGGGGTCAGCTGCATGCCATTAAGCAGTGGCTCCAACATGCTCAGTGCCAGCTCGTCCAGCTCAGCCCTTGCCTGGGTACGGCCGGCAAAATCACCGTCTGCCTGCAGGCACAGACGCCCTCCGGCACCTTGCTCATCGAGGCAGAAACGCTCCAGGCGGTAGTCCTGCATTGAGATCATGAGACCTGCAGGTGCCACCGAGCGCCATTGACTGAATGGCTCGGGCAGCAGCTCCAGTCGATTGAGCTGCCACTGCCAGCGCTGCTGATCCGGGCTCCAGCCACCGGCGGCGTCCAGCTCCAGCCGACCCGGCGAGCCGTTGGCAGACAGGCTCAGGCGGTGCTGTTCCGGCTTGCCGTTGAGGCTCAATCTGACCTGCTCAATGGTCTGCCCGGCTGCGGCGGCATTATCCAGCTGCAGGTCTGCCTTCCAGTCGCTGCCACCGGACAGGTCCAGCGCCACGTCGCCACTCAAGCGCTCCAGGCTGGCCTGATCGGCATAGCCCAGCCCACTGGCACGAACGCGGGCGGTTACGGCAGGCTGCAGCAGTGCGCCCTTCAACTGCCCACTAAGTGACAGTTGCCCACGCGCGTCAGGCAGCAATCGCGTCAGATTGGGTACCTGCAACTCCCAACTCAAGTCCAGACGATCACTGACCGCACCCTTTGCCTGTGCCCGTGCACCGGCGTAGCGAAGATCAAACGCATCAATTTGCCACTGTCGGGTATCACCCGCCACCCTGGCGCTCAAGCTGATGGGCTGCTGTCGCAACTGTCCCTGCAATGACTGCAGATGAAGCGACAACTGTGGCAGCTGCGCCCCCAATTCAATGCGACCATTGGCCGACAGCTCCAGCTGCCCCGGCCAATCAGGGGTTGCCAGTGCCGGATTTATGCCCTCGGCGCTCAGTTGATAATCAAGCTGGACCGTTTCGCTGGCGTCCACCTGTGACTGCAGGCGCAGCACCGTATCACCCTGTTGCGCCTGCAGCTGCACCTCCAGTCGACGCTGAGCGCCATCCAGGTCCAGCACCAGATCGGCACTCAGCGGCAGTGACTCCGGCCAGTGTTCAAGCTGTACCCAACGGGTCAGATCGGTTGAGCCCTGCAACTCAAGGTGGCTCAGAAACTGCCGCGCCGGTTCGGTCCAGCCGCTCAACTGCAACTGGCTGCCGGGCTGCTCAAGTTGCAGTGAGTCGATCACCAGCAGCGGGCCTTCGCTGTGCAGTGCCAGGCTTACACCCAGCTCATCCAGCAGCAGTTGTTCTCCCTGGGTAACGCGTATCCGGCCAACATTGACGCGATCCAGCTCAAGCTGAAGCGGCAACTCCACCGCAGGCAGTTCCGGCAGCCGAAAAGTGGCTGTTTCCTGTACCGATGCCTCTTCTTCAACCGATGCCGGCAAGGCAACGTTCACGGACCCTGCACTGAGTTCATACACTTTCAGGCGTGGGTCGCGCAGCGACCAGGGGTGCCAGTGCAGTGCCAGCTGTTCTACCTCGATGTTCAGGTCATTCTGGGCAAAACGCAGATACCCAATCTGCAGCTCGGATGTCAGTGTGCCGTCAACGCCCCTGAGCTCAAGCTGGGGCAGCAGATTGGCACTCAGGTTGAGCGCAAAGCGGGTACCGGAGGGCAGAAACAGGATGGCCGCCAACATCAGCAGGATGCCCAGCAGCAGAATCAACAGTGTACCCAGACTCCAGCGTAACAGCGGTCTCACAAATCAGGCCCCAGAGTAAAGTGTATGCGCCAGCCGCTCTCATCCAGAGGCATGGCCAGATCAAGGCGCACCGGCCCCACCGGCGACTGCCAGCGAGCACCGATACCTGCACCTGTTTTCAGCTCTGTATCGGTATCGTCAAAGGCGCTGCCGGTATCGACAAACACGGCCAGGCGCCAGTTTTCACGGATCAGGTAATCGAGCTCGACACTGCCGCTGACCAGATAACGCCCGCCGATAACATCACCGTTATCCCCCACCGGACCCAGCGACTGGTAATCATAGCCTCTGACACTGTTGTCACCACCGGCGTAATAACGCATGGTTGCAGGCAGATCATCCACCGAGTCGATCAGGGTGACGCCCAGTTCGGCGCGTGTCAGCAGGCGCCAGCGATCCGACAGGGTATCCACACGCTTGCCGCGCAGATCCAGCTGCAGCAGGTCGGTATCGGACAGCAGGTTTTCCGAGGCCAGTCCGACACCAAAGCTGACCTGATGCCCCTTGGTGGTGTTAAGGCGGTTATCGGCGATGGTGCGAGTAAAGCGTGCACGTGGAATCAGCAGGGTCGAGTCCTGCTCGACGCCCTCAAACACCCAGCTCTCCTGCTCCCAGTCCAGTGACAGACGACGTTCCCAGTCCCCGATCTGCTGCAGCCAGCTGCCACCGATCGCGTAACTGCGTGCATCAATGGTGTCGGACTGCTCATCCTGAACCCTTAGATTCAGTGCAAAACGATCCGTGACCGGGTTGGCACCGGGGATTTCATAACTGGTGGTGAATTGTTGGCGAATTTCCGACAGCCGAAGACGGCTGTTCAACGAATGTCCGCGGCTGTTGACCCAGCGCCGGGTAAGGCCCAGCTGCATGCGCGCGCCGGTGTCGGTGCCGTAGCCGAAACCGGCCTGATACAAGCTGCGCTTGCGCGGCACCAATTTGACATCGACGGGCAGCTCGGCATTTTCCAGCTCTGCCAGCTGAGGACGAACCTCGACATCGGCAAAGTAATCACTGTCGATCAGGTTGCGCTGCAGCTCGATCAGGTGGGCAGTATTGACCGGATCGCCCGTTTCAAAGCCAAGGTAGCGCCGCAGCAGCGTTTCTGAAACCGGCGCGTTGTCAAAACGGATCTCACCAATGCGTGCACGTACACCGGTATCATAGATTACGGTGATATCGGCCTGATTCTGCTCCGGGTCCACCCGAATCTCGCTGCGCCGGAATTGAGCTTCATAATAGCCACGCTCGGCAGCCTGTGACTGCAGACTGCTTTTCAGATCGGAATACTGTGCATGCAACAGGGGGGCACCGACCTTCAGCTCGGTTTGACCCAACACCGCCTGCAGCACGGAGTCCTCCGTCCCCTCACCCTCAAGTTCGATCTGCGTGCTGCGGATGTGGGTACGGGGGCCGGGGTCAACGCGGTAGTGAGCCGCCCATTGCTCGCTTGGGCCCTCAAGGTCGATTTCGAGCTGGAGCAACGGATTGTAGTAGCCGAAGGGCTGCAGGGCACGGCGAATTTCGTCCGGCGCCTGACGGTGCAGATAGCGCAGACGGCTGGCTGTCGGCAGGGGCGTACGGGCCATGGCATCGTCCAGACTCAACATTGCACGCACATTGTCAGCCAGCTCGCTTTCGACCCCGCTGAGTTCGAACCGGGCCGCCAATACGTGACCGGCAAGTCCGGCCAACAGCAGCACCGACAGGATTCGAAAACACGGACGATAAAACAGTGACACTCAGACAGCTCCTTTGATCGAGTCTGCTCCCATTCTAACCTGTTGCCGCAACGAAAATCTTCCTTTGCAATGCGTCACTGCCCTACCTCTGTGATCCGGCTGTCTGATGTAAGGATTTTAAAATGTAACCTGATGTTTTTGCGATAGTTCAATTTCTTGTCATACTGATTCTGGACTGACCCGGTTCACTTTTATCCGCGTATCGGGCAGTCTGCTTACACGTCGCTGAAAAGGAGTCATCCATGACGACCGCAAAACGTGAATGGAGTTCGACCATTCTGGTCCCGGTGTTTCTGCCGGCCGTTATCGTCATCACACTAATGGTGATCGGCACGGTCAGCAACCCTGAACTGGCCGGTGAGGTATTCGCCGATACCCTTGCTTATGTCACCACCAGCTTCGGCTGGTTCTACATGCTCGCCGTAGCATTGTTTCTGATTTTCATCGTCAGCGTGGCGTTCAGCAGCTGGGGCAACACCAAGCTCGGGCCCGACCATGCCGAACCGGAGTATGACTTCAAGTCCTGGTTCGCCATGCTGTTTTCGGCCGGTTACGGTATCGCGCTGCTGTTCTTCGGCGTGGCCGAGCCGGTGCTACACTATGCATCACCACCGGCGGGTGCGCCGGAGACCATTGATGCCGCCAAGCAGGCGATGCAGATCGCCTATTTCCACTGGGGCTTCCATATCTGGGCCATTTACGGTCTGGTCGGTCTGTCGCTGGCCTATTTTGCCTTCCGCCACGGCCTGCCGCTGGCGATGCGCTCAACCCTTTACCCCCTGATTGGTGACCGTATCCACGGCTGGATGGGACACACGGTCGATACCTTTGCCATCCTTGGCACCCTGTTTGGTATTGCTACCACACTGGGCTTGTCGGTGGCGCAGATCAACGCCGGGGTAAACTATCTGTTCCCGTCGATACCGGTGAACACCACCTTCCAGATCATCGCCATTGCCGCCATCACCGGCCTTGCGATCATCTCTGTGGTGGCCGGTATGGACAAGGGGGTAAAGCGCCTGTCGATGATCAATATCGCGCTGGCGATCGCTCTGATGGTGTTCGTGTTTGTGGTTGGCCCGACCATCTTCATTCTGGAAACCTTCGTTGAAAACACCGGCAGCTACCTGAGCAATATTGTCGAGCGTACCTTCAGCCTGCAGGCCTACACTGCCAGCGACTGGATCGGTAACTGGACCCTGTTCATCTTTGGCTGGACCATCGCCTGGGCACCCTTTGTCGGCCTGTTTATCGCCAAGATCAGCCGTGGCCGCACCATACGCCAGTTTGTCGTGGGCGTGATGCTGGTACCGACCATTTTCACCTTTCTCTGGTTCTCGGTGTTCGGTGATACCGCGCTGCACCTGATCATGGTGGAAGGCTATACCCAGCTGATTCAGGAGGTGCAGGATGACCACGCCATCGCGCTGTTCAAACTGTTTGAGCGTCTGCCGCTGACATCGATCGTCTCGTTTGTCACCGTTATTCTGATCATCACCTTCTTTGTCACCTCATCCGACTCCGGCTCGCTGGTAATCGACTCTCTGGCTTCCGGTGGTGCCTTGCACACTCCCGCCTGGCAGCGGGTGTTCTGGGCGACCACCGAGGGTGTTGTGGCATCGGTGCTGTTGCTGGCCGGTGGCTTGGGTGCACTGCAGACCGCGTCCATCGTCAGCGCCCTGCCCTTTGCCATCATCATGCTGATCGCCATGGTGGGGATGTGGCGTGCGCTGGTGATCGAGCAGCACCACGAGGCCAGTCTGCAGAGTCATATGCAGAGCCATCGCCAGAGTGGCAACGGCAAGCAGGGCCCCGGCTTCTGGAAGAAACGTCTGGCATCGCTGGTGGACTTCCCGAGCAAGGAAGATGTGGAAAAATTCATCCGTACCAAGGCGTACACCAGCATGGAGCGGGTAAAGCTTGAGCTGGAAGAGAAAGGCTGGCCTGCCGAGGTCACTTTCGATGAGCACAACTGGCGTGCCCATATCGATGTGATCAAGCCGGGCGAACTGGAGTTCATCTATGAAATCCGCCTGCGCGGCTACGCCATGCCGACCTTCGCCTACCCGGAGATGGACCGCGACCCGGACGGCGATGAACACTACTACCGTGCCGAGGTGTTCCTGCGCCGTGGTGGTCAGGCCTATGACGTGTATGGCTACGATCAGCAGGACATCATCAGCGATATTCTTGACCAGTTCGAGAAGTACCTGCACTTCCTGCATGTATCGCCGGGCATCCTGCCCTGGCAGATGGAAGAACACGATGATGACCTGAGCAAGCCCGATGACGCCGAGGAAGAGCATGAGCATCCTGAAATTGATGCCGGTCTTGAAGCGTTTGAGGAGGAACTCAAGGAGCACAAGCCAAAGGAGTAAGGTTGTCGCCCTGAACCCTGACGCCCCGCTGATGCGGGGCGTTTTCGTTTTGATTAAGCTGTTGCTCGGTGCTTAACTGTCAGACAGTTGAACCACCCCATCAATCTTGATGACCTCGTCCATATCGTCAGGAGCAACACCTGCCGCATTCATCCGATCAAGGATGTAGGCAAGCATGTCATTTACCGCCTCCCCAAACACATCCGGGGCCTGCGACTTCAATGCCAACAGAGCCTTGATCAAGCGGCACTGCACTTCAACCAGTGCCGCCCCATCTCTGGCGATGGGCCTGAAGGCATCGGTCACCAGATCATTCACGGATACAACAGGCACATGGATATCCGGAAAACCGGGTTCAGGTTCGTTTCTCTCAGACCAGAGAGAGAGTACTCTGAGCAGGCGTCCAACAACGTCAATCGCGGTACCCGGATCATTGACTGCCGGCGAGAGGGAGCGGCTGGCTATTTCAGCCATGACGATCAAGCCGAATCGAGGGTCATCCTCAAAGGTACGCACCGCACCCACGACGACCGCGCTGCAGGCCTCTGAAACGGCCTCGCTGACCAGCTGAGTGCCCGTGACGACCATGAGCGGCTTGCCGGGATAGACAAAATGACCGGGCAGTTGGCACAGGTAAATTTTTGTACCCGCATTATCTGCAATACTCTGCAGTGCTGGCATATCAATGTGCTGTACATAGCCTGCCTCAGTAGCACAGACCTGTTGCCCCTGTGGCAGAGCGTTGAGAAAGGGCCTTCCTCCCAGGTATGGGTTATCAATGCGCGCCGCAAGAGACTTGGTGGCCGCCTTTTCCACCCGCCCAAGAGTGTCCCCCATTCTCCCAAAACTCATCAGGTGATTTGTCCAACGAATCAGTGCAACAATTACCCATACGATGACCGCAATGGTAAACGCAAACAGTACAGCTCGGCTTGATTCGTCATACAAACCCGCACTCAGGGCGATCAGACCAAGCAGGCTAAACAAAAACGATCCTATGAATGTGGCCAATACGTTCTGGGTCGTGTTGTCTTCCTGTAACAGTGCCGTGGCACGAGGCGTCGCTGAACTTGCCGCTGAAGCGAACGCTGAAACTGCGATGGATAATGAGAAGGTCGTTACAGCCAACATGGAGGAGGCTAAAATGGTCAAAAGATCTTCAACGACAGCCGCGCCGGAGCGCTGAGTCAATTCAACAGGTAGCCGGCCCGAGAACACACGCGCTATCACAAGTGAAACAATGGCCAGCAGCGCGAAGCCTGCAACTCGTACCCAGATTTTTTTCAAGGCGTTTTGCAGCAGCCAAAGATAACGTCCCTTGCTTTGCATGTCCGCAACCTCTCAAAGTTTATGTCGCGCTCAACATTCTCATCAAAGCCGACTCCTTCAATGGCGGTGCAAAATAGAACCCCTGTACCTGATTGCAGCCCATCTTCCGCAGCAGCTCCAATTGAGCCTCATCCTCGACGCCCTCGGCAACTGCCAAGAAACCGAAATGAGCGGCCATGGCGATCACGGTTTCCGTCAGCTTTTGGTCCTGCACACTGGTTTCCAGCTCACGGATAAACGCCCGATCGATTTTGAGTACCGACACTGGCAGTTTTTTCAGATATGCCAGTGAAGAGTAGCCGGTACCAAAGTCATCAATCGCCACGTTGAAACCTGCGCTGCTCAGGGCCTGCAGCTGTCTCAGCGCAAGCTCCATATCCTGCATCAGACCGGACTCGGTTACTTCTATTTCCAGACAGCCTGATGGCAAACCGGCAGCCGATGCGAGCTGCATCAGCCAGTCGGCAAAATCAGGTTGGGCGAGCTGCAGCGGAGCAACATTGATCGCAATTGAAAAACGATTATCGACCTGTTCCCGAGTACGCCAACGCATAAGCGCAGCCACGGCTTCTTCCGCGACCCATGCACCAATAGGGATGATTTCACCACTGGCTTCGGCCAGGGGGATGAATTCTGCCGGTGACACCCGTCCATAATCAGGATTTTCCCAGCGCAGAAGCGCTTCCACACCGCATATCCGGTTGGTTTGAAGATCAATTTTGGGCTGAAATGCCAACTGCAGCTCTTGTTTTTCTATGGCTGAGCGCAGTGCGTTGCGCATTCCTGTGCGCCGCTGCAACTGTTGCTCCAGCTGATCATCATAGCCGCGCCACTGTCCTGATGCCGGCGGGAGTGCCAGTGCGGCCATGCGAAACAGCTGATCCACACTGCGTCCGGGCAAGGAGGCGCTGACACCTATCCTTACACCCGGATGCAGAGACATCTGTTCGACCTCGAACGGCTGCTCAAAACAACGCAAAACCGACTGTGCAACAGGGTCAACGGCTGCATCAGAGCTGACACAGCGTGCAAGCAACGCCCATTCGGTACTGTTCCAGACGCCCAAGGTTGCGCCGTTCAGCTCAGGCAAGGCTTGAAGCCGTTGTGCCAGTTTGGCCGCCAATTGATCCGCAACCGAGAACCCGTGGATGCGGGCAATCTCGTCCACACCCTCAATCGCCAGAAACATGACGATGGTTTCACTTTGCGCATCAATCTGCTGCTGCAGCACTTCACGCAGGGCACGCCGGTTGGGCAGGCCGGTCAATGGTTCCTGCCGGGCTTTGCGCGCCAGCTCCTGAGTCCGTTCCTGAACGAGGTGTTCAAGCTGACTGGCCCGCTCCAGCCGTTCGGTCATCAATTTCTGTAACTGCAGGGTATTATTGATCCGCTGTAACACTTCCAGATGGTCAAAGGGCTTGGTCAGAAAGTCGCGGGCACCCAGTTCAAGTGCGCGATAGCGGGTTTCATCGTCAATCTGGGCTGTCAGAATAATCACGGCCGGAGCCTGTTCACCCATCGTATTGAGCTGCTGCATCACATCAAAACCGCTCAAATACGGCATGCGCACATCCAGCAGAACAAGATCGGGGCAACGATTTCCGACCCGCGCTTCAACTTTTCTGGGGTCACAGAGGCCTTCTACCCGGCTGTAACCTTCATCTTCCAGCAGCGCCAGCAGCAACTCCACATTGGCGGTATTATCATCCACTACCAGAATATCAGCATCGATATGCAGCGGGGTTGCAAGACTCAATGTGACTCTCCTTGTGACAGAATATGCCGCACCTGATCGACCAGAGCCTGAATATCAAAGGGTTTTGTCAAATAGTCGACGAAACCAGCTTCGCGCGCACGGCGCCGATTGGATGAGGAGGCTGCAGCCGATATGGCAAGCACTGGAATGTTTCGGGTCATGGGGTTTCGAGCCAGAATCTGCTGGGCAGCAAAACCATTCATGCCAGGCAGGTCAATATCCATCAGGATCAAGTCCGGTGATTCTGAAAAGGCCAACTCCAGCCCCTGCTCGGCATCCATAACACAGGTCAACTGCACGTCTGGCAAATCATGAAACAGATCCTGCATCAAACGTTGATTGGCAGGATTATCTTCTATGTACAGCACATGTTGATAGCGAACAGGTTCCGTTATTTCCCTCGATACCATGGATGGCTCATCTTCGGTCGATGCCACCTCATGGCCGGCACACAGCGGCAACTCAAACCAGAAATCACTGCCTTCTCCTTCTCGGCTGACAACGCCCATCTGACCATTCATCAAACCTACCACTTTACGGGTCAAGGCCAGGCCTACCCCGGTCCCCTCGATACTGCCAGATTCAGCCCCCAGGCGATTGAAGGGCTGAAACAACTCATCCAGACGCGATTCCGGTATACCATGGCCCGTGTCGGATATCGTGATGCGGTACACCCCGTCATCGGGCACACAGTAAAGGCTGATGGAACCACCATCACGGTTGTATTTAACAGCATTACTGAGCAGGTTGATCAGCACCTGTTTCACGCGGGTATAGTCACCCAAAATACAAACGTCACACTGCCCCACATCCGGTAGATTAAGACTGAGGTTACGCTCGTCTGCCAGAGGTCTGATAATCTCGATTGCATCCTGAAGTACATCCTGCGCCCGGACGGATTCAAGAGAGACCTGCATGTTGCCAGACTCTATACGGGCCAGATCCAACACTTCATTGATCAGTTCCAAAAGATGTCGACCACTGCGAATAATCTGCTGCGCCTGACGCCTCTGGCGCTCCGGCAAAGGGGTACGGCTGTTTTCAAGCAACTGCGCAAACCCAAGGATTGAGTTCAAAGGTGTGCGCAACTCATGACTCATGGAGGAAAGGAAGTCCGTCTTGGCCTGACTGGCTGTTTCGGCCTGTTCTTTGGCAAGCCTCAACTCTTCGGTAAAACGCTCCTGCTCACGCAATTGGCGGTGCAAATTGATCAACAAGGCACAGGTCGAGGTAAAGGGTTTCAGCCATTCGACCAAGGCTTCATCGTAATCGTGTTGGGCGTTGGCAATGGCATACATGCCAATCAACTGCCCACGATCAATGATCGGCACACCCAGGTAGCGAGTCAACACCGGATGCCCCTGTGGCAAGTGCCCGTTACGCTCATCATGCAGCATATCGTTGCTCAACACGGTTTCACCGCCAGCAAATACCCGGCCCAGCATGGTATGCGGATTACCCAGCATCATGTCGCCACTGACCAAAAGCTCCATCAAACGCCGCGACTCATCATTCCAGGACAAATCAGTTATGGCATGGATTTTAAGTGCCGGCTTGTCATCCTGAGTAACGACCTCACCGATGAGTGCATATTCACTCTGTGTGAGCTCCTTCAAAGCCTCTTTCAAAAAGCGCCACAGCGTATTTCCGGATACCAACGCCCGGTAGTCGGTCAAGCCCTGATGTAAGACTTCAAGCAAAGCACGCTCTTTCTGCTCACGCTTGCGCGCAGCATGGACATCACGCAGATCGGACAGGATGCCGATAAAGTGACGCCGTTCATGATCATCAGTTTTTGTACCGAGCTGTACTTCGCTGACCGCCAGGTGAACCGGGATGAGTTCTCCTGTTTTATGCTGTGCCTCGACCTCTCGCCCCTTGCCAATGACCTTGGCATCACCGGTTGTCTGGTAGGCATGCAAGAAGCCGTCATGGGCCAAAGCGACCGATTGTGGCATCAACATTTTGACATTTCTGCCCAGCAATTCACTTTCAGGGTAGCCGAGCATGTCGCACACAAATCGGTTGACCTCAAGCATGGTGCCACTCCCATTAATGCGCACTACGCCAGCGGCTGCACCCTGAATAATGGCCTGATAGCGGGCCGAAACCGCACGGTTACTGTCCGCATCCTCAGCAAGCGAGTGTGTATGCTGATGCAGACTGATCAGCTGCTCGACTTGATTGGCCAACAGCCTCAGGCGCTCAAGGGATGCAGCATCAAAGTCTCCGGGACGGGTATCAATCAGACACAGGGTTCCCAGTACAAACCCCGAAGAGGAGTGAATCGGCATGCCCGCATAAAAACGGATGTGAGGCTCACCGGTGACCAGCGGATTGTCGGCAAACCTGGGGTCCTGGCGCGCATCCTGCACGACCAAAGGAGACTGGTTGTACACTACATGGCTGCAAAACGACACATCCCGGCTGGTCTCGGCAGAACAGAGGCCATAGGTAGACTTGAACCACTGCCGATCTCTGTCCACTAGAGACACCAGCGCAATGGGAACATCAAACAGCTCGGCAGCAAGTTGGGTCAGACTGTCGAACGACGTATCACGCGCTGTATCCAACAGATTTAAATCATACAGCTCCGCAAGGCGCTGGTTCTCGTTATCCGGTATCAGAGGGGCCGTCATACTGCCTCCACTCCATTGTCAAAATCTGCAGAAATCACTGGACTGGATTATACGGCAGCCTGCACTTACTGTCTTTGAACAACATCAGCCGCTTAAAGTATCTGAAAACTGCCCGATAGCCTCCACCACGCGCCGGGCATCGGCACGAATCCCCTGCATCATCTGTCCAGCCTGCTCGGCCTTGATTACACCGGCCTCAACCTGATCACGACTGCCACTCATATGGGCTACCGCTTTTTGCGACAGCGTGCCATTCTGCGCCACGACACGCTTGATCTCTTCAGTCGCATCGTGAGTACGGGATGCCAGCTTGCGCACTTCATCTGCCACGACGGCAAAGCCGCGCCCCGCTTCGCCTGCACGCGCGGCTTCTATTGCGGCGTTCAGGGCCAGCAGGTTGGTCTGCTCGGCTATTCCCTGAATCACATGGACAATGCTGCCGATCTCGTCTGACTGGTGACTCAGCGCTCCTATTTCTTCTGCAGCCGTATTGAGTCCGCTGGCGATTCCCTGCACCATGCTGACGGTCGCGCTGACGATATCCGCGCCTTGTGCAGCATTGTTGTCGGTTTCGGCTGCAATTTCGAGCGCCATCCGCGCTGCCCGCTGCTCCGCCTTTTGCTGCTCCACCTGATCGGTCACATCAGAAGCGATCTTGACCACACCGTAGAGCTTTCCGGTCGCATCGAACAACGGGTTATAACTGGCGCGAAGCCATACCTCCCGCCCCGCCTTGTCGTAGCGCCGGAAACGATCCGATATGAATTCACCACGGTTCAGCTTGCGCCAGAAGTCACGGTAGGCCTCGCCGGCAGCATAATCGGCGTCACAGAACAGGCGATGATGCTGTCCAATCAGCTCCTTTTCACTGTAGCCCATAGTGTTGACGAAGTTGCGATTCACCTTGATGATGTTGCCATCAAGATTGAATTCGATAATCGCCATGGAGCGGTCGATGGCGCCCAGAATACTTGTCCGTTCCTGCTCCCGTTTGACATCATCGGTCACATCCGCCGCTATTTTGACAACGCGCACCACCTGACCCGCTGCATTGCGCACGGGGATATAGCTCGCTTCCAGCCAGACCTCATCACCGGACGCCTTGAAGCGCTGAAAGCGATCACTGCAGCCTTCGCCCCGAGCCAGGCTCTGCCAAAACCCCCGGTAGGCCGTGCTGCCGCTGTATTGCTCGCTGCAGAAAATACGGTGATGCTGTCCGATCAGTTGTTCGCGGTCATAGCTCATCACCTTGCAGAAGGGGGCACTGACATCAAGAATTTCGCCCTGAGGCGAAAACTCGATCAACGCCATGTGTCGGTTCAGTGCACTCAGGGTTTCCTGCTGGCGGGCGTTCTGAGCCTCGGCCTTGAGCAGGGCTGATTTATAGCGATTGAACAGCATGTTGTAACCTCGGGGGATGGGATCGTGCCGAACAACCAGACGGTGTTGGACGCGTGGCTGCAAACTCTCACCCGCTTATACAGCAGAGGAATAAAGATAGATCATCGCTACATTAAATTATGTTTACTTCAGAGCAGTTTTTTTGCTGCGGCGGCTGATCTTTTTGTGTCGTTTCTTGTCTCAGGAGCCGTTGAGTGCACCCAATCATGTTATAAAATAACGTTTAATTTTTGACAGATGCTTTCCGGAGGCCAAGATGCGACTTATTCCCCCCCTGCTGTTATGCGCCCTGCTCCCGCTGCAGACGGCTGTTGCAGCCGGCGTACACCAACACGGTGTTGCCCAGCTTGATCTGGTGCTGGACCCTCCCATGCTCGCCGTGTCAGTACGCTCGCCCCTGGCCAACCTGATCGGGTTTGAGCATCGTCCGGTGTCGGAACAGGAGCAGGCTGACTGGGCCAGGCTGCAGCAGCAACTGCAGCAGGCCGGGCATCTGCTGCAACTCCCGGCTGCAGCCGATTGCAGCCTGAGCAAGGTCGCATTGCACCAACCCTTCACCGAAACGGATACTCATGACGGGCACGGGCACTCGCATTCCCACGACCACCACAATCACAGTGCGGATGATGAGCACCAGGCACATGCCGATCTGATGGTGGAGTATCACTATCTGTGCGCAGACCCGGCACAATTGAATCAACTGGAATTACCCTTGATGCAGCACTATCCGGGGATCGAGCGACTGGATGTTCAGTTGATCACGCCATCAGGACAGCACCTGAGCCAACTGCGTCAGGGCGAAACCCTGCTTGAGCTGCCATGAAACCGATCATAAGTATCGACAACCTGCGTTTTGCCTGGCCCGGACAAGCCCCGGTGTTGGAGATTCCGCAATTGCAATTGGCAGCCGGTGAGCACCTGTTCATTCAAGGCCCTTCCGGCAGTGGAAAAAGCACCCTGCTGAACCTGCTTGCGGGTGTCTTGACCGGCGTTGAAGGCGAAATCAGGGTTGCCGAACACGCGCTGGGACGACTGTCCGAGCGCCGCCGCGATCGCTTGCGTGCCGATCGGATAGGGGTTCTGTTCCAGCAATTCAACCTGCTGCCCTACCTGAACCTGACCGATAACGTCAGCCTGCCCTGCTCCCTCTCCGCAAAACGCCGCTCGGCGGCAATTCAGCGCAGCGGCAGTGTAGAAGCGGAAGCGAAGCGCCTGCTGGCACAGCTGCAACTGCCAACGGAGCTGTTTGATCGCCGCGCCGTGGCAGAGCTGTCCATTGGTCAGCAGCAGCGTGTTGCCGCGGCGCGGGCTCTGATCGGCTCACCCGATCTGATCATCGCCGATGAACCCACCTCGGCACTGGATGGCGCCAGCCGCGACCGCTTCATGCAGCTGCTGCTCGATGAGCTGGCTCAGAGTGAGACCACCCTATTGCTGGTCAGCCACGACCCGAGCCTTGCACACTACTTTTCACGCCACCTTGACCTTGGGAGCACGCTTTGATGTTGATTCGACTGGCGCTGCGCAGCTTGGCGAGCCGTCGTGCCAGCGCACTGCTGACCCTGTTTACACTGGCGCTGAGCACTGCACTGTTGCTGGGTGTACAGCAGATTCGTGAACAAAGCCGATTAAGTTTTTTCGATACTGTCTCCGGTACCGATCTGATTGTCGGTGCTCGCTCCGGGCCGGTGCAGCTGCTGCTCTACTCCGTATTCCACATCGGCTCAGCGACCAGCAATATCCGCTGGAGCAGTTACGAAGCCCTGCGTGATGACCCCCGCATCGCCTGGACCATCCCGCTGTCACTGGGCGACTCGCACCGCGGCTACCGTGTTGTCGGCACTCACAACAGCCTGTTTGAACATTACCGCTACGGCGCCAAACAACCGCTTGAGTTTGCGCAGGGCGGACCACTGGATGACCTGTTTTCGGTGGTGCTGGGAGCCGAAGTGGCACGGGAGCTGGGCTACGGTCTGGGTGACGCGCTGATCATCGCTCATGGCGCCGGCAACACCAGCTTCAAGCAGCATGACAACATGCCATTCAAGGTCAGCGGCATTCTGGCGGCCAGTGGCACGCCGCTGGATCGTGCGCTGCTGGTGTCTCTGGAAGGGCTTGAAGCCGTACACCTTGGCTGGCGCGCCGGTATCCCCCTGCCCGGAATGCAGGTCACACCGGATCAGGCCCGTGAGCGCAACCTGACCCCACGTGAGGTAACGGCTGCGCTGGTCGGGCTTGAATCCCGGTTGCAAACCTTTCATCTGCAGCGCGAGCTGAACACCCGCCGCGATGATCCGCTGACGGCAGTGCTGCCGGGGGTGGCATTGCAGGAACTCTGGCAGGTAGTCAGCGTGGCTGAAAAGGCACTGCTGGCCGTATCCGGTGCCGCGCTATTGATCGGTCTGTGTGGCATGTTGGCGGTTCTGCTCAGTGGGGTACAGCAACGTCGGCATGAAATCGCCGTACTGCGCGCGCTGGGTGCATCACCGCTGCGCATCGCCGGTCTGCTGTTGACCGAAAGCCTGCTGCTGACCTTGAGCGGCATGGTGTTGGGCCTGCTGCTGCTTTGGGGTGGCCTGCATTTGCTTGAGCAACCGCTGCTGGAACGTTTTGGTTTGAGGTTGGCTCTGACAGGTCTATCATCCGAGCAGTGGCTGCTCAGTGGTGCCGTTTTGCTGCTGGGCCTGCTCAGCGGACTGATCCCCTCGCTTATGGCCTACCGCATGGCACTGGCGAAAAGCCTGATTCGACGAAACTGATGGAGTATCCGATGCGTGTAACCACCGCCCTGCTGCTGGGCCTGCTATGGCTGCAACCGGTTCAGGCCGCTGATGAGATCATCATCAACGGCGAGGCAGCGCCCGAGGTGAACTGGGATGACCTGATGCCGGAGGACTATGGCCTGTCGCTGGAAGAGTTGTTCAACAGCCCCGAGCTGGATCTGCTGGATGACTACAGCCCGCAGGCGCAACAGATGATGGACCGGATGATGCAGGTGCTGGCATCGGCACCAGTGGTGGGCGAGATGGACGGACGCATGATCAGCATCCCCGGTTTTGTGGTGCCGCTGGAAGGCGTGGGCGATGTCGTCGACCGCTTCTTTCTGGTGCCCTACTTTGGCGCCTGCATCCATGTGCCACCGCCACCCTCCAATCAGATTATCGACGTGCATTATCAGCCCGGCACACGGGTTGAAAGCCTGTACGATGCAGTACTGATCAGCGGCCGCATCACCACTGAGGTGTTCAGTCACGAGATGGGAACGGCAGGCTACCGACTGGAAGCCTTCCGCATTCAGCCTTATGAGTTACCGGAAGATGCCGAGGGTTGGCCCGAATAAGTGCGCCAGAGTATGTAAACGGTCAACCAGCACACACTGACCAGCAGCAGACTCAGCACAACCGTAGCCCCGGCCGGCCAGTCCAGCGCCCAGGCCAAGGCCAGCCCCGCCAGATAGCCTGAAAGCCCGCTGCACAGGGCGGCCCACCGTCCGCCGGCCAACTGTGCCACCAGCGCGGGTGCTATCAGGGTTACGAACACCAGATAAACCCCCAGCAGCGGGACCGAGAGGCTGACCAACAGGGCGAAAACCGGATAAAACAACGTCCCGCCCAGCCAGTCAGGCCGCAGCCACTGCAACAGCCAGAACAGCAGCGTAATGGCAGCAAGTGGCAGCAGATCAGACCCGCTGACCCAGAGAATATCGCCATTGAGGCTGCTTGCCAGCAGATGGCCCGCATGTGGATCAGATGCCAGCAGCAGCAACAAAACGCAGGCCGCTCCGGCGTACAGCAGACCGATGACGGCCTCTCGCTGTTGTGGAAAGCGCCTTGCCAGCAGGCCTACCAGACCCGCACCCAGCACAGCCAGAGCGGTTCCGCCCAGCAGGGATGCCCAGGCCAGCCCCGGCCACCATTGCTGTGCCAGCAAGGCACCCAGGGCCGCCAGTTGCGCCACCGCCAGATCAATAAACAGAATCCCGCGCCTGAGAACCTGCTCACCCAGGGGAAGGTGAGTAAGCAGAACCAGCAGGCCGGCAGTCAACGGCAGCAGCAACAGACCCAGCTCAGGATTCACTCACCTGCTCCAGCAATTGCGTCAGCAGATGATCGAACAGCTGCTCCAGCGTTTCGATACCGCGTTCGGGTGCCGTTGTGGATAGCAGGCCCAACACCGGCAAACCGGTTTTCTCAGCCAGCCAGTGTGCACTTTTCGGATCCTGATACCAGCTGTGTACGATCGCCAGCGGCTGCTCGCCGCTGACCCGCTCCACCAGTGATGCCAGGTGTCCGGGGGTCGGCGGAACGCCCGGTTTGGGCTCCAGGTCCGCAATCACTTCAAGCCCCAGCCAGCGCCAGAAATAATCAAAGGTACTATGCTGAACAATCAGAGTATGGCCACGCAAAGGCGCTGCACGCTCCTGCCACTGCTCCATCCGCTGTTGCCAGTGCAATGACCAGCGCAGATAGGCTGCACGGTATTGTGCAGCCCTGTCAGGGTCAGCCTGCCCCAAACGACTGCTCAGTACTGCAGCAACCTGGCGCAAACGCTCGGGGTCCAGATGAAGATGCGGGTTGCCTTCAGGATGAACATCACCGGCAGCAAAGGGCACATGGTCGAGCTGATCGATGGTTTCAACCTGCTCCGCTGCGAACAGCATGCCCGCACGCCCGGGTTGCACTTTTGGATTGGCTGCCCGCTGTTGCAGCGCAGGCAACCAGCCCGCTTCAAGCGAGGCACCACTGCAAACCGCAAGATCGGCGCGCCGCAAGCGGGCGATCAGGCTGGGCCGTGCTTCTATATAGTGCGGGTCCTGAAACACATGCGTAGCGCTGCTGATACGCGCCTCGGGAGCCAGCGCCTGTGCCAGAGCAGCCCATTCGGGCTCACAGGCAAAGATCTCGAGCGCCTGAGCCGGCAGCGGCACAAGTGCCGCCGCCAGCGCCAGACCGGTCAGCTTAGAACGAATGCGCATCGTGCGCTCCAAAGCTGATGATGTACTGCAGGGTCAGCACGTCATCGGACTCCGCAGCAAAGGTATCGCGCCAGTCCTTGCGTACATTCTGGTTGGTGTACTGCAGTCGCAGCGTCTGGGTATGGGTCGGATTCCAGGCCAACATCACGGCTGTTTCTTCCAATGAGCCTTCATGGAAGTGATCGCCATGACCCATCTGCACATCGACTCGGCCATGGCGCAGACCGGCACTCCACTGAGGTGCAAAGCGGTACACGGCAGAGCCGTACCAGCCCTCGTGATATTCATTGTTGCCGGCATGTTCGTTCGGGTCGGTTACGCGGGCATACTCGGCTGACAGTGTCAGCTGCTGGTTGCGATTGTTGCCCTGCGGCGCCCACTTCCACACCAGATCCGCCAGGTACAGATGTTTGCCGGTGTATTCGGCCCCATGGCTGTGCCCCTCATGATCATGCTCATCATGATGATGATGGTGATCATGTTCCTCTTCGGCCAGGGTACGATTGCGCAGATAGCTCACGCCTGCTTGCCAGCTTTGCGAGTCACTCAGATCGCCGCCCAGGGTGGTGGACAGGGCCCAGGTGCCAATGGTACGACCGCTGTCGGTTTCAGCCAGTTTGTCACCGTCAAAGGCTTCGGCACTGATACGCCAGTACAGGTCGGTCGGCATGACCAGACTCAGGCCCAGACCGTCATCATAGTAGTGACCGCCCAGAAACGCCCGATACAGCAACGGACGCTCGACAAAGCTGTCGGCATGGGGATGCTGTCCATTCAGATAGCCGATATCGGAGAGAAAACGACCGCCACGCAGCGTCAGGCCAGCCGGCAGCGACAGCGTCTGCAGGTATGCTTCTTCAATGCTGAAGTCAGTCTCGTGCTTGTTGGACTCCATCACCGCGGTCAGCTTACCGGTCATCAGGTTGCCGAACTGCTGCTTGACCGCCAGCTCGGTATGACTCAGCCCCCAGCCTTCGGCGCGTCCGCCAAGCGCATTGTCATGAGACTTGTGATAGGCATCGATCGTCAAACTGATTTCGGGGGCAGACAGCTCGGCCTGAGCCGCGCCGGCCAGAAAAACAGCCAAGGGGAGTGTACGTAACAGAGTGGACTTCATTTTCATGGTTAACAGCTTTAGTACGTTGAATGAATGGGAGCGGAATACTATAACTTTTGTTATAACATAACAATATCATCCAATCGTAATAAGCTCAGCGGCTCAAACCATGAAATCTACAAGTTGGGAATGAATCAGGCGAACTGCGACCTTCTGGACAGACTGACCAACTCTGCCGGTACCGGCTTGCCCTTCAAAAAGCCCTGCATGCTGTTGCACTGGTGAGCTTTCAGGAAATCATGCTGTTTTTCGGTCTCGACCCCTTCCGCCAGCACTTCAACCCCCAGACTGCGACCCAGTGCAATGACCGTCAGGATAACCGCTTCATCCTTGGGGTTGCGGCCGATGTCGCGGGTGAAGCTCTTGTCGATCTTGAGTCGATTCAACGGCAGATACTTGAGTCGATCCAGCGATGAGAAGCCGGTACCGAAGTCATCCAGCGCCAGGTGGTAGCCCGACAGGCGCAGCCGCTGCAGTTGCTGAATCACGAAGTCGGGGTCCTGCTGAATCATTGATTCGGTGATTTCCAGCTCGATTCGACGCCGCTCCAGACCAAAGCCGTCTACCAGCGCATTCAGCCGCGCAATGAAGTCGGCCTGCAACAATTGCTGCGGCGAGATATTGATGGCGACCAGAGGTACGTCAAACCCCTGCTCCAGCCAGTGCGCCAACTGACGGCAGGCCTGATCAATGACCTGCCAGCCCAGGGGTACGATCAGCTGGGTTTCTTCCGCCAGTGGAATGAACTGATCCGGCCCCAGCAATCCTCTTTGCGGATGCTGCCAGCGCACCAGAGCTTCCAGACCGCAAAGGCCGCCATCACTGAGGCGAAACTGGGGCTGATAGTGCAGCACCAACTGCTCTTCCTGCAGGGCCTGACGCAGATCCTGTTCCACCGAGAAGCTGTGCATCGCATCCGAGGTCAGCTGTTCCGAATACAGCTCATAGCGGTCCTTGCCACGGGATTTGGCGCGGTACATCGCGGTATCGGCATGCTTGATCAAGCTGTTGGCATCACGCCCGTGGGCTGGACAGAGACTGATGCCGATACTGGCAGTCAGTTGCAGGCTGTGCTCGCCCACGGTGTACGAGCGTCCGGCTATCAGCAGCAGGCGCTGAGCCTCGGCAATGCCGCGCTTGGCTTCGCCCGGCACCAGCAGAATGAATTCATCACCGCCCATACGGAACAACTCGCAATCCTCGGGTGTTTCAGCCCGCATCTGTTGTGCCAAGACCTGCAACAGGCGGTCACCTACCTGATGCCCCAGGCTGTCATTGATCAGTTTGAAGCGATCCAGGTCAATAAACAGCAGGGCAAAAGGACGTTCCGGATTCTGCAGCCACTGGGTCAGCAATTCCTGCATCCGCGTGCGGTTAGGCAGCTCGGTCAGATCATCATGACGCGCCTGCCAGGCCAGATCCCGGGTCTGCTGCTGCACCTGCGCCACCAGCAGTCGCTCGCGGTTGTACATGGAGACAATCAGCAGCGAAGCCAGAGCCCCTATTCCTACCAACAACACCTGCAGGTAAAGTGCCTGACTGATCGGGTGATCCGCCAGATAATCCGGCCCGGCCACCGCTTCTACCTGCCACTCCTGCTGCGCCAGCAGCAGCGGGAAGATCTGACTCAACCGCACCGGCTCCGCTACAGGACTGACGCGGTCATAAAAGGTTTCCCCGAAGCGCTCTGCGGCACGCAGATTGATATGCCGGATGCCCGATTCCTGCAGCGCGGCTTCGAAAAACTGATCAACCGTAAACACGCCGACAATAAAGCCCAGCAATTCGCGCCGACTCTGCAGCAGTTCCGACCCCATCTGGCGATAGACCGGCTGCAGGATCAACAGTCCCGGCTCATCCGGTGCCTGGGTCAGGTTCAGGATACCGGTAGCAACGGCCTGACCCCGCGTCTGGGCCTGCAGCACCCAGCAGCGGCGGTCTTCCAGCGAATACAGATTAAACCCCAGCGCAGCTCTGTTTTGTTCCAGCGGCTCGACAAACTGCACCGGAATCAGTACCTGTTCGGACGGGGGAGATTCGCCATAAATGGCGTAGTCGGGATCACCCAGCAATTCACGCGTGCGCTGCTCGAAGGCCTCGCGTTCGGAGCGCGGCACCAACGGGTCCCAGGAGTAGGCGCGCAAGGCGGGATTGTTCTGCATCCGTGCCGATACCAGATCACGAAACTCCTGCGCTGTCAGATCGGGTCGGCTCGCAATTTGCTGCTCCAGACGGGTCAGATCACGCAGATTCTGTTGGATGGTTGCCTGTATGCGTGCATCGATGAGTTGAACGTCCTGACGAAAACTGCGCTCCAGCAGGCTGGAAAGGTGTGCCAGGTAATATTGATTGATCACCACCAGCGCCAGCAGCGTACCCAACAGCCGGATCGACAGTATCCAGCGCCGAGGGGCGCTGTCTGCGCGAGTCGCCGGCAGCAGGGACAGAAACAATGGCGTACCGAACACGGTTCCGAAGCTGTCCCCCAGCCACCAGCTGACCCAATCCAGCATCAGACCGAGGCTGCCGCCGGATTGATTGATATAGGTAACCGCCAGCGTTCCCAGGGTTGCATTGATGGTACAGGTCAGGACACCGGCAAAGAGCAGATAGCGCAGCATCCAATGCTCGCGGGCAGGCACCAGCGGGTCAATTTTCAGGCGATCAATCAGCCAGGCGGCCAGCGCCGTTTGTACACTGGCCCCGGTGGCAATCACCAGTGCTGTCAGCAGGTGGGTCTGTTCCGGCAGCACCCAGCCGTTAGGCAGAATCAGGTTGACCGACAGACTGCCGAGCCAAACCCCCGGCAACAGGGAGAAGCCATGACGCAGCACGACCGCAAGCGCGAGCCCGGCCGGAAGCCACAGAGGCACGATCTGATCATGCAGGCCGGTAGCGGAAAAACTCAGACCCAGCATGAGATAAGCCAGCGCCAGCAACAGATTGCTGACGACTCGACCGGAGCTGTGACACACGGCAGATGAATTCACAGTATCCACTGCACTCCCTGCAGGTCAGGCGATTGAAGCCCGAGTATTAAACGTCTGATCGATCATACATCAAAAGCCGACAGGTTGAATCCCTCAGGTTTGTTGCAGATCAGGGCCATCCTGTTTAAGCAGCGACTCCAGTTCGGCCACCGGCAACGGTCGGCTGCCCAGATAGCCCTGATACTGATGACAGCCCAACTCCTCCAGCAGGGCGCGCTGGGTTTCCAGTTCGACGCCTTCCGCCAGCACCCTCAGACCCAGCTTGTGCCCCAGTACAATAATGGTTTCAACGATGGCGCGGGCCTCATCGCTTTCCAGCAGATCATCGGTAAATGACTTGTCGATCTTGAGCAGATCCAGCGGGAAACGCTTCAGATAGGCCAGTGACGAGTATCCGGTACCAAAGTCATCAATGGCCAGGCGTACACCGAGGCTACGCAATTCTCCGAGCATCGACACCGGTTCCAGATTGGGTGCCATCAGCGCGCCCTCGGTCAGCTCAAGCTCCAGCAGCTCAGGCGCAATGCCGGTGCGCTCCAGTGCCTTGGCCACCTCATCGGGCAGGCTGTGATAGCGCAGCTGCTGCGGCGATACATTGACCGCCACGCGCGGAATCTGCAGCCCTGCCGCCTGCCAGCGTGCGATCTGGTCACAGGCTTCATTGAGTATCCAGCGGCCGATATGGTCAATCAGCACGGTCTGCTCGGCCAGCGAGATAAACTCGGCCGGCGAGATCAGTCCCCGCTCCGGATCTTCCCAGCGTACAAGGGCCTCAACCCCAGTGATTTCACCACTTTCAAGCGACCACTGCGGCTGGTAGTACAGCCTGAGCTCATTGGCCTCGATCGCCCTGCCAAGCCTTTGCTCCAGCTCTATTCGCTGCCGCGCCGCCTGTGTCAGGTCATCACTGTAGAAACTCAGACTGCCGCGCCGCTCCTTGGCCCTGAACAGGGCGGCATCGGCCTGCTGCAGCAGATCCTCGGGCTTCTGCCGCACCTGAGTGACAAGACTGATGCCGATGCTGGCACCGATACGGACCTCCACCCCGTCACTCAGGGTAAAGCTGCCGTCAAACTGTCGAATCAGGCTCAGGGCTACGTTGGCCGCATCGCCGCCACTGCCCACATCGTCCAGCAGCACGGCAAACTCATCCCCGCCCAGGCGGAACAGCATATCCTCTTCGCGCAGGCGCAGCTTCAGCCGTTTGGCCGCCTGCTGCAGCAGCTGGTCACCCATCAAGTGACCAAAGCTGTCATTCACATCCTTGAAGTTGTCCAGATCAATCATCAGCAGCGCCGAAACTCGCGTGTGACGGCGATTGTACTGAATGCAATGCTCCAGCTGGGTGAACAGCATCTGCCGGTTGGGCAGCCCGGTCAGCGGGTCGTGCAGCGCTTGATATTCCAGCCGCGATTCACTTTCTCTGAGTCGACTCAGGTCGGTGTACACACCGACGTAATGGCTGATCTCCGCACGCGGGTCGCGTACCACACTGATGCTGAGCAGGGCCGGAAAGACTTCGCCATTGCGTCTGCGGCTCATGATTTCGCCCTGCCAGTGGCCGGATTCATCCAGCGACTGCCACATGTGGCGGTAAAACGCCTGATCGTGCTGCCCGGATGCAAACTGGTGCGGTGTCTTGCCGTTCAGCTCCTGCTCGGACCAGCCGAACATTTCGCCAAAGGCCGGGTTGATCTGAATGATGCGCTGCTGTGCATCGGTCACAACGACCGCCTCACGGGTGCTGTCCAGTACCGCCGAAGCACGTTCCAGACGCGCTTCCTGTTGCTGACGCTCGGTAACATCGGTCAATACGCCCTCTATGTGCAGAATATTGCCCCGCAGGTCCCGCTGCACATGGGTATGGTCTTCCACCCAGATCACATCACCATTGCCAAGCTGCAATCGATACAACTGCTGATATTCGTTCTCGTGCCGTTTCAAGTGACCGGCCACTTCCGCCGCGATGGTCGCGCGGTCATCGGGATGAATCAGTTGCTCGTAGTTGAACTCGCCGGCCATCAGGGTGGCCGGCTCAATCCCCCAGAGCCGCACGTTGTCAGAGACATAGGTCACCGGCCAGCCCTCCTTGTTGTCCCAGCGCATCAGCACCACGGGGCTGGCATTGATCACTTGGTTGGCACTTTCAAGCGCCTGATCACGAAAGTAGTTGGCGAGGGCAAAGCTGATGTCGTGGCTCAGTTCATCCAGTGTATCCACCACCTCGTCACTGAAAAAGTCCGGTTCACTGGCATAGAGGGTCATCACTTTCATCGCGCCGCGATCATCCGTGATCGGCAACACTATGGCGGCATGGATATCATGCCGTCGCGCCAGCTGATACCAGGGTTGAAAACGGGGGTCGGCAAAAACATTGTTGGCCAGCATCCGCTCACCCTGACGGATGGCCGCCATGGTCAGCCCCTGTTCGGGGTAGTTGCGGCAGAGTTGTATCAACATTGGCAGGCTTTCACCGCCGAGCCCTGCACTGGCAAGAGGCTTGAGTTGCCCCTTGTCATCGACCTGAGCGATCCAGGCAAATCGCAGCTTGCCAAAACGCACGGCAATGTCACAGGCACTCTGGAAGATCCGATCCGGTGCATGGCGGCGCACAATCATCTGGTTGGTCTGCGACAGCATGTTGTACAGATTGGCCTGACGCTGAATCAGCGCTTCGCTGTGCTTCTGCTGCGAAATATCCTGCATCATTGCCAGCATCCAGCCACCGTCGCTTTCGCGCTCCATCTGTACATCCAGTTTTATCTCCACCAGATGCCCTGCCGCATGTCGCAGCTGCTTTTCCATCTGGTAACCATCCCTGATGCCTTCCAGCACCGCCTGGTAAAGATACTCCTCTTCTTCAAGCACCTTTGGCGGGGTCAGCTCGCGCCAGTCCATGGCCATCAGTTGTTCTCGCGGATACCCCAGCAGCCGCACCAGTTCGTCGTTAACCCTTACCCAGCGTTTGGCCAGCGGGTCATAGATGCCCATGCCGATCAGGGGCAACTCGTAGAAGCGCTGCAGAATACGGTCTCTGGCATCCAGTTCTGCCCGCGCCTGCAGGCTGAGTTGCAGCCGCTGCTGGCGCCAGAACAGCAGCAGCACAACGCCCACCACCAGCATGAACAGCATGCCGATCAGCAGAATCCACTGCAGCAGGGTGTCAAGTGGTGCCAGCACCTCCTCCAGATCACGCTCCACCACCAGAGTCCAGGGCGTGTCCGGTATCTGCCGGTAGGCTGACAACACCGAAACACCCCGATAATCCTTGCCGACGGCCTCACCCGAATTGCCGGACGCGACCGCCATCACGGCCACCACATCCTGATTGAACAGCGGCAGAGCCTGAGTGGCCGGGGCAGCATCGGTAAATTTGAGCGGTGACAGATAGACGGCGCTGTCACCTCTGGCCTGCAACAATTGCAGCTCCAGTGTGTCATGACTGAGCAGCCAGTCGGACAACAGCGGCTGCAACGCACTTTCGAACGGTGCGAAAAGCTCCAGCGCGATGCGATCACCGTGGCTGGGGCGGGCAAGCCGTACCCACAGCTGCCCGCTCTGATCCTGCATCAGCTGCAGCCAGTCTCGCTGAGTGATACGGAAGGGTCTTAGTGCAGGGCTGTCGGTCGAGGCCTCGGGGGCCGCACCCAACTGCATGGCATCCTGTCCCGGCAGGCTGATACGGGCACCGGCAAAACCCAGCCCCAGCACCAGATCCGAGACGGCCTGCTGCATCTGCGCAAACCGCTCCGATTCCGGTGCAAGATGGCCCGCACCGGTTTCCAACAGGCTTTCAAGGGCACCCAGCTCGCGGCTGCCCTGCTCCAACCACTGCCGAATCTGATCCCGCTTCTGGTCCGCTCGATGACTCAGCTGCTCCAGTTCGCGCTGCTGCAGCTCCGGCCCATGAAGCCGGGTCACGGACACCCCAAGCAGAGGGACAACAAGCAGTAACACGATGAATGCCAACACCACCTGATGTTGATGACCGGATCGGGAGGGTAAATCGGACCTGTCGGCCGCATAGCGCGTCAATGCCAGAAATATCAGGCCGGCACTGACCAGGACAAACGCAACACCCTTGTAGCGACTGACTTCGGCAAAACGCTCGATATCGACGGCCAGATAGCCTAACCACTGATCACTGAACAAAATCCACAATACGCCCAATACGGCATAAAGCAGCGACAGTATCAGTGGTGATCGCAAGGTTGAAAGCAGCATCCTGTCATCTTTCCCGGCCCAAAAGCATTGAGAATCAAATCTACCCGTCAGGCACAACCGTGGCAATCAGGCCGGTACAATTAAAACTACCAGGGGATCAGGCTGCCATCGTAATTGAGGAACTGTCCGCTCTGCTCGGGTTCAAGTCCGGTCAGCAAGGCGCGCAGGGCGCTGACGCTCTCTTCTGGCGTAATCAGTGCATTACTGCCCCCCATATCGGTTTGGGCCCAGCCCGGATGCAATGCAACCACTTTTACCCCGGCCCCCGCCAAGTCGATGGACAGGCTGCGCACTATCTGGTTCAGTGCGGTTTTGGAGCTGCGGTAGTAGTAACCGCCACCTGAAGTGTTGTCGGCAATACTGCCAACCTTACTGCTGAGAAATGCCACTGTTTTCAGCTCACTGGCCGCAATGCGCGGATACAGCGCCTGCGTCAGCATCAATGGGCTAAGCGTATTGGTTTCAAGTACCTGTCGCCAAAGCTCACGCTCCAGGGTGCCAAACGCCACACCCTTGGGACCGTAATAACCTGCATTATTGATCAGCAGGTCGATGGTGGTGTTCTCCAGCACGCGGTCCAGCGCCTTGATCTGACCGTCCTTGTTTACATCCAGTGTGTGCAGACTTATTTGCTCGGGAAAGCGCGCCTCCAGCGCCTGCAGTGCCTCGGCATGCACCAGATCCCGCGCACAGGCATGTACCTGCCAGCCATCCCGTGCATATTGATAGGCGAACTCAAGCCCCAGACCACGATTGCAACCGGTAATCAAAACTGTTCTGGCCATCTGTGCTCTCCTTGAAACATCTACCTTCAGTCAAGCAGGCCGATCACGGTCTGACAAGTTCGGACCCCTCTGGCACAATGCGTTTCTTTTTCTGCCTGGATACCGAGATGCGGATTCTTCTGCTGTCAGCCTACGATGCGGTCAGTCATCAGTACTGGCGCAAGGGGCTGGTGAATGCTCTGCCCGAACATGACTGGACGGTACTGAGCCTGCCCGCGCGTTATTTCAGCTGGCGCATTCGCGGCAACAGCCTGAGCTGGGCCTTCGGCGAAAGGGAACGTCTGCAACAACCCTATGACCTGATCATTGCCACCTCGATGGTGGACCTGACCAGCCTGCGTGGCTTTGTTCCGTCACTGGCTCAGACGCCCTGCGTGATCTATTTCCACGAAAATCAGTTTGCCTACCCCGCGTCCGGGCATGAGCATCAAAGTGTCGAGCCCCTGATACTGAATCTCTATAACGCGCTCTGTGCCGATCGCGTGCTGTTCAATTCCGGCTACAACCGAGACACCTTGCTGGAGGGTGCTGACCGACTGCTGCGCAAGCTGCCCGATCAGGTTCCTCCCGGCCTGGTGGAGCAGATACGAGCTCGCTCGGAGGTGCTGCACGTTCCTCTGCCCGAGCAGGTATTCCTGCCTGCCGCACCGGTTGAAGGCCCACTGGAGATCGTCTGGAATCACCGCTGGGAGTTCGACAAGGGCCCCGAATTGTTGCTGGCCGCAGTGGAGCGCCTGCAGACCGATCACGTCGATTTTCGCCTGCATGTGGTCGGGCAGCAGTTTCGCCGGGTGCCTCCAGTGTTCGATCAACTGAAACAGCGACTTGAATCCGGCGGGCAGCTGGGGTGCTGGGGGCACATCGAGAGTACCGAAGCCTATCGTCGGTTGCTGCAACGCTCTGACGTGGTGCTGTCGACCGCGTTGCACGATTTTCAGGGCATTGCTGTTTTGGAAGCGGTCGCGGCAGGCTGTCGCCCGGTGGTGCCGGATCGACTGGCCTACCGTGAACTGTTTGCAGCCGAATATCGCTATGCCGAGCAGGAGGAAACCGCGGCACTGGCCCGAATGCTGGCCGAGCTTTCGGCCTCCAAACACCGCGGCGAGCCGATCAAGGCACCTGATGTAGAACATCTTGGCTGGCCTGCCCTGAAGGCGAGCTGGGGTCGGGTCATTGAAACCCTGACCCAAGGCGGCTCACCGTCTCTATGACACGGGCCGATCCGGCTTTTCAAACGGCCCGTTATCGTTGATCCGCTTGATGTTTTTCAAAGGCTGAAGCAACAAGTGTCCCAGCGTCAGCTCACGCGGTTCGGTAAATTCCAGCAGCCCCAGCCGCATCTGTTCGACCCCATCGGCGGGCTGGTGGCGATAGGAGCCAAAGGCGCGATCCCAGATCGACAGAAAAAAGCCGTAGTTGCTGTCGGTTTCCGGCTGATATACCGAGTGATGGATGCGGTGCATATCCGGGGTGCAGATCAGCCAACGCAGGCGCCGATCGAGCCCTGCAGGCAGGCGCAGGTTGGCATGGGTGAAAATGGCTGAAATGCTCAGCAACAACTCAAAAAGAATCACTGCGGCCGGTGTCAGCCCCAGCAGAATCACCACCAACGCCTTCCACAGCAATGACAAACCGATCTCCACCGGATGAAAACGCAGCGCCGTGGTCACATCCAGCTCCGGGTCGGTATGGTGCACTCGGTGCAGCCGCCACAGCAACGGCACCCGATGGGTGACCCGATGCTGCAGCCAGACCGCCGCATCCAGCACCACAACCCCGGTCAGCAGAATCAGCCACTGGGGGGCGGCAACCTGATTGAACAATCCGATGTCCTGATCACCGGCCCAGATAGCGGCGGTGATGGCAAACGCACCCAGCGTCAGTCGGGCCAATACGGTATTCAGCAGGGTCAGGGTCAGGTTGGTCAGCCAGCGTGAGCGTTTGGGAAAACGCCAGCTGCGCCTTGGCATGCGCCGCTCGAACAGGGCACACAACAGCAGCACCCACAGAAAAGCCGACAGCCGTAACCAGACTTCAAAGGTCATTCATTTCCCCCTACCGATGGAGTTTGCTCAGGCCGCGCATTACCATGGCCGCCATGACAGCCAAACGCCCCACAAACACCGCGTTCACCCTGCGTGATTACCAGCAGGAAGCGGTCGACGCCACCCTGAAACACTTTCGCGCCGGCGATGACCCGGCGGTGATTGTACTGCCAACCGGCGCCGGTAAAAGCCTGGTCATCGCCGAGCTTGCGCGACTGGCCCGCAAGCGCATTCTGGTAATCACCCATGTACGCGAGCTGGTCGAGCAAAACCACGCCAAATATGCCGCTCTGGAGCTGAAAGCGGGCATTTTCTCCGCCGGTCTTGGCCGGCGCGAATTCAATCACCAGGTTACCTTTGCCAGTGTACAGTCGATCGCGCGCAATCTGGAGGACTTTACGGATCAGTTCTCGCTCCTGATCATCGACGAATGCCACCGCGTCAGTGAAGACGACACCTCACAATATCAGCAGGTGATCAGCCACCTGCGGCAACAGAACCCGGGGCTGAAGCTGCTCGGCCTGACCGCCACCCCCTACCGACTGGGTTATGGCTGGATCTACCGCACTCACTATCGCGGTTTTGTGCGCAGCGAAGAGCCCCGTGTGTTTGAACGCTGCATCTATGAACTGCCGCTGAACTGGATGATCCGCAAAGGATATCTGACACCCCCCGAACTGGTGGACGCCGCCATCGCCCACTACGACTTTTCCGCCCTGACACCCTCTTCAAACGGTCATTATCCAGAACGAGAACTGAACAGCCTGCTGCTGAAACATCCGCGTGTTACCCGTGCCATCTGCGAGCAGATCATCGAACTGGCGGCGCAGCGTGAAGGGGTGATGGTGTTTGCCGCCACGGTCGAGCATGCCCGCGAAATTCAGGGTTATCTGCCTGCCGAGCAGACCGCCATCATCACCGGAACCACACCGAGTGAGGAGCGCGAACGGCTGATTCGGGCGTTCAAGGCGCGCCAGTTGAAGTATCTGGTCAATGTTGCCGTTCTCACCACCGGCTTTGACGCGCCCCATGTGGATTTTATCGCCATCCTGCGCCCCACCGCCTCGGTCAGCCTGTATCAGCAAATTGTGGGCCGCGGCCTGCGCCTGAGCGAGGGCAAGCGGGACTGCCTGGTGGTCGATTACGCAGGGAATGGCTTCAATCTGCACCACCCCGAGGTAGGCACACCGCGCCCCTCAACCGACAGTGAGCCGGTACAGGTGTTCTGCCCCAGCTGCGGTTTTGCCAACATTTTCTGGGGCAAGACAGACGACACCGGTCAGGTGATCGAACACCATGGCCGCCGCTGTCAGGGCCTGCTGGAGCTGGAAGGGGAAGAACCGCAACAGTGTGATTACCGCTTCAAGTTCAAGGAATGTCCCCACTGTGGGGCTGAAAACGACATCGCCGCCCGTCGCTGTCACAGCTGCCATGAAGCGATCATCGACCCGGATGACCTGCTCAAGCGTGCGCTGCAGCTGAAGGACGCCAAAGTGATTCGCTGCGCCGGCATCAGCGTCAGTGCCAGCGGCGAGTGTGTGACGCTGACCTACCACGAGGAACAGGGAGAGGAACTGCAGGAGCGCTTCCACATGGATCGTCCCGCACAAAAGGCCCTGTTCAATACCCTTTTCGGTCGCCGCTGCGGTCAGGGCAGACAGCCCCGCCGCTTCAACACCGCAGCCGAGGTCGTCGCCAGTGAAGCATTACTGCCTGCACCCGATTTCATAATCGCCCGCATGAGCGGCAAGAAAGGCCGCTCCGCAAAAGGGGGCGGCTTTTGGCAGGTCCGTGAGCGCCTGTTTGATTATCAGGGCAGCTACCGCAAGGCCAACTGCCTGTAAGCCGGCAGGATCAGCCCTGTCCCGCCTTGAGGCGGTCACTGAAGCTGACCGATGACCCCAGCAGAATCGGCAGATAACGCCAGCTGAACAGTGCAAAGGCCAGTAACCACAGCAACGCTGACAACGTAACCAACGGCGGCATCACAGCTGGCCAGAGCGCTGCAACAATCCGCGTGAGCGCCGCCAGGTGCAGGCTGACAAACGCCAGGGTCAGTATCGGCGTTGACTCCAGCGCGCGGCCGGTATGCCCCAGTGCAGCACGCGACGCAACCGCCATGATCATGCCGCCCATGGCACCGATGGTCAGCGCATGCAAACCGGCGCTGGAGAGCCAGAAACCGACACTGCCACCGGCCAGCAGCAACTGGCCGATACCGATCCAGCCATAGCCCAGGTGCAGCACCCACAGCAGCGGTTCCGAGCGCGTCTGCCAGCCACACCAGCGCAGTACCCGTACCAGCTGCAACCCACCCGCCAGTGCCAGTAGCACTGCGGCAGCCATCGACTGGGGCCAGAATACCCAGACCAGACCGGAAATCGCCGTCATCACAGCCGCAGCTGTATCCAGCGGACCAGATGCTGCCGGTAACCGTTCGGGCGTCGGCGACTGACGATTCAGCCAGTTACGGGTAAAGGCTGGCGTGATGCGCCCACCAATCAATGTAAGCAGCATCAGTACCAGCACCAGAGTCAGGTGCAGGATATCAAGAGGCGCCAGCCACTGCAGATGAAACGCCAGACTGAACAGGGTAAACAGACCAATCAAAACCAGCACCTTCAAGTTGCGACGGTTGCCTGACGCTATCAGTTCACGTCCGAACAAAATTGCCAGCACCACCCAGTACAGTGAGGCTGCCAACGCATTGAACAGCGCTGGCCAGTCCGCACCCAGCCACGCAACGGCGCGAGCCAGCAGCCAGCACAGCACCAGCAGCACCAGCGCACCGCCATGAACCGGTCGCCGCCCGGTCCAATTGGCCACTGCAGCCAGCAAAAAACCGCCTATCGCGGCGCCGACAAAACCGAACAGCATCTCATGTCCGTGCCAGAGCAATGGCGTACCCAGTGTTTCCGGAGCGGCCAGCCAGCCATTCCAGAACGCGAGCCAGCCACCGAGTGCCAGCAACGCCTGCAAAGCAACCAGCGTAAACATGGGGCGAAAGCCGTTGCTGAATATCACTTCATAATGGTTGCGCGGTGTATGTTCGAGATTAACAACTGCCATGACTAGACCTCTGGTGCGTCATCCGACTATTTAGATGTATTTATTGTACACTATTAAGGTCGATTCAGGCTGGAAAAAATCTGACAAGCACCCAAAACTGACGGACAATTAGGTAAATAGGCAGAATTAGCTATGGCAAAGAGTCTGCCAGGCGCTACACTTTGCCCCCTTTAACCCTTCATTCACTACAGGATTAAATGAGAATAGTTTCTTCCCGCGCACTTAAGCTGATGCTGGTTCTGACCGGAATGAACCTGCTGTTGCTGTTCTATATCCTATGGAGCGGGGATCGCAATCACTTCAGTGGCTCAGATGCCAACATGGATGCCCGTGCCCTCGGCGTTGCTCTGTTTGGAGTGTTCCTGCTGGTCTTCCTGCTGATGGGTGACCTGCTGCGTCGCTTCATGTTGCTGCGCCGCCAGTCCGAAACTTCCCGCGACCGGATGCACGATGCGGTTGAGAGCCTGTCGGAAGCCTTTGCCCTGTTCAGCCCAGCGGGCCGCCTGATGGTGTGCAACCGACGCTGGCGTCAGGTCTACCCCTGGATGGATGAGCTGCAACTAGAGCAATGGGACGACTTTCAACACCAGCTGCAGCCCCATGTGCTTCGACGCGAACAGATCGGCAGCGAGCAGCCCGGCGCCGAGAGCTACATTGAACATCTGGACAGCGGTCACTCCATCATGGCCAGTGATTGTCGCACCCGTGAAGGCGGCCTTGCCTGCGTGCGTACGGATATTACTCATACTCAGAAAATTGAGCAGAAGCTGCGCAACCTGGGCCGCGCCATGGAACAGAGTCCTGCATCCGTAATGATTACCGACACCCAGGGCCGCATCGAGTATGTAAACCCGAAATTCTGTCAGATATCCGGTTACAACCGCGAGGAGGCACTGGGGCAGAGTGCCGGCATGCTCAGCTCGGGCGAGATGTCGCCCGAGGTTTACAGTGACCTGTGGGCCACCGTGGAGCAGGGTGAAGAATGGCATGGCCAGCTGCTGAACCGACGCAAGGATGGCAGCCTTTTCTGGGAATCAGCCTCCATCTCCGCTGTAAGGGATGAAGCAGGCAAAGTCCTCAGTTACATTGCAGTGAAAGAAGACATCACTCAGCAGAAAGAGGTCGAAGAACAGCTGCAAATGATCGAAACGGTGTTCCGCACCAGTAACGAAGCAATCATGATTGCCGACCAGAATGGTCTGATCAAGACCATCAACCCCGCCTTCAGCCGCATCACCGGCTATGCCCCTGAAGAGGTTCAGGGCAAGAACCCGAGCATGCTCAGCTCCGGCCGCCACGACGAACATTTTTACCAAGACATGTGGCAGGAAATTCTCAAACACGGCTCCTGGAGTGGCGAAATCTGGAACCGGCGCAAGAACGGCACCATTTATCCAGAATGGTTGTCGGTTTCGGTGGTTCACGACAGCGAAGGCAAGGTCAGTGAGTATGTTGCCGTGTTCTCGGACATTACCAAACGCAAAAATGACGAAGCTCAGATTGTGCGTCAGGCCTACTATGACGAGCTGACGGAACTCCCCAACCGAACCCTGCTGTCGGATCGACTTAATTTGGCCATCATCACCGCCGACCGTGACGAACAGATGATCGCCCTGCTGTTCATCGACCTGGATCGGTTCAAATTCGTCAATGACTCCATGGGCCATGAATACGGAGACGATCTGCTCAAACAGGTGGCAAAACGCCTGAACAACTGTGTGCGCGAAACCGACACAGTTGCCCGTTTCGGCGGAGATGAATTCGTGATCCTGTTACACAACGTCAAGTCGGATGCCGACGCGGCCCATGTTGCAGCCAAGCTGATAGATCAGTTAAGTGAACCCTTCCTGCTGGCTGAGCGGGAAGTGATCATCGGTGCCAGCATTGGTATCGCCATGCACCCGGGCGACGCCAATACCGCTGAGACCCTGATTCGCAACGCCGACCTGGCGATGTACAAGGCCAAGCAGTCCGGACGCAATCAAACCCACTTCTTCACTGCCGCCATGCAGGAACATGCCAATCAGCGGATGACACTGGAGCAGGACCTGCGCCACGCACTGGACCGAGAACAGCTTGAAGTGTTCTATCAGCCCGTGGTGCATGGCCGCAGCGGGCGCATCACCGGGGTAGAGGCCCTGTTGCGTTGGCATCACCCTGAACGAGGAATGATACCACCGGACGCCTTCATTCCGCTGGCGGAAGAAACCGGTCTGATCGGCGCCATCGGCGAATGGGTACTGGAAACGGCCTGTGCCCAGCTGCGACACTGGTCAGACAATGGCATGAACCTGTATCTGTCGGTGAACATTTCCGAGCGCCAGCGCGAGCTTGGACTGGAAGCCGAAGTGGTGCGCGACATTCTGGAACGCAACCGGATCAACCCGTCCCAGCTGGTACTAGAGATCACTGAAGGGTTGTTGCTGCAAGACTCGGAAGAAACCATCGGTTGGCTCAACGGTTTCAAGCAGGTGGGTGTCAATCTGGCCATTGACGACTTCGGTACCGGTTACTCATCTCTGAGCTACCTGAGGCGTTTCCCGGTCGATACACTGAAGATTGACCGAGAGTTTGTGCGTGACCTCAACACCGACCGCTACGGTGACTCACTGGTAAGCGCCATCATATCCATGGCAGCCAGCCTTGAGTTGCGCCTGATCGCGGAGGGGGTGGAAACCGAAGCCCAGCGCTCCACCCTGGCTCAGCAGGGCTGTCAATTCATGCAGGGTTACCTGTTCAGCCGTCCACTGCCGGCTGAAGAGCTTAGTGCGTGGCTGGAGAGCTATCAGCCGCAGCGTGTTCAACTATCAAGGGTTGCAACGCCTCCACCAGAGTCGAAGTGAAGCTCAGCTGCCCGGGCACCGGCACCATGCCGGCCCTAGCCAGCGCGCGCAACGGCTGAAATTGCAGGTCAGCCACTACCAGCTCAATCCCCTCTCGATCACAGGCACGAATGAAGTGCTCCAGTGCATTCAGACCACCGGCGTCCAGCAACGGTACAGCATCCATGTACAGCACCACGCCTTTTGCTTCCTGGCACTGCTCGTGCAGTTCATCAAACACCCGCTCGGCAGCCGCAAAGAAAAGCGGCCCGCTCAACTTGTAGACCTGCCAGCCTGACCTCAGCTGTCCCGGCACGTGTTTCTGCTGCTGACTGATATTGGTGAAGCGCGTCATGCCTGCCAGATCCCGCATGAACAACAGCGAAGCCAGCATGATGCCGGTAAAAATGGCGATCACCATATCGAACAGAACCGTCAGCGACAGACAGGTAAGCAATACCAGCACATCACCTCGCGGCGCACGCTTGAGAAGCTGAACCACCTTGGGTGCCTCACTCATGTTCCATGCCACTATCAGCAGCAGTGCAGCCATGCTCGCCATGGGCAGATATGCCAGCAAAGGTGCCAATACCAGCAGACCAGCGAGTACTACCAAAGCATGCACCATGCCGGCAATGGGTGATCGTGCACCGGCCCGGTAATTCGCCGCAGAGCGCGCAATGGCCGCCGTGGCGGTAAAGCCACCAAAGAAGGGTGCCACCAGGTTGCCCACCCCCTGCCCCAGCAGCTCACCGTTGGCATGGTGGCGCTTGCCAGTCATGCCATCCAGCACAACGGCACACAGCAGCGACTCAATGGCCCCCAACATGGCGATGGAAAACGCGGCCGGCAGCAATTCACGCACAAGCGCCCATGACCAGTCCAACGGTTCACCGGATGGACCCGGCTGCTGCCAGGGCCAGACAAACTCTGGAAAGAAGGGAGGGATGCCCTGTCCGGTTGAACCATCCGGCAACAGGTAGCTGAAGCGACTGCCAATGGTCTCAACGCTCCAGCCAAGGCTTGATGCAATCCACGCCACGCCTACCCCGATCAGCAAGGCAGGCAGGTGACCCGGAATCGGCAAACGCAAACGGGGCCAAAGAATCAATGTGGCAAGAGTCAGGGCCGCCACCAGTAGCGTTGCGCCATCGAATGCAGGCAGGGCCTGCCCCAGCGCCGCCAGCTTGAGCAACCAGGCTTCAGGCATTTCGGCCAGCTGCAGGCCAAAAAAGTCAGGGATTTGCAGGGTCGCAATCACAATGGCAATACCTGAGGTAAACCCCAATGTCACCGGTTCGGGAATATATTCGATCAACCGGCCAAGCCGCGCAAATGCCAGCAGCAGCAAAATAACGGCCGACATCAGCGTTGCTACCAGCAACCCTGCCAGCCCAAACTGTTGCGCTACCGGGTAAAGGATCACCACAAAAGCCGCCGTTGGCCCGGATACACTGAAACGCGACCCACCACTTAGCGCAATCAGAAAGCCCGCAATAATCGCCGTATACAGGCCGTACTCAGGCCGTACGCCACTTGCAATCGCCAGCGCCATCGACAAAGGGATCGCGATCACCCCAACGGTCAATCCCGCCAGCAGATCCTGCCCAAGCGCTCGGCGATCATAACCTTCACGAAACACTTCACGCAGTGCGCTGGCGAAGGAAAGCGAGTGCAACCGGGCATGTCTGGACATGTGGCGTTCCCTTTAGAAAGTAAAGCGATGAGTACAATTCAACTACATTAACGGTTGCTCAAATATGATTCAATGTTAACATGATTAACATATACTCGACTTTAAGGTAATGACTGCTTCATGGAAAACCGTACTGCCCGCCTCACCCTGTTGATCGATCCCAAGAAAAAAGCCACCTTTGAACGCCTGTGCAATGAGCAGGACGTTACCCCCTCCCAGATGGTGCGCAAGTTTATCCGCGACTTTATCGAGCAGGAGCTGGGCCCTGAATGGCAGGAACAGGTCTACGGCAAGGACGATCTGCTCTAAAAGCACCGTTTTCCCCTACATAGTTTCGGTGTTTATCCAATTCATAATCATGCATAATTTATACAACTTAAAAATTCTGGAGATACGTCCATGCGTCTGGCAGAAATCGAAGCCATCATGCTCAACGTTGGCCTGGTACTGTTCGCAGCAGCGATTTTCTACATCATTTACGACCTGGCTAAAAAATCCAATGCCGGCAAGTTCGGCACCTTCATTCTGTTTTTTGCACTGGGCCTTGGGCTGGTCGCCTTCCTGATCAAAACGGTGGTCGTGGAAATAATCGGCGGCGGCAGTATCTGAACCAGGCCCGGTTTCAACTCGAACTGGATTGCGTTTCCGAATTGCGTTTATAGTGTGAGCCAAAGGAACATGTCCGAGGCTCACACATGGATATATCGCTGATTGTCATACTGGTCGTTCTGGCCGTCGCCGTTTTTTACTTCATTTCGATCTACAACCATCTGGTTCAGCTCAAGCATGGCGTCTCGCGCGCCTGGGCCAACATCGATGTGCTGCTGAAGCAGCGACATGACGAACTGCCCAAGCTGGTGGAAACCTGCAAACAGCATATGGGTTATGAGCAGCAGACCCTGGAAGCGGTCATGCGGGCACGCTCGGCGGTGGCCAGCGCCCGCGAAGAGGGCAACGTCGGTGCACTGGGCAAGGCTGAAACCCAGCTGCGGTTGGGCCTCGGCAACCTGTTTGCGGTTGCCGAGGATTATCCCGAGCTGACAGCCAGCGAAAGCTTTCACCATCTGCACAGCCGCATCAGCGGACTCGAATCCGGCATCGCCGACCGCCGTGAGTATTACAACGACTCGGTTAACCGGCTGAATGTTCGTATCGAACAATTCCCCGATGTCATCATTGCGCGCCGTTTCGGTTTCAAGGCGGCCGAGCTGCTTGAGTTTGACGAGGCAGAGCTTGCTGATGTCGACATGAAGCAGCTGTTCAACTAAGCCATGCTTCTGGATATCGGACCCCTGGGCTCCACGGAACGACTGATCGCCCTGCTTGCACTGGCACTGGCAGCTCTGGTGGCCCTCTGGTTCGTGTTTCGCAAACTCGGCCACTACCGCCTGATTGCAGACACCCCTACCGCACGTATCCGGTCAGCGCCGCAAGGGTATGTGGAGCTGATCGGTCATGTGATCGCCGGTGAAAACGGCATGCTGAGCGCCCCACTGTCGGGCCGACCCTGTGTCTGGTATACCTACAAAGTAGAGAAGCAAAGCGGGGGCGAACGCAAGCAGTGGAAGACCGTCCGCAGTGGCCGCTCCGACAGCTGGTTTCAGATCAACGATGGGACCGGCACCTGCCTGGTCGATCCAGCAGGCGCCGAAGTAACAACCCTGCACAAACAAAGCTGGCGCGGCAACACCGAACTTCCTTCCATTAATGCCAGTGGTCTTTCCGCTAAAGGGATTGCCGCGATTCTGACCAGCAACAGTGTCAGTGGTCACTACCGTTATACCGAAAGTCTGATTTTCGAACACGAACAACTCTACGCATTGGGACGTTTCCACACAGTGGGCGGTGGCCGCGATCAACTGGATATGAAAGCCACCGCCCGTGATCTTTTGCGCGACTGGAAGCAGAACCCGGATCGGCTTCGCGAGCGCTTTGACCAGAATGGTGATGGCCAGATTGATCTTCAGGAGTGGCAGCAGGCTCAGAAAGAAGCCCTTCAAGAAGCCAGGGCGCAGCAGCGCGAGTTGCACCAACTACCCAGCATGAACGTACTGACAGACTCACAAAGCCGGCGCCAACCGTACCTCTTATCGACTTACGATGAAGAGCGTTTGATGCGGCGCTACCGCTGGATATCTATCTGGTGCCTGTCACTGACCGGTGTCGCCTTCTGGCTTTTTCTTGAGGTTTTACTGGCAGGATGAAGCAATAGCACTCAAGATACAGGTATCAAGGCCGACAGACCCGTTGTACCCGTTCAAAAGGCTGGGATCATGCGTAATCCACAACGCTACCTGCAACATCCGGATCAGATAGAGCTGAGGTTGCTGCCGCTGGATAAAGCCCCTTCCGACTGCACCTCTCTCCTGCCACTGGGCCTGAGCCTGAAGGCACCAGGCCCCCACCCCAGTGGTGAATGGCTGCGCATCAGCGCCCCGGCGCTTTCATCTGATTTTTGCATCAATGCTCTCGTCACTGAATGTACCCATGAGGGCGATCACTACACACTGAAACTCGCTTTTCTGACCCAAGAGCAGCTTTTCAGAGCTCGCATGCTTGAGCAGATGTGTCAGATTACGCTTTACCAGCGCAAGGCGCCTGCTGAAGAGTCCGAAAAACGTGCCCTGGAGTGGATTGCGCATCAAGCGGCACATTTCCCCTCGAATGGCTTATAATCCTCGTTTTGATTCGCCAGTAACGAGAGGGTGTTATGCAGCAGAAGGTTGTGCGTGCCGGTTCCATCGAGATCAGCAATGATAAGCCGATGGTTCTGTTTGGAGGCATGAATGTACTGGAGTCGCGTGATCTTGCTCTGAGCATCGCCGAACACTACGTTGAAGTGACCCAAAAACTGGGCATTCCATATGTATTCAAGGCATCTTTCGACAAGGCGAACCGCTCCTCTCTGCACTCCTTTCGTGGCCCGGGTCTTGATGAAGGCTTGAGAATTCTCGAAGAGGTAAAAAACACCTTCAACGTGCCGCTTATCACCGATTTGCACGAACCGCATCAGGCCGCCCCTGCCGCCGAGGTATGCGATATCATCCAGCTGCCGGCCTTTCTGTCGCGCCAAACCGACCTGGTCAGTGCAATGGCCGCAACGGGAGCTGTGATCAATATCAAGAAAGCCCAGTTTCTTGCGCCGCAGGAGATGAAACATATCCTGCACAAGTGTGAAGAAGCCGGTAATGATCGATTGATTCTGTGCGAGCGCGGCAGCAGCTTCGGCTACAACAATCTGGTCGTGGATATGCTTGGCTTCAGCGTGATGAAGGAGTTCGGCTATCCAGTCATGTTTGATGCCACCCACGCGCTGCAGATGCCGGGTGGACGCTCGGACTCTGCCGACGGCCGTCGTGCCCTGGTGGCGCAACTGTCACGGGCCGGCCTTTCTCAGGGCATCGCTGGTCTATTCCTCGAAGCACACCCCAACCCCAACGAAGCCAAATGCGATGGCCCCTGCGCCCTGCCGCTGGATAAGCTGGAGCCCTACCTGGCCCAAATGAAAGCGGTAGACGAGCTGGTCAAATCATTTGACCCACTCGATACCAGCGCTTGATTCAGGCAGTGTGTAGCTCACAGCTGTAAGCCACACACATGTCGGCTATGATAAGGATGTTTGCAGCAAGGACCCGGTATCAAGATGGCTAACCCGATCGAAACCGCCTACGCAGGCCTCAAGGAAGAGCTGGTCATTGGGCCCAGCCATCATCGTTTTCAGCTGATCAGCAAGCAGCGCGAACATTTTATGGGCAGTCTCTGGCTGGCCGAAGATATATCCACGGCTGCTCGCACTGAAGTCAGCCTGCTTATATTGCGCCCTGAGCTGGTTCGCCACGAAGGAGTTGCCGACCAGATGCGCAAGCTGGTTACAAAACTGCGCTCGGCACTGCGCCACCCTCATATCGCCACCTGCTACGGTTATTTCAGTTGGCGCGGGCTGGAGTTCATGTCACTGGAACACCTTGACGGGCAAACTCTCTCTGATCTGTTTCAACGCAATCAGGCACGCAAGCTCAATGATCGCCAGAAACAGGGGTTGCTGATTCAGCTTGCCAAAGCCGTGGACAGTGGCCAGCTCAAACTGGGAAAACCTCACTCGCTATTGGCACCAGACCTGGTTTTTTTGAATGCAGGCGGCGGCGTCAAACTGACTGGTTTTGGCTGGCGCAGCATTCTCGATCCGTTGCTAACCCTGCTGCCGAAGCAGCCGGACTACCCCTGCTATCAGGCCCCCGAAGCCTTTCACCCGCAGAACCAGACCGCCCGATCTGACGTGTACGCGCTGGCCCTGATCGCCTGGGAATTGTACAGCGGCAAGCGTGCCTTTCAGCCTGCCGATGGTGAAGCGGCGCGCTATCGCAAGGAGTTCAAGTCTCCTGGCGGGCTCAACAAGGCACAGTGGTCAAGCCTCAGCCGTGCCCTGAGCCCTGAAACAGAGCCCCGTCCTGCCAGCTGCATGGCGCTGGTTCGGGAGCTGTTTGCCACCGAAACCAGCCCAGAGCAGAGCACGATTCCGGACATGCGCAGCGAGAGTCCCGGCGAGACGCCCCGCGAGACACCAGCGGTAGAGCCGGACCCTCCAGCGGCGACCGCGATCAAACAGGCGGCAGCTGAAGTTCAGCCCACTCCGACTCAACCCGCGCCCACCACTGAGCGTCCAGGCCTGCCGGCAGCAGATGCTACTGATGACGCGGTTGTTGTGGGAGAACCTGCCTCTGACAATACCGAGAACAGCGTCGGCCCCCCCCCTGAGGAGCTGCCCCAAAGCGAAGCGGCGCCAGACCCCGAGCCAACATCTGCACCGGAACCCCAACCGGTACCGAAACCTGAGGCTGAACCGGATGCTGAAACCATAGAAAATACGCCAGCTGCCAAAGACAAGAAGAATCCCACGCCAGAGCAACACCCACACGACGGTGCCAACGATGCCGAACAAGAGCCTGAAACCGGCACAGGCTCTCTGATTACTCGATTGCGTTCACTCACACAATTGCCCGAGCCGGTTCGCCGCTGGTCCAGGCGCGGCCTGATCTTTGCGCTTGGTTTTGTAGCCGGTTTCTGGCTGGCACTGCTGTTTTATCAAGGGCAGCTTGATGCAATCAGCTCTCAGGCCCTGACGCAAATGAAAAACAACCGTGAATTGCGGGCCGCGTTCGAATCGCTTGAGCTGGCACATCAGCGCCAGCAGCAGGAACTTGATCGCCTGCACACAGCTGCAGAGCAGCCCACCAACGAGAAACCTTCTGCCGGGGTAGAATCGGCCAGCGCCTTGCGGGAAGCCAATCGCCCCGTCGACAACCTGACCCTGTTTCAGGATGAGCTTCAGGAAGGCGGTCGCGGTCCGCAAATGGCCGTCATTCCTGCCGGACGCTTCCGCATGGGCGATCTGCATGGTAACGGAGATGACAACGAGCGCCCGGTCCATGAAGTTCTCATCAGCAGCAGTTTTGCCCTGGCCCGTCATGAGGTCACCTTCGAGGAATATGACCGCTTTGCCAACGCAACCGGCCGTCCCCTGCCGGATGATGAAGGCTGGGGACGGGGCACCCGGCCGGTCATCAATGTCAGCTGGAATGATGCCAATGCCTACACCCGCTGGCTGGCCGAACAGACAGGACAACCCTATCGACTGCCGACAGAAGCCGAGTGGGAGTACAGCGCACGCGCAGGGACCGAATCGATTTACTGGTGGGGCAACCAGCCGGGCCAGGGATATGCCGTCTGTGATGGCTGTGACACCCAATGGGGTGGTCAGCAGACAGCCCCGGTCGGCTCGATGAAGCCCAACCCCTGGGGGCTGCATGACATGAGTGGTAATGTGGATGAATGGGTGCTGGATTGCTACCAGCCCGACTACAGCAACGCGCCGAATGATGGCAGCGCCACGCGCACCAGCGACTGCACACACAGAGTCATGCGCGGTGGCTCATGGTTTGACATTCCTCGGGTCGCTCGCCCGGCAAGCCGCTACCGTCACCCCGCCACCAGTTCCCGCAACAGCTGGGGATTCAGGGTTGCCCTGGATCTGCCGGCCAGCATGCAATAACAGGAGCCCCCATGATCATTCGACAACTCTCTTTGTCCACCGCTCTGGTCGGTGGCTTGCTTGTGAGCCCACTGATACAGGCTGCCGACGAAATCAGTATTGCGGACGACAGCCGTACCCGTCTTGATCTCACGTTGTACCAGCAGAACCTCGCACTGGTTCAGGAACAGCGCAAGGTTCCGGCACTTCCGGCTGATACCCCGATTCTGCTGCAAGCCGTGAGCCCACAGATGCAGGCTCAAACGCTTAAACTGCGCGGTATGGGCCAGATTCTGGAACAAAACCTGGAACAGGACCTGCTCAGTCTTGGCAGCCTGCTGCAGACGCAAATGGGCAAAACAATTACCCTCGCCCGCTTCAACCCCGTCACAGGGTCCGAAACACGCACCGAAGTGCGTCTGCTGCGTGTTGAAGGCAACACGGCACTGATAGCAAACGAAGCAGGAGAGATCGAAACCCTGCCTCTGCACCAGGGCCAGTGGCGACTGATTGTAAAACCGGACAGTCCCAACTATCAGTTACAGCCACGCCTTTCATTTCGCACCAAGGGCACCCGCAATGCGGCCGAAGCCGAAATCAGCTATCTGACACAAGGCCTCAGCTGGCAGATGGACTACCTGCTGACCCTCGACAGTGCTGGTGAACAGCTGGACCTGGAAGGCCTCGCCACTCTGAACAACCACAGCGGCCTGGCCTGGCCCCAGGCAAACATCAAGCTGCTGGCGGGACAGGTCAACCAGCCTCAACAGACTCGACCTGAAGTCATGCTGATGCGCTCGGCCGTAGCCGACATGAAAGGCAGCGGAGTTGAAACTGGATCGGTACAGGACTATCACCTCTACACCCTGCCCGGGCTACACAACCTGCAAGATCAGCAGCAGAAACAGGTACCCTTGATTCCAAACACCCAGCTGCCCGCAAGCATTCAATACACCTACGCACTTCAGGTGAACGCCCATCAACAGATGCCGTCACAGCTGGATCAGGCTCTGACTGAGCTGCATTTCACCGCACCGGCCACATCCGGATCACGCTTGCCCTTGCCCAGCGGACAGGCGCGAGTGTTCCGGCCTGATGCCGACGGCCAACTGCAGTTTGTGGGGGGCACTCAGGTACCAGCAACCGCCGCAGGCGAAAAGGTCAGAGTGGTTATGGGTGAAGCCTTTGACCTGGGGATCGAACAGGTCCAAACAGGCTTCAGAAAGGTGTTTGAAGGCTATGAGGTGGAGTACCGGATCAGTGTGCGTAACCGCTCGGAACAGAGCAAACCTCTGGACCTGACTGCTCACTTTCCACTGCCGTTCAAGTTGACACTCACCAGCAAACCAACTACACAGGTCAGCGGTGCATCTGCCAGCTGGCAGATGGAAATCCCTGCGGAAAGTGAAGAGGAGCTGAGCTTCAGCGCGACTCTGACGACACGCTGAGCGCCTCGACCGAGGGCACCTGGTGCTGGCGCTGACGCCAGCAGTTGGCCCGCGCCGGGTCGATGGCAACACCCAGGGCGCCCTCTTCGTAAACCTCAATCATGCGTCGAATAGCCAGAGGATGAAGCTGTTCCGCCGCCTGGCGGTAGTAATGTAACGCCTTGCCGAGATCAGACGTGAAGTAATGCTCGAATCCATTCTCGAAGATTCTGCCCATTTGATACTGTGCCTTGGGATCACCGGCATCAGCCGCACGTTGCAGATAGATCCCACCCTGAATGCGGCTGGCCACATCTTCGCCGCGAAAGTGCAGCAGATGACCGTATACCGAAAGTGCCCGCTGGCTGCCATTGTCCGCAGCAAACCGGAACAGCCGCATGACCAGCCGGTGACGCTGACGGGACCGCTTGAACAGGGACAAATGAAACAGGCGATCTGCCAGCCAGGCGATCAAAGGTGCCAGTTGCCGCATCAGCCAATGCATATATACCCCCAAGGCATTAGAAATCGTATCTTTATACAGATATGAAAAAATCGTCTCACATTTTACCGCAGTCAGCGGTACACTGAACTATACCTGTTGTCAGCAAGCTTGGTGTAGCCTGCTGATCCTGATTCAAGCCGTCATGGAGTTGAAAAGCTGATGAATATTTATGAAGACAACGCGCTGACGATCGGCAACACACCGCTGGTACGACTCAAAAACCTCTGGCCAGCCGGCAATCTCTACGCCAAGATCGAATCACGCAACCCGGCCGGATCGATCAAATGCCGCATCGGCGCCAGCATGATCTGGGCAGCAGAACAGGACGGCCGTCTGCAGCCCGGCATGACTCTGATTGAGCCGACCAGTGGCAATACCGGTATTGCGCTCGCATTTGTCGCAGCCGCGAAGGGCTACCGCTTGATGCTGACCATGCCATCCTCCATGTCGCTGGAGCGACGCAAACTGATGAAGGCCCTTGGAGCCGAAATCGTGCTGACCGAACCGGCCAAGGGGATGAAAGGCGCAATCGAAAAAGCCCAACAACTGGTGGACGAAAACCCGGACAGCTTCCTGATGCTGCAGCAGTTCGAGAACCCGGCCAACCCGGACATCCATGAGAAAACCACCGGCCCGGAAATCTGGCGCGATACCGACGGCAAGATTGATATGCTGGTTGCCGGTGTCGGCACGGGTGGCACCTTGACTGGCATCTCACGCTATATCAAGCGCACTCAGGGCAAACAGATCATCAGCGTCGCAGTTGAACCTGTCGACTCCCCCGTGATTACGCAAACCCTGGCTGGTGATGAGGTCAAACCTGCTCCGCATAAAATTCAGGGTATTGGTGCCGGCTTTGTACCCAAGAACCTGGACCTTTCACTGGTCGACAAGGTTGAGCAGGTCAGCAATGAAGATGCGATCACAACCGCACGTGAGTTGATGCAGAAAGAAGGTATTCTGTGCGGTATTTCCTGTGGCGCCGCCCTGGCGGCAGCATTGCGTCAGGCAGAACTGGAAACCAATACAGGCAAACAGATTGTAGTCATTCTGCCTGATTCGGGTGAACGCTACCTGTCTTCAATTCTGTTTGAAGGCATGTTCAGCGATAACGAAACGGTGCAATAGCTCGCCTGACCACACCCAAACGAAAACTGCCGCACAAGGCGGCAGTTTCTCTTGCTGAATCGGGTGTCGATATCAGCTCATTAATTCGCGTACCTGCTGATGGCTCGGGAAAGTGCTAAGGTCGCGTACGGTGGCACTGCGGTCACTGCTGCGGGTTACGATATAAGAGCTTGGCTTGCGTGCGGTGCCCTTGTACACGCCGCTGACAACGAAATTTTCGCCATCCACACCCAGAATGGCGATAGTCCGCTCTTCTGCCTTTACCTGAATATCCATGCTCTTCCTCCTGTTGGTTTTATTTTGTAGTTTTATTACAGGAAGCATAGCCTAATGGCGGAATATAACAAGTGCGTGAGGCTTTCTTTGTCATTTGATGACAAAGAGAGGACAGCGGAAATGAAACAGCCTTTCCGGTCGGGAAAGGCTGTTTCAGGCCATGCAGGAAGAGATATGGGAAGGGGTCTAGAGATAGGCCGCCAGCTCTTCCTTGAGTAGATCCAGCTCATTCTGAGCCTTCTGACGTGCCTTTTTCTTCAACGCTTCAACTTCAGCCGACTTTTCAGCGATCAATGTTACCGCTGCAGCGGTCTTGTCTTCGGCCTGTTTCACTTGCTCCAGCAGGGGACTAATCTGCATCAGGATGGCACGACGGCGCCCTTCCTCGGCGCGGGCCAGCTCTTCTTCACTCTTTTCCTTTTCTTTCGCCACTTTCTGCTGCTGAGTACTGCTGGTATCGGTCAGTGAGCGGATACCGACGGCGTGGCGCACCTTGTCGAGAAACGGAGTTGCGTATTCCCGCGCACGCTCAGCGCCTTTGAGCAGTACCGCTTCCACTTCACCCAGGTCATTCATCAGTTCGTTGTAACGGGCACGCGGCGAAGACAGCTGGGCGTCCAGGTACTCGAAGAGTTCAGTTTTGGCAGCCCCCCAGCCGATCCCGTCGATAAACCTCTGACGCATGGCGGCGCTTTCCGCTTCGGTCGCAAAACAGCGATAGAGGTGCATCAGGGTATTGTCCGGATCTTTGGGTTCACCCGGCTCACGGGTATCGGTCACGATCTGATTGATCAGCCTGCGCAGCTCATCTGACGAACAGAACAATGGAATGGTGTTGTTATAGCTCTTGGACATCTTGCGGCCGTCCAGCCCCGGAATCAGCTGAGTTTCTTCATCCACTTGCGCCTGCGGCAGGGTGAACAGGGGCTCAAACTGATGGTTGAATCGACCGGCGATATCACGCGCCATCTCGATATGCTGCACCTGATCCTTGCCCACCGGAATAGTGTCGGCATTGAACATGAGGATGTCGGCGGCCATCAATATCGGATAGCTGAACAGACCCATGGTGACACCGTCATCCAGGTCTTCCTTACCGCCCTCACGGTTGGCATCCACCGAGGCCTTGTAAGCATGGGCACGATTCATCAGTCCCTTGGAGGTCTGACAGGTCAGAATCCAGGTCAGCTCTGTGATTTCAGGAATGTCGGTCTGACGGTAGAAAGTCGCCTTATTGGTATCCAGCCCCAATGCCAGCCAGGTTGCCGCAATTTCACGGGTGGAACGCGCGACCCGGTCAGGCTCCTGGCACTTGATCAGCGCATGGAAATCAGCCAGAAAGAAGTAGCTGTTGAAAGCGGGGTTTTCGCTCGCTTCAATGGCGGGCTTGATGGCGCCCAGATAGTTACCAATATGCGGGGTACCGGTGGTGGTAATACCGGTCAGAACGGTCTGTTTGCTCATTGCGTACTCGTCAGTCGGTCTGTCCTAAAACGCTATGATACACAACTTGTTAAGTCGCTGCCGCTCAGAATGCGCGGAGAGGCTTGCAAGCCCATGTTATCGCTGTCATTGCCGGAGCAATGAATCGATACAAAAAACCAACTAAAATAGTCAGGTTTTGACAATCCTGCAGGCTTGACCATAATGGAGACAGATATGGCTACGTCTGATATTGCCACAGGAGGTTTACATGGATACATCCGCTCACACCTTCAGCGCCCTGTTTGAACAGCTCGGCCTGCCGGCAGACAATGACTCGATTGAGCAGTTTATTCGCACCCATCGGCTGTTCAGCAGCGAAATTCAGCTGCATGAGGCGTCATTTTGGAACGAAACCCAGGCCGAGTTTTTGCGTGAAGCGATCAGCAGTGATTCTGATTGGGCTGAAATAGTTGACGAACTGAACAACAGCCTGCATTAATTCCCTTTTAGATCCGCCGGGGCCGGTCAGGTGCGGCCCCTTCTCTTTTATTGTGCAAGGTAGACCCAACTCATGCTGACACTGGTTTCACCAGCCAAAACGCTTGATTATGAATCCCCTCTCGCTACCGATACCTACACCCAGCCACGCTTCACCGAGCAGTCACAACAGCTGATCGAGACACTGCGTCAGCTTTCGGTTCAGGATGTTGCCGAGCTGATGAAACTCAGTGACAAGCTGGCCAGTCTTAATGTGGCACGCTACCAGAGCTGGGAGCCCAAACATACGCCGGACAATGCCCGCCCCGCCGTATTGGCTTTCAAGGGAGATGTGTACACCGGTCTGGATGCCGAGAGCCTCAGCGAGACTGACTTCAGCTTCGCCCAGCAGCATCTGCGCATTCTGTCAGGCCTGTATGGCGTGCTGCGTCCTCTGGACCTACTGGAGCCCTACCGTCTGGAGATGGGGACTCGACTGAAAACCGCTTCTGGCGACAATCTTTACCAGTTCTGGGGTGATCGCATTACCGCCGCACTGAACGAGGAATTGAAAACGTCCGATGACGTAGTGGTCAACCTGGCGTCAAATGAATACTTCAAGGCGGTACAGCCAAAGGGGCTCAACGCCCGACTGATCACCCCAGTATTCAAGGATTTCAAGAATGGTCAATACAAGATCATCAGTTTCTATGCCAAAAAGGCACGCGGCCTGATGAGCCGTTACATCATCCAGAATCGCATCGATGCGCCTGAGGCGATCAAGGCGTTTGATCTGGAGGGGTATTATTTCAGCCCTGAACAAAGCAAGGGCGATACCTGGGTATTCCTGCGAGATGAAGTGCCCGCCAGCTGAGACGCTGCCCGCCCGCCACGGTGGCGAGCGGGCTGAGCGCTATTTGGCCGAGCTGACTTCAAACGCGCCCACCAGCTGCTGCAGCTTGGCTGCCGTTCCCTTGACCTGATCTGAGCTTAGCTGCAACTCTCCCACCGCCTGATGCATGCGTGTGGTGATCTCAGCAACTGATCGAGCATGGCCGCCGTGCTCTTGGCTGTGACGGTCGATGTGCTTGATGATATCAAACATCTGCGCCACGCTGTCATGCAGCTCCGTGTTATCCGAAGTGGACTGCTCCGCCAGCTGCAGGCTGCGATCCACGTCTTCCACACCGGCCTCCATGAAACGTACTGCGTCGACACTCTCTTTCTGAATCCGCTCGATACGGGCACTGATCTCATGCGCGGCGGTTTCAGTTCGCGCTGCGAGCGCCCTGACTTCATCGGCTACCACCGAGAATCCACGCCCATGTTCGCCTGCACGTGCCGCTTCAATGGCCGCATTGAGTGCCAGCAGATTGGTCTGGGCCGTGATATCCGTGATCAGTGCTACCATTTCGTCGATCTCAACCGTGCGCTGGTTCAGCGCCTGTACTCGCCTCGCGGAGGTCTGGACGATATCGCGAATAGCCTGCGTACCCGAGCGTACCGACTCGAACTGTTCTCGCGCCTTGGCGACAACCTCCTCCATGGCAGATTTCATGACCTCAGCCGTACCGGAGGCCTGACTGATCGCCACCAGTTGCGACTCAACCAGACTCAACATGGTCTCGGCGGCTTCATCAACCGAGGTTGCGGAATCCAGTGCAATGCGGTTGCGCGCCTGCATGGTCTGGCTGTTTTCACCCACATCATCGGCAGCCCTAATCACCTGCGCCACAATGCCATCCAGATTATCCACGAAGCTGTTGATCCAACGGGCCATATCACCGGTTTCATCCGCCACGATGTGGTCACTGCTCAGTCGCTGACTCAGGTTGCCCTGCCCTTCCGCCAGATTTCGGATCACTTCGGTCATCGCTCCCAATCGGCGCGACAGGGGACGTATTCCCACCTGCCAGAACAGCATTACCGACAGCATCACAAACACAAAATTGAGCAACATGCCCGGCAGTGCCGGCAGATTCAGCCAATATTGCAGACCGTAACTGGCGCCAAGCCCCACTGCCAGCGACCCCGACAAGCTGGTCATCATGCGCACACTGAGCGAGCGACGGCGATAGACCTCTTCCAGATCGGATTCACACATCATGCCCCACCGATCCTGCGAGCCCGGCATGCTGAAGGTCACTCCCTTACCGATCACGGGGATGTGGCGATAATCGGAATAGCCCGGGTAGGCCACAAACAGATTTCCACCCTTGCGGATCGTCTCCCGAACACCGGGGTGCAACTGACCAGTGGCGGGATCAGTGAAACGGATTTCGAATTCAGTATGACGGTTAACCTTTACGGTTCCCCAGGCGGTATGAATTCCGCTTTTGAGATTTTCACCGTGACTAAAGGTGCCATCTTCAAAGCGAGAACGCGACAGCGCCGTTCCCGCTTCGATAGTGGGATCAAACCGCGACTCCACCATGAACAGGTAGTTATCGCCGGACTCCGGAAAGATGTGGCCCGCCTCTCGCTGTATCAGGTCACCCAGCACATCGTTGGGCACACGGGCACACAGTGCGCCCACGACAACGCCATCCTGTTTAACCGGCTGATAGAACATCAATGTCACTTCGTCATGGAAGCGAGAAGAGCTGGCACCCAACTCAAGCGTCACCGGGTCGATATAGGGGCCGTGCAGAAAAGGAGCCTGCAGGCCAGCGTTGACCGCTTTTGAGTTCAGGTCCTGACAGCCTGTACGAGCCGCTGCTGTCGAACAAGTTACTCGGCCTTCCAGATCGATCAATGCCAGCTCTGAAAGATCCTGGGCCTGGCGCCGTTTGTGCTCCAGTAGCGCCCTGTCACAGTCCGGAAAAGACTCACCCACTTGCTGCGCCAGATCGGCCAGCATATCCCACTTGGCCTGGGCCCAGCCGGTGAGCAGTCTAACGCGTATTTCCGCGATGCTTTCAAAGGTTTGCTCCACCACCGGCAAAGTCCGGCGGTTGAGCCAGCAGGCACGGCGCATGGCCAACTTTCCGGTCGGCCCGAACCATGGCAGCCAGTGACGTTCAGCAGCTGACAACTGCATTGCGGTGCTTTTCAGAACGGCCATTTACAACTCTCCAGACAAAACAACAGAATGACCGGAGCAAAAAACGCGCCAAAAAAACCAGTGCAGAATGGGATCAAAGAATCACTCATGTGATCCATAAAAGTGCAGAGAGTGCCTAAAGAGGTGCAGATGCACCTTAAAGGTGCATCTGACAAACCGGTGGCACAGGGGCCATCGGCAGAAGGGCGTTACACGTTCGGCTGTTCGATACCGACAATCTTCCAGTCACTGCCGTCAGCTGTCATATCGCGATTGAGATGCCAGATTTCGCTGAACTCACTGGTCGGCTGGCCCGACTCGGCAATCCAGCCATAGAAGTGAATACTGGCAACCACATGGTCACCGTTGTCGATGAAGTTCACCAGCTCAGCCATCACCGAATCAACTTCGGTATGCTGCTGCTCAGGCAGTTTGGCACGTTCCTGCTGCAGCGCCGCGAACATCTCGTCAGACATGTAGTCACGAATCTCATCCCAGTTCTGGCTGTCCCAGGCGGTCTGTAGATTCATGAAGTGGCTGCGGGCACCCTCGACAAAGGCTCGCTCGTTGAACCACTGCGGCAGATTCAGTTCGGCCGGGGCAAAGTCGGAACCGGTACTGGCTCCTGCAGAGGCCGGCATAACCGGAGCAGCCGGCTCAGGCTGCGGTGCCTGGCGTGCCATGGCACCATCGGGCATGGCATAGGCGGGCTGCTGCCGTTGCGCCTGCGCACGCTTGCTGCTGAACAGCTTGAACAGTATGAACCCGACCCCGGCCAGCAACAGAATATCCATCAGCTGAATGCCTTCAAACGCACCGCCCATGAACAGCGCTGCCAGCAGACCACCCGCCAGCAGACCACCCATCATGCCACCCAGACCGCTGCGTGCTCCGGCGGTTTTGGTGGGCGACGTGGGAGCAGCGGCCTGCTCTTTCGCGGGGGCAGGTGCGACCCGCTTGGGTGTCGTGTAGCTTTTGCCAAAGCTTGAACCGCCGCCAAGGCGTTTGGCCTCCGCTTCCTGCGGCATCAGCATAAAGCCAAGCAGCAACGCAAAGCAGGTGGTCATCAATGTTTTCATCGAGTCTCCTCAAACAGATTTTCGTAACCGACGCAGGGATTGCGCCAGTATCGCTATATACAAGCCGGAAAAGATCAGCAGTACACCGGTAAGGTGGTACCAGCCCAGTCTTTCACCGAGAAAAACAGTTGCCAGCAGCAGGCCGAACATCGGCATCAGGTGAATGAACAACCCCGCCGTGGCCGCGCCCAGCCGTTCAACTCCGTAATTCCAGAACAGGAACGACAGGATCGACGGAAAGATCGCCATATAGATCACGGTCCAGACAAAGGGTTCCGTTAATTTGAAGGCTGTACTGCCCCCCTGCTCCCAAAGCATGAACGGAAACAATACGACGACCCCCACCAGCACGGAAAAACCAAAGAACGTAAAACCATCCAGCGCAGCCGGCTTCCAGCGCAGGCTGAGGGTATAAAGCGACCAGCTGAGCATGGCCAGGAAGATCCACAGATCACCTCGATTGAAATCGAACGCGGCCATCACTTCCAGGCTGCCGCGACTGACAAGCACCAGTACCCCGCCGAGTGACAGCGCCACGCCCAGCCATTGTCTGGGGCTGGCCGGCTCACGCAGAAACAGCGCCCCCAGTAACAGGATAACTACCGGCACTGCGGACTGCATCAACATGGCATTGGATGCCTGGGTATGCTGCACGCCGAAATATACCAGTGTATTGAAGCAGCCCACACCCAGAATGCCCTGCACCGTGAGCAACGGCAGATTGTCCCGCAGCACCTGACGCAACCGCCAGGCCCGCCCAAGCCACCAGGGGGCGATGATCAGCAGTGCCAGAGTCCAGCGCAGAAACGCCAGCGTAAACGGCTGCAGATCGAGGTGAATGGCACGGGCCAGCACGAAGTTGCCTGCCCAAAACAGGGTGGTCAGTACAAGCAGTAGATAAGGCATCAGAGGGCTTCCCGCTCCTGTCGCCGCAGTAATCGAGCCAGCAGACTGTGGGGCGGATCCTCGCCCGTGATCACGTAATACAGCACGTTGTAGTTGTTCACCGTCCACTCCATCTGGCGCAATACATTACCAAGCCCACAGCAGAGAATTTCGTCTCCCTCCTTCAGCTCGGTCAGCTCACCCGGGAGTATACGGACTCCATCAGCGTTACGCAGCAGCAGCGCAAAACAGGGCAGCAGCTTGTCCCGTTGCCGTGGGTTGCGGTACAACACCCGCAGCGGAACACTGTGTCCCTGCTGCAGCATATTGACGACAGCCGGCGACTCCTCAGAATCAATCCGGACTGACCAGCTGTCGAGCTCATCATCTCCCACTGTGTTGCTCATGCGATTGAGCAGCTCATGTGACCAAACATTGCTTTCCTGCTGCAGATGCTGCAAAAACTCCGACAACAGCGGGGTTTTCAGCTGCGCCAGTATCCGATTGGCAATGATTCGCCCCGGCTCCATGACATAGTCACAGCGGGAGTGACGAAACACCAGCGCATTCTGATGCAGATTCTGTCGCACGACTGTGGTCAGTTTCGGATTGAGTTCACGCGCTGTCATGATAATGGAGAGGTTATCGGTATCACTGTCAGTACCGGCAATGATGCCTACGGCGCTTTCCACACCGGCTTCAATCAGAGTATGTGCCTCGGTCCCCACCCCGACCACAGCTCCCTCAAGCGGGGTAACGCTGTCATGGTCTGGGTCGATGATGGTCATATCCATTCCCTCTGCCGCAAACGCGGCTGCCAGCGCCCGGCCAAAGCGACCATAACCACAGATAATCCAGCGTCCTTCCGCATGCTTGTACGCACTGGAGAGTTTGCGGTGACGAGGATTCATCAGCCAGTCATACACCAGGTGCTTGTGCGGAGATCGTGCCGCCAATGCCAGATAGTCCGCATAGGCACGGAAAGGATCAACAATCATGTCGGTGCCGAACGAGGCCATGTTGGCGGTGGTCAGATCCGAGTTGGTACGGGTAATGACCTGGCGCTTGGGGACCAGCAGCTTACTGGCGATGGCAACGGCCAGATTCACCCTGTCGTGGTTGGTAAGCGCCAGGACCCCGACACATCTGGGGTGCTGCAGACCTGCGTGATCCAGCACATCCGGCAAGGACGCATCAGCGCAGAGTGCTGGCACCGGGGTTACAAGATTATCCAGCTCAAGAGCGTCAATTCGATCCTGATCAACATCGATAACGACTACACGTATACCTCTTTTTACCAGCCGCCTCACCAACAACCGCCCGGTCACACCATAGCCACACACCAGATAAAACGGCTCCTGCAGATCGCGCACCTGACTTCTGAAGCCGCGCAGCCGCATCAGGCGGCCGAACATGGGCTCCTGCAGTACGGCCAACATGGTACCGATGCCATACAGCCAGGTGATGACCGTTGCATAGATGGTAAAGGTGACCCACATCCGTTGTGCATCGGTGAATTCGTATGGAATCTCGCCAAAACCGATGGTCGTGCCCATATAGGACACGAAATAGAAGGCATGGAAGAAATCCATGTACCAGACATTGCCATCGGCATCCTGGCCGGGAATCAAGGTCATGCCGAAAATCGACACCGCATACACGCTGATCAGCGTGATCAACGGCGCCCGCAGTCGGCGCAGGAACAGAAACAGCAGGTTGTTCATGCGCTCAGCGCCGTACCAACGCGGTTTCAACCACCAGCAGCACCGCCGAGATCACGTTGGCCACCAGCGCCCCCGCCGCAAACGAGACCACACTGGCCATCAGTTTGGGTGTCATGCCACTGGCGGCCATCTGTTCTCCATACCCCCAGATGCCGGCGGCGATGATCAACTGCAGATCAGCAACCAGACTGGTTGCCAGCATCAAAGCACCCAGATGGGTACGATCACCGAACTTGAGGACGGTACAGATCAGACTTACTACCAAGGCAGCAAACAGCTCAAACACATCATGGTGTTTTATGTTGTCGATCTCACCCAACACAAAACCGAAGTTCAGTGTCAGCGCCAGTACAATAAAAAACGCGAAGATTACCTTTTCCCGGTTCATGGGTATTCCTTGAAAGTCAGTGTTCCAGTCGGATTGCACTTGGCACCCGTATAAACGCATCATAGCGAATGCTGCACGGGAATCGAACCAATTTACCCCCGCGCAGTCGTAGATGGCAGACATTCACCCGATCAGTTTCCAACGAGGTCACATGCAGTCACTTTTCCGTTTCCAATTCAGCAAGGCCTTGATGCTGCTGGCCATGCTGCTGTTGAGCCTGACGGTACAGGCTGAAATCATTCAGAGCACGCTCGACACTCGATCATACCGACAGTTTGAACTCGACAATGGCCTGAACGTGATTCTGGTGTCCGACCCTGATGCCGATAAGGCAGCCGTATCGATGAATGTCGGAGTGGGCTCAAATGCCAACCCATCCGACCGACCAGGGCTGGCGCATTTCCTTGAACACATGCTGTTCCTGGGTACCGAAAAGTATCCTGAAGCAGGCAGCTACCAGTCCTTCATCAGCTCCCATGGCGGCAGTCACAACGCCTTTACCGCCTACGAAAACACCAACTACTTCTTCAGCGTGGAGGCTTCGGCCCTGCCTGGTGCACTGGACCGCTTTGCCCAGTTTTTCATAGCGCCGCTGTTCAGCCCTGAATACGTGGACCGGGAACGGCATGCCGTTGAGTCTGAGTTTCAGGCCAAGCGCCGTGACGACAGCCGACGCAGTTTCGAAGCCAGCAAGCAGGTATTGAACCCGGAGCATCACTACAGCCGTTTTGCCGTCGGCAATCTGAAAACCCTGTCCAACACCAGCGACAGTGAAATCCGTGATGCACTGATCCGCTTCTATGAGCGCTATTACTCCGCCAATCTGATGACGCTTGCCGTCCTCGGCACCGAGTCACTGGATACACTGGAACAACAGGTCAGGAAAGATTTCGCGGCCGTACCCAACCGCAATGCCAAACCTTTTGTTGACACGGCACCACTGTTCGAAGCCGATCGTTTGCCGGCGCAGCTCAATATCGAAACATTGCGCGATACGCGCCAGCTCAGCCTGAGCTTCCCCATGCCGTCCTACCGTGAGTATTGGCAGCAGAAGCCTCTTTACTACCTGAGTAGCCTGATTGGATACGAAGGCAAGGGCAGCTTGCTGAGTTACCTGAAGCAGGCCGGCCTTGCCCGTGGCCTGTCGGCCTACCCCGCACTTGATCTGCCCGACAGTGCCATGCTGCGCATTCAGGTCGATCTGACCGAGCAGGGCCGGGAGCAGATCGACCATGTCACCGCGTCGATATTCAGCTTTGTCGAGCTGCTGCGCCGAGACGGCATCGACCCTGAGCTGTACCGTGAAGAGCAGCAGCTGGCCGAGGTGCAGTTCCGTTTCAGGGACAAGCTGGACCCAACTCACCTGGTGATGCAGCTGTCGCAGGCCGCCGACCGCTACCCCACCGAATACCTGCTCAAGGGCGACTATCATCTTGGCGAGTTCGATGCTGAACTGATCAGCCGCTATCTTGATCACATGACACCCGACAACCTGCTTCTCACACTGGAAGGAAAAGGTCTGGAGACCGAGCAGATCGAGCCGCTTTACAACACCGCCTACGGTATTGATACGATCCCACCCGACCGCCTCCAGCGCTGGCGTGAGCCAGCTGTACTGGATCAACTGCAGGTGCGTGGTCGCAATCCGTTTATCGCCTCCGACTTCAGCCTGATTGACAGCGCAAATCAGACAATTCCCCAGGAAGCATGGTCTGAGCCCGGCGCTCGCCTATGGTATTTGCCCGACAGCGATTTTGAGCGTCCAAGGGCAGACTTCTACTTCACTCTGCTCTCACCTGTTGCCAACCAGGGGCCTGAGCAGGCACTGCTGGCCAGCCTTTATACCCGCATGGTGGAAGATCAGCTCAACGAAACGCTGTACGACGCATCCCTTGCAGGCCTGTCCGCGAGCATCTATCCGCACCAGCGTGGCATCAGCCTGCGCCTGTCCGGTTTCAATGACAAACAGGCGCTGTTGCTCGAAAAAATTCTGCGGGCGTTGCGCCAGCCATCCCTCGAACAGGCTCGCTTTGACCGCATCAAGCGCCAGCTGCATGAACAACTCAATAACAGCCTGAAAGACAAGCCTTATAATCTGGCTTTCGATCAGCTCTATACACGATTGATGCGAAGCTGGTCCACCGAGCAGAAGTTGGCCAAACTGGAATCCCTCTCGCTGAGCGACCTGGAAAAATTCTACCCACTCCTGTTGCAGCCGGCAGAACTGAGTCTGCTTGCGCATGGCAACCTGAGCCGTGACCAGGCGATCGAAATGGCCCGCAGTGTCCGCAAACAGCTTCAGTCCAACAATTCCCCCTGGCAAGCAGTGCCTGTCGAGGTTGTACAGCTGCCTAAAAACGAGTTTCTGATCGGCAACCTTGAAACCGAACATCATGACTCCACCGCCCTGCTCTATCTTCAGGGACCCGATGAAAGTCTGAAAACACGGGCCTCGACTGCGCTGATCAACGAGATCATCAGCACACCGTTCTACACCAGTCTGCGGACGGAAAAGCAGTTCGGTTACATTGTTTCCAGCCAGTTCATGCCTCTGCGCGAGCGGGCCGGGGTAGCGCTAGTCGTTCAGTCACCCAACACGGACCCTATCCAGTTGCACGGTGAATACAAGTTATTCCTGCAACAGATGCTGGAGCAGTTGATCACCATGCCACAGGAGGAGTTGGATCGTTATCGCCAGAGCCTGCTAAGCCGGATCAACCAGCAGGACAATGACCTTCGCACACGCAGCGACCGACTCTGGCGTGAGATTGACCGGGGCAATCATGATTTTGATACCCGCGAGCAATTGAGCGAGATTACCCGCGAGCTGAGCCGGGCAGACCTGTTGCAAACTATGGAGCAGCTGCTGCAGCGACAACTGCTGATACGCAGCTTCGGCAGCTCAGTTGAGCATGAAATCAGTTCGGAAGCGATGAAGGATAGTGCCGAACGGCTGGATACACTCAAGCAGGAGCAGCTGGGTGCAACGTTGCCCTACCCCGGGTCAGGCAGCTGAATCAGCTCCACATCGGGCTCGGGCTGCGGCTCGGGCTCCGATTGTGCCGGCACCTCAATGAAGGTTCGACCTGGCCCGAGAACCTCAAGCCCGGGCTCCTCAGAGCCTGACTCCGCTTCGGTAATAACCTCCAGCTCATCATCACGCCCGCTCCACTCCGAGTCACCGCTGTGATCATCGCCCAGATAGACCCCGGGGATCGCCTTGACCTCATCGGTGCAGACCCGCTCAAACACACAGCGCTGAATCGCGGCATCCAGCCGGATCTGGTCAAATACCAGGTCTTCGCCCCGCAGTACTACCTCAACCTGAGGCGCTACCACAACCTCCTGCACCGGCGGCGGATCGGAAGGGTAAACAAGCTGTACCGGCGGCAGCGACGTCTCCCGGTTGGTGAAAGCCACCTCACGCATGCTTTCCCGGTCATAGTCTCCCCTGGCCATCCCTTCGTAGGCATCACGTCCATGAACCTGGCCGCCACTGTAACGGTCTACCCGGGTCACATCGTAGGGAAGTGGCTGCCTTTCAGCTGCTGCCGGCTGCAGGCAACCAAGTACCAGCAGCAGGCCACTAGAAATACTCGCCCGGGTAGATCGATTCGGCATAGAGTGCCAACTCCTCCAGAATGTGACGGTCCCGCTCCGACAGAGTGCCGGACTGGGCTATTTCATTCATCTCCTTGAACAGCTGAGGCAGACTGTAACAGCCGGCGTCGCCCTGCAGCAGTTTACGGCTGCGATATTCTTCCCAGCGCACCGCTTCCTCTTCGGTCAGCGTGTACTCAAAGTTACGTGCCTTGTAACGCAGCAGCATCTCTTCCAGCCGCGGGTCCTGAAACGGCAGTTGCAGCCCGGCCAGCGCGTCCGGTTCGGACTCCCGTACCTGTTCCATCAAGGCCCGGTCGTGGTCCGAGAAAAAGCCGCCGCTGTACAGCATGTGGTCAGGATCACCATCGGCCTCAGGCATGGGTGAGTTGAATATATCGGCCACCTTGGCGGCCACTCCAGTTTCATTTCGCAGCATCTGCAGGTGACGACGGCAGGTATCCCCGTCGATCTTCAGCCGTTCGGCTTCCACGGCCGTGAGCATCCCTGCCGGAGCAATAATCGGACACTTGTTGGCCAGCACCTGTTTGAGTGCCAGTTGAGGGGCATCTGCCGGCAGTTCGTCACGCCGGGTGTACATCAGCGTCTGCAGTGAGGCCACGTCAAGATCAAACAAAGGCGTTGGATCGACGCGCAGGTCCCACACCAACGTGCTGTTGCGATTGCTCGGATGCGAAGCCAGCGGTGCAACGATGGCGGCATTGCCCCACTCTGCCGGATATTTGGAGGAGATGTGCAACACCGGTTTCATCCTGGCCACATCCAGTTGAGCCTGAATCGCACGCTTGCCACGGTTTTGCAGTACATAATTGAACAGCTTGGGCTGCCGCTCCTTGACCAGTTTGGCAACCGCAATGGTGGCATACACGTCCGACAGAGCATCGTGTGCACTGCCATGGTCGATGCCGTTGGCACGGGTCAAGTCCTCCAGCCGCATACTCGGGCGGCCATCCTCGTACAGAGGCCACTCGATACCTTCCGGCCGCAGCGCGCGTGTCAGCCGTAACATGTCGATGATATCCCAGCGTGAGCAACCGTTTTGCCATTCACGAGCATAGGGGTCATAAAAATTGCGATACAGTGTGAAGCGCGTGATCTCATCATCGAAGCGAATACTGTTGTACCCCACCCCGCAGGTACCGGGGCGGGCCAACTCGGCATGAATGCGTGCGATGAACTCGGCTTCGGTCACCCCCTCTTTCAATGCGGTCTGGGGCGTCAGGCCAGTGACCAGACAGGCTCTGGGATGCGGTAGCACATCCTCGGAGGGGCGACAGTAGAGCATTACCGGCTCATCGATAATGTTGAAGTCCGCATCGGTTCGGACACCGGCAAACTGCAGCGGGCGATCCCGCGCCGGATCGATACCGGTGGTTTCGTAATCGTGCCAGAAGAAGGTTTCGGGGGTCTGCGCCGCCATTGGAGGTATATCTCGACTTTTTATAGGGGTAATGGTTAGATCAGCCTATCGATCAGATTAACATTTCAACACTCAGGGATCATCTGCATGCTGACCGACACTCAGGATCTGGACACTCAATGCCCCTGTGGCTCCGGCAAACCTTTTGCTTTCTGTTGCGAGCCTGCCATCAGTGGCCGCAAGCCCGCCGCAACCGCCGAAGCCCTGATGCGCTCACGCTATACCGCTTTTGCCATTGGTGCAGTGGACTATCTGGTGCAAACGACGGCCGCAGCCAAGCGCTCGCCACAGGATGCCGAGTTGTTGGCCGAACAGACCCAGATCACCACCTGGACCGGCCTGGAGATTGTCACCACGGAAGCGGGACAAACAAATGACGAAACAGGTCTGGTCGAGTTCAAGGCTGCGTTTGAGAGCCCAGAAGGCGGTGCCATCCTGCATGAACGCTCCCGTTTCGAGCGTGAGTCCGGGCTTTGGGTCTATCTGGATGGTGAAGTTGAACTGATCCCCAGCTGAGAACATCTGTCTAAACTTCCACCAGCTTTGGCCGATATGACTCCTGTCACCAGAGGAGTCCGGTCATGCAGATCCAAAGTCACAACCTGCAACTTGCCAGCGAGCGCAACTACAACCGCAGCGAAGAACAGCATGAGCAGCTGCGTATCGGTCGAGTCAGCCAGGACCCCGTAACCGGTGCACGCCAGGTCGACACTCTGTTCGAGGCCAGTCACATCGAGCGCCGTGAGTTGCTGACCTATTCGGCAGGCTTGGCCATGAATGCCAAAAACAGCAATAACGAGCCGGCATCACCCGTAGCAGCACTGACTCGTGGCACTCCGCTTGAATCAACGACCGAAACCGCTCCCCCAGAGGCGCCCTTCGAATTACGCCTTGAGGCCTCAGACCAGTTGAAGCTTGAGCTGATCACCCGACTGCACAAGGCGATCACCGGCAAGGACATTCGCCTGCAATTGATCGATCCTGCGTCTCTTCAGCACGCAAGCGGCGCTGAAATCAGTGCCCCCAACCAGGCAAAACCGGCAGCAGATACACCTGAAACTCCTGCAGAACCACAAGTCGGCCTTGAATACCAACGCCACAGCCGCATCCATGAGCAGGAGTCCACCCGTTTCGAGGCCAATGGACAGGTCATCACCCGCGATGGCCGTCGTATCGATATCAACCTGTCTCTGCAGATGGCGCGCTCGATTACGCAGGAAGAGCACGAAATTCTGCGCATCGGCGCTCGTCTGTCAGACCCACTGGTGATCAACTTTGACGGTGATGCGGCCCAGCTGAGCCAAACCCGGTTTGAATTTGACCTGGATCTGGACGGGCAAGCTGATCAGGTACCGACTCTGGCGGGAAACCGTGCATTTCTTGCACTCGATCAAAACTCCGACGGCGTAATAAATGATGGATCGGAGCTTTTTGGCGCTCGATCCGGCAACGGCTTTGCGGAATTGGCCCAATTTGACGAAGATGGCAACGGTTTTATTGATGCCGGTGACAGTGTCTTTTCCCGCCTTCGGCTCTGGTCACCGGGTGCAGAAGGACAGGGCTCACTGATGACACTGGCCAGCCAGAACATCGGCGCAATCTGGCTCAACGCCGCTGATACCGAGTTTTCTCTGACGTCGGGCATGACAGAAAGCCGACTTGGAGTGATCCGTTCAAGCAGCATTTTCCTATCAGAAGATGGCCGGGTTGGCACTGTTCAACACGTTGATCTGAGTATCTGAAAAAATTTGTCCTCAGATATTGTCCGTATTCAGCATCTGTCAAGGCTTTTCCTTGCACTACCCTGACCGGTAGAATAGGCGCCCGCCCGCTCATCTGCATGAAAATGGATGCCGGGACTCTTCTCCGGTAGTGGTGACTGATGTTTGCAAACCTGTTCAAGCCAAGATGGCGTCATTCAGATCCTGAAGTGCGCTTAAGTGCCGTCAGCAAACTATGTCCGGACCAGCCTGACCAAGCCAGAATCCTGTGTCAGCTGGCACTGCATGATGACAACCGCCGGGTCCGTATAGTGGCGGTTGGACGTCTGAGTGACACGGACTCTCTGCTAGACGTGCTATCGCACTCCTCCGACCCTGAAGTCCGTGAACAGGCAGGGCTGCGCGTCAGCGAATGCCTGAACGGTGAAGGCTCCGACAGCCTGAGCGAACTGCTCAGGCGACTTGACGATGCCGATACCCGTACCCAAATTATCATCAATGTCAGCAGCGAACAGTTGCAGCAAAGCGCCCTCAACTGCATAGATGACGAAGCCGTGCTGATGCAGGTGGCTCTGCATGCCCGCCTGGCTACCATGCGCCGTGAAGCGGCCGAGCGCGTAGAGCGAGCCGACCTGCTGGAAAACCTGCAGCGTCAGAGTCGTGGCCGTGACAAAACCGTACACCGCATCAGCCGCGACAAGCTGAACCGCTTGCGCGAACAGGCCCGACTTGAAACCGAACATGCCAAACGGCGCACCCAACTGCTGCAACAACTTGAACAGCTTGCCGTGGGAGCCGACCTGCAGTTTTTGCATGCCCGCTCTCAAGCGTTGTCACAGGAGTGGCACCAACTGCCGGCTGCCGATAATGACAGCAACCGTCTATTCACACAGTGGATGGAACAGATAGAGGCCCGACTTGAGGCCGCAGCAGAAGCGGAACGACAGGAGCAGGAACAGCTCAAACAGCAGGAGCTGGACCGGCACGCGTCGCATGAGCTGCTGACAGAACTGGAAGCATTGGTTGCCGGCGATGTAATTGAGGCAGAGGCCCTGCAGAGCCTGCAGCATCAATGGGATGAATTGAACAGCCGTTACGAACCCGCCAGCGAGCAGCGTCAGCAGTGGCAAAGCCTCAGCCAAAACGCCGAACACTGCATGGCGGCAACTGAACGGCTGCAGCAACAAAGCCCACATATTGAATCGCTGCTGCAACAGCAGGAAGGCAGCCCGGAACAAACACTGCGCCGAGCTCAGCGCCTGCTGCGCTCAGTCGAGTGGCCCGATTCACGCCCACTGCCAACGCTGCTTCAGTCGCTGAAGGAACTGATCACACAGCTGCAGCAGACAGTTAAACAGATAAATGCGCAATCCAGCCGGCAGGAAGATGAATTGCTCCAGCAATTGCGCTTGCTGGAGCAGCAACTTGATCAGGGCGAAATCAGTACCGCCGAGTCCACCCACAAAAGTCTTGCGCGGCATGCTGAACAGCCTTCCGGTTTGCCTGAAAGCCTGGATTCACGCTACCGCCAACTTACTGCAAGGCTCGCCGAACTTAAGGATTGGCAAGGTTTCGCAGCCAACGGCAAGAAGGAAAAACTGTGCCAGCAGATGGAATCGCTGGTCGGAGCAGAACAGCCCCCACAGACATTGGCCGACCAGATACGTGCATTGCAACAGGAGTGGAAGGAGATTGACCACACTGATCCTGTGCATTCACAAAAGCTGTGGAAACGCTTTCACGATGCTGGCGAAAAAGCTTATGCACCCTGCCAGGCGTGGTTCAGCGCTCAGCGGCAGAAGCGTGAGCACAACCTGAAGCAGCGACGCGAAATCTGTAACCAGCTCGACAGCTTCATCCACGGTATGGACTGGAGTCAGGCCGACTGGCATGCCGTCGAAGCGATCGGCCGTACCGCACGCGAGGAGTGGCGAACGTTCTCGCCGGTTGACCGGGCACCCGGCAAACCGGTACAGCAGCAGTTCAATAGCCTGCTGCGTGATCTCGATGGCCGTATTCGGGCCCACCGTCAAGCGTGTGCCGAACTGAAAGAAAGCATTATTGCTCGCGCCGCCGAACTGGCAAGCGCAGAGGATATCGAGGCCGCCGCCAGCGAGGCCAAGCAGCTACAACAGCAGTGGAAAGCAGCCGGAGCGACCTTCCGTAGCCGCGAACGCGGGTTGTGGCAGGCATTTCGTGAACAGTGCGACCTGATTTTCAGCCGACTCAAACAGGCCCGCAAGGCGCAGACTGCCAAGAAACCATCGCCTGCGCGTGAAACACTGCTGTCCGGGACACCTCTGCAAGCCTTGCAAAGGCTGGCTCAACTGGCCGAGCAGGCAGAAGAGGAACTGGCTGAAACCGCACGCTCGGAAACGCTTTCTACCTTGTTGACGGAAGCGGTTACCGGCCCTTCTCCCGGTCAGTTGTGGCGCGAGCGCATCGGCCAGCGACTGGAAGCGATCCGCCTGATCAGTGCGGGCAACCGCTCCATCGATCAGCAGTTGGCCCTGTCTGAAGCTCAGGCGCGTGAGTTGTGTATCCGACTTGAGATCATGCTCGGACAACCCACACCTGAAGAAGATGAAGTGCTGCGCATGGAATACCAGATGGAGCGGCTCGGCCAGGCACTGGCCGAACAGGATGACGAGCCATCTGAAGCGGCCCTGCAATCCCTTGAGCTGGAATGGCTGACACTGCCGTTTGCATGGCAGTTTGTTGACCTGCGCAAACGTTTTTCGGACATACTGACGCACGCATGATGATGCAGATGGGTGGCCTGTGGCCACCCATCAACAGAAACACCCGTCCTGCATATCTCTTCAGGCGACGACCATCGCCATACCGGTCAAAGCGATTGCCCCACCGGCTACACGGCTGAAGAGCGCTGCACGCGCTTCAACTCCGATCTTGCCCACCAGCATACCAGCCAGATGCAACGCCAGTGTGGCCAGCGTGAAGCCGGCGGCATAGCTGAAACCACTGGTATTAAGCGGCATTTCAGCGCCATGAGCCAAGCCATGGAACAGCGCAAAGCTGCCGGCAATTGCCATGCAGACATGTGTTACAAAGCGTGCAGCAAAAGCCAGCAACAGCCCCAGAACCACTACGGACAGGCCAATTCCCTGTTCGGTGAACACCAAAGAAACACCAGAAAGCGCCAGCAGATTGCCCAACAGCATGGTGGCCACAAAGGCCAATGGCACCAGCCAGAGTGCACGGCCACCCAAACGGGCAGCCCAAAGCCCCACAGCCAGCATCGCCAGCAAGTGATCAGCACCACCTACCGGGTGCGCCAGGCCACTGATAAAACCCGATACTTCATGTCCCGTGTGCGCAAGCGCCACGCCCGGCAACAGTGCGACAGTCGCAATCAGTGCTTTTTTCATCGTTATCCCCTTCATAATTGAATTCAATCACACCACCGCACGGGCCGGTGGCAGAGTTTTAGCTTCCAGCATGCCTTCGCTGATGATGAAACCGATAATGTCGTCCAGCCCTTCAGCCTTTTTCAGGTTTGCGAAGATGAAGGGGCGATCACCGCGCATCTTGCGCGCATCCCGATCCATCACCTCCAGCGAGGCTCCCACCAGCGGTGCCAGGTCGGTTTTGTTGATAATCAACAGATCGGACTTGGTGATCCCTGGGCCGCCCTTGCGCGGAATCTTGTCACCGGCCGAGACATCAATCACATAGATGGTCAGATCAGACAGCTCGGGGCTGAACGTGGCGCTAAGGTTGTCACCACCGCTTTCGACAAATACCACATCCAGTGCTCCGTGGCGCGCCACCAGCTGGTCTATCGCCGCCAGATTCATCGAGGCGTCCTCACGGATGGCCGTATGCGGACAGCCGCCGGTTTCGACCCCGATAATGCGGTCGGCACTCAATGCCTCATGCTCGGTGAGGAATTTGGCATCCTCCTGAGTGTAGATATCGTTGGTCACCACGGCGATATCGTAATACTCGCGCATGGCGGCACAGAGCGAGCGCAGCAACGCCGTCTTGCCGGAGCCCACCGGCCCCCCTACTCCCACTCGCAATGTCTGTTTCGGTTTGCTCATGTTGGTTTCCTCTTCTCAACGGCGGCTCTTCAAGAGCGAAACAGCCGTGAATACTGTGTTTCGTGACGGCTGCTGGCGATTGCCAATGCGGGCAGGCCAGCACCGATATAGTCTTCTTCAACGCTTTTTGCGATCTCGATCGCCTGCGGCAGTAACGGTTGCAGGTCATTCAGCAGCTGCTGTGCCTGCGTCTGTCCCAGTGGCACCAGCTTGGTGGCGGCGGCCACCTGATTTTCCAGCCAGGACCAGCCCAGTCCCAATGCGGCGGCATCAAACTCGAGCCCCCAGTGCTTCGCGGCAAAGGCGAACAGCACGATGAAACTGACCTCCTGCTGCAGCACCTGTGGCACGTCAATGCCCAGGTTCTTCAGCACCCGTCGCAAGGCTTCGCCCATGGCGCTGTCGGTCAGGCGCAGCTCGCGGGTCTCGCGACAGGCCAGCGACAGGTCGTTCAACGCTTGCCAACGCCCATCGCTATCAGCCTGCATAGCCAGCCTCAACAATGGCAGATCGGTCTTCGCCTGAGCATGCAGCAATTGCAGCTCCAGCCAATCCGCCACCTGATCTGCCTTGTGTATCCAGCCACTGTCGATGGCATACTCCATCCCCTGTGAGAAGGCGTAGCCTCCCACCGGCAGGCTGACGCTGCTCAGCTGCAACAGGCGCATCAAGGCATGGTCAGTGGTCGTGATGGTGCGCATGGCCATGGGCATAGGCTCCAGATTCCGGCATGAAGACCGCTTCGCCCTGCCGGGTTTCCAGCCCCAGCAGCTGCAGCATCTCCTCCAGTACATGATCCGGCTTGATTCTCAGCCAGCGATCACCCACTTCAATGCGCACATGGCGGTTGCCGAGGTGGTAACAGGCCCGCGCGAAGGTGTTCCAGTCGTCACAGCGCGCCTCCAGCACAGGCTCTTTTGCGCCCTCTACCAGGAGGTGGCGGCCACAGGCCGATTTCAGGTATTCACCAACGCGCAGTGGCTTGCCCCGCTCCAAAAACACGCGTACTTCTTCACCGGTATCGCTGACCAACTTCAGCCGACCCCGATCACGCTGGTCATGGGTCAGGGTTACTCTCGCCGCGATGGGGGCATGACAATGGGTGCCCAGCCGTTCATGGATTTCAAACATGCGTCTCTCCTTAAAAGAGGCTGTATCGCTGCGCCAAGGGCAGCACATCAGCAGGCTCACAGGTCAGCAGCTCGCCGTCGGCCCGCACCTCATAGGTTTGTGGGTCCACCTGAATGTCCGGCTGCCAGTCATTCAAAATCATGTCGGCTTTGCTGATGTTGCGGGTATTGCCACAGGCAACCAGACGTCGACTCAGCCCCAGCTGTTCACGCAAACCGGACTCCAGGGCTGCCTTGCTGACAAAGGTGACGGAGGTTTGTGCCGCCGCCTTGCCCTCGGCACCGAACATGGGTCGGTAGTGCACCGGCTGCGGCGTCGGGATGGAGGCATTGGGATCGCCCATGGGCGCCGCCGCAATCATACCCCCCTTGATAATCATCGCCGGCTTGATGCCGAAAAATGCCGGCTTCCACAGCACCAGATCCGCCAGCTTGCCGGACTCGATGGACCCCACTTCATGGGCCACCCCATGGGTGATCGCCGGATTGATGGTGTATTTGGCGACATAGCGGCGCGCGCGAAAATTATCGGCTCCCAGTACCCTGTCTTCCGGCAACAGCCCGAACTGGCATTTCATCTTGTGCGCCGTCTGCCAGGTCCGCGTCACGACTTCGCCCACACGTCCCATCGCCTGAGAGTCGGACGAAATCATGCTGAAGGCGCCGCGATCATGAAAAATGTCCTCAGCCGCGATGGTCTCCTTGCGGATGCGGGAGTCGGCAAAGGCCACATCCTCGGGAATGTTGCTGTCCAGATGGTGACAGACCATCAGCATGTCGAGATGCTCATCCACGGTGTTGACCGTGTACGGGCGCGTGGGGTTGGTCGATGAGGGCAGTACATTGGGATAGCCTGCTGCACGGATGATATCCGGCGCATGGCCGCCACCGGCCCCTTCGGTGTGATAGGTATGGATGACGCGGTTCTTGAACGCCCCCAGGGTGTCATCCACAAAGCCGGACTCATTCAGGGTATCGGTATGGATCGCCACCTGCACATCGTACTCTTCGGCCACACTCAGACAGCAGTCGATGCTGGCCGGTGTGGTGCCCCAGTCCTCATGCAGCTTGAGGCCACAGGCACCGGCATCCAGCTGTTCACGCAGCGCTCCGGGGCGACTGGCGTTGCCCTTGCCGAGAAAGCCCAGATTCATCGGCATCTGGTCGGTGGCCTGCAGCATCTTGCCCAGATACCAGGGCCCCGGTGTACAGGTGGTTGCCTTGGTACCGGTAGCCGGGCCCGTTCCACCGCCGATCATGGTGGTCACGCCAGACATCAGCGCCTCTTCCACCTGTTGCGGGCAGATGAAGTGGATATGGGCATCAATGCCACCGGCCGTCAGGATGCAGCCTTCGCCCGCGATCACTTCAGTGCCGGGGCCTATGACGATGTCGATACCATCCTGAATATCAGGGTTGCCCGCCTTTCCGAGGGTATGAATCCGCCCCTCCTTCACGCCCACATCGGCCTTGACGATGCCCCAGTGGTCCAGAATGAGGGCATTGGTAATCACCAGATCCATGGCCGTGTCGTTGGTCACCTGACTCTGGCCCATACCGTCACGGATCACCTTGCCACCGCCGAATTTCACTTCGTCGCCGTAGGTGGTGTAGTCCTTTTCGACCTCAATCCAGAGTTCGGTGTCGCCCAGTCGTACTCTGTCCCCAACTGTGGGGCCGAACATCTGGGCATAGCTGTGTCGATCCATTTTGGCCATCAGTTGTGCCCTCCTGCTGAGCTTTCGCCTGCTGCAGTGTCCAGTGGTCCCATCACCTCGCCACGGAAACCGTAGATGGTACGGCTGCCGGCATACTCGACCAGTTCCACCTCTCGTCCCTGTCCGGGCTCGAAGCGCACGGCAGTACCGGAGGCGATATTGAGGCGATAGCCAAGGGCAGCGTCACGCTCAAACACCAGCGCCGGGTTCACTTCATAAAAATGGTAATGGGAGCCGACCTGTACCGGTCGATCTCCGTGATTTTCCACCCGCACGCGGATGGTCTTGCGGCCAACGTTCAGCTCAATCTCGCCGGCGGCTGTCTGAATTTCTCCGGGAATCATGGGATTCTCCTGTTCACACAATCGGTTGATGCACGGTGACCAGCTTGGTGCCGTCGGGAAAGGTCGCTTCCACCTGTACCTCGTCAATCATCTCCGGCACGCCCTCCATCACCTGATCGGCGCTGAGCAGCGTCTTGCCGTAGCCCATCAGCTCCGCCACGGTACGGCCATCACGGGCCCCTTCCATGATTTCCATGGAGATGTAGGCCACCGCTTCCGGGTAGTTCAGCTTCAGGCCACGGTTCAGGCGACGCTCCGCCAGTAACGCTGCCGTAAATATCAGCAGCTTGTCTTTCTCTCTTGGCAGCAGTTCCATCGATTTCTCCTCCAGCCCACCTGCTGTGGGCCTGTTCAATTCAGGTTGCCCAGATGCGTGGGGCGCAGGCCTCGCGACCGATCAGTTCTGGCCGAATCAGGCCCCAGCACTGCTCCAGACACAGCCGAGTGCGCTCCGAGCAACGTCCCAATGTTCGGATCAGCAGAAACTCGCCACTCAGGCTCACGCCCGCCAGCAGCTCATCTCGCTCGCAACACGCTCGCAGCGGCTCCAGCAGTGGCTCAGCCTGTTCCGGCGTAAACGGACCCGCTACCAGCAGCCCGTTCACCGGCTGTCCCTGCAAGCCCGCCTTACCCATCAGCAACGCCGGGCATTGCCCATCGATCATCAGCTGTTCGCGCAGCAGAATGCGGCCTTCCCGGCGAATCTGCAGCCGTTGCTGCAGTTCACCGCGGCCAAAGCCCTCGCCCTGTGCCGGCAGCCCCAGACTGGTCACCTCCCAGCCGATAAAGCGGGCATTTGTGGCCAGTTCCACATCCACTTCCAGCCGCGTGCGAGCATCCGGGTAGAGAATGGTCTCCAGCGGCAGCCACTCAAGGCTGCAGCCTTCGCCCACCTCCAGCTGCACGCGCTGGTGCTGCAGGGTACGGTCGGGACGGGCGCGGTAAACGCGGCCGGCTCCGGGGGTGGTGATCAGTGCCGCCGTGTTCGGCTCCAGACGCGCCTCAATCTCCAGTAGGTCGCCAGAGACCATCCCGCCCGGAGGGTGCAGCAGGTATAGATGTGCAAGATCAGGACCTTCCGGGTAAAAGGGCTTCTGCAGATGCAACGGACCAACATGTTCTGCACTGGCGACACGGCTGCCACGCGGCGTACGCCTGATGCCCAGCGACAGACGGGCATGCCAGCGCGAGGGCGCTGTGGTGCCGTTGTCCAAACTTGGTCGTGGCATCAGCGGCATGTTCATCCTGTGCTCCTCAGACCGCCAGATACTGACGAATCAGCTCATCATTGAGGTTGTCCATGCGATCCGCCGCCACAATCCGCCCCTTTTCCATCAGGCGGAACTCCTTGCCGACGCGTCGCGCAAAGCCGAGTTTCTGCTCCACCAGGATCACGGTCAGCCCCTCCTCTTCGTTGAGCTTGAGGATGACGTCGCCAATCTGCTTGACGATGTTGGGCTGGATGCCCTCGTTGGGCTCATCCAGAATCAGCACCTTGGGATCGAGCACCAGCGCACGACCGATGGCCAGCTGCTGTTGCTGACCGCCGGACAGGTCTCCGCCGCGGCGATGCATCATCTCGCCCAGTACCGGGAACAGCTCAAAGATCTTGTCAGGAATATCCTTCGCCTTGTCCTTACGGATCGGAAGACCAATACGCAGATTTTCCTCCACCGTCAGCAGCGGAAAAATGTCGCGCCCCTGAGGCACATAGCCAATACCGGCACGGGCACGATATTCGGCTGGACGCGTGTGCAGCGCCTGCCCCTCCATCAGGATCTCACCGCTCTGAATCGGCAGCAGTCCCATCAGGCACTTGAGCAGGGTGGTCTTGCCGACCCCGTTGCGGCCCATGATGCAGGTACAGGACCCCTGCTCTATTTCCAGATCCAGATCCCATAGGATCTGGGTACCGCCATAGAGCTGGTTTACATTGCGAATGGAGATCATGCGTCCTCTCCCAAATACACTTCGATGACGTCACGGTTGTTCTGCACCTGCTCCATGGTGCCCTCGGCCAATACCGTGCCCTGATGCAGTACGGTGACGGTACGGGCGATGCTGCGCACGAACTCCATATCGTGCTCCACCACCACAACGGTGTGCTCGCCCGCCAGCGAGGTCAGCAGCTCAGCGGTTTTTTCGGTCTCTTCCGCCGTCATGCCCGCCACCGGCTCGTCAATCAGCAGCAGTCGCGGCTCGGCCACCAGCAGCATGCCGATCTCCAGCCACTGCTTCTGACCGTGCGACAGTGCACCGGCTCGCATGAAGCGCTGATCCTTGAGGCCGATGGTCTCCAGCACCCTGTCGATCAGCTCCAGCTCGCGTGGGGCCAGCCGCGCCATCAGCGTTTGCCAGATCCCCTTGGCCGTTTTCAGCGACATCTCCAGGTTGTCGAACACCGTGTGCGCCTCGAATACCGTCGGCTTCTGGAACTTGCGGCCGATGCCCAGCTGGGCAATCTCCGGCTCGGATTTTTCCAGCAGGTTGATGGTCTGGCCGAAGTAGACACTGCCCTGGTCGCAGCGCGTTTTGCCGGTGATGACGTCCATCAGGGTGGTCTTGCCGGCCCCGTTGGCACCGATCAGGCAACGCAGCTCGCCATCATTGATATACAGGTTGAGATCATTCAAAGCCTTGAAGCCATCAAAGCTGACACTCAACCCTTCCACGTACAGCAGCACCTGATGCGATACATCGACCGGGGCCGCCGGCGGGATCAGAAAGGGCCAGACGCGATCGGGGCGCATCAGTTCGCGCGCGTTGTCCAGTGCGATCATGAGTGCACCTCCTGTTTTACTGCCTTGCCGGCCTTGTTGTTACGACGCGCTGCCAGCTGTCCTCGCAGCCCGACCAGCCCCTTGGGCAGATAGAGCGTTACCAGAACGAAGAGCGCCCCCAAGGCAAACAGCCAGCCTTCCGGCATGATGGCGGTAAAGCGGGTCTTGGCGTAGTTGACCAGCAGTGCACCGATAACCGCGCCATACAGCGTGCCGCGCCCACCCACCGCGACCCAGACCACCACTTCGATGGAGTTGAGCGGCGAGAACTCGCCCGGGTTGATGATGCCGACCTGAGGTACGTAGAGCGCACCCGCCATGGCCGCGATCAGGGCGGAAAAGACGAACAGCCATATCTTGTAGCGGTCGGTGCGGTAGCCCAGGAAACGGGCCCGGGCCTCGCCGTCACGGATCGCCACGATCACCTTGCCCATGCGGGACTTGAGAATCAGATGACTGATGACATACACCGCACAGAGCACCAGCGCCGTGGTGACAAACAGGGCCACGCGGGTGGTATCGGACTGCAGATCGAACCCCAGAATCTCCTTGAAGTCGGTCAGGCCGTTGTTGCCGCCAAATCCCATCTCATTGCGAAAGAAGGCGAGCATCAGCGCATAGGTCAACGCCTGAGTCATGATCGACAGGTAGACACCGGTCACACGTGAGCGGAATGCCAGCCAGCCGAACACGAACGCCAGCAGCCCGGACACGGCCAGCACCATCAGCATGGCAAACCAGAACTGGTCCATGCCCATCCAGTACCAGGGCAGGCTGTCCCAGTTGAGGAACACCATGAAGTCCGGCAGATCCGGGTTGCCGTAGACGCCGCGATCACCGATCTGGCGCATCAGGTACATGCCCATGGCATAGCCGCCAAGCGCGAAGAACGCCCCGTGGCCCAGACTGAGGATGCCGCAGTACCCCCAGATCACATCCACCGCCAGCGCCAGCATCGCATAGGAGAGATACTTGCCCAGCAGGGTGATGGTGTAGGTGCTGACGTGCAGCGGCGAGCTTTCCGGCAGCATCAGGTTGGCCATTGACGCCAGCGTGGTGACGCCAAGCAACACGATCACGAATGGCAGTACCCGGTTACCGGGGGTACGACCGGCGGCAAATAGCTGAGTCAGCCAGTTCATTCAGCCGCCCTCCCTTTCTGCGGGAAGAGTCCCTTGGGACGCTTCTGGATAAACAGGATGATGAAGACCAGCACCAGAATGCTCGCGAGGACGGCACCGGTGACCGGCTCCAGGAACTTGTTGGCGATACCGAGCGAGAACGCCGCAACGAGCGTGCCCCACAGGTTGCCCACGCCACCAAACACCACCACCATGAAAGAATCGATGATGTAGGACTGGCCCAGATTCGGCCCCACGTTGGTCAGCTGGCTCAGCGCCACCCCGGCGATGCCGGCGATACCGGAGCCCAGACCGAAGGTCAGCGCATCAACGCGACCGGTGGGAATGCCCATGGATTTAGCCATGCTGCGGTTCTGTGAAACGGCCCGCACGTTAAGCCCCAGCGAGCTTTTCTTCAGCAACATCATCAGCGCAAAGAACACCAGCAGCGCGAAGGCGAGGATATAAAGACGGTTCAGCGTCAGCGACAGGACCGGGTTGATCTCCCAGGAGCCGCTCATCCATTCGGGCGACGCCACCTGACGGTTCAGTGGCGAAAACACCGTCCGGACCAGCTGCTGCAGGATCAGACTGACCCCAAAGGTTGCCAGCAGGGTTTCCAGCGGGCGACCGTGCAGATGACGGATTACCAGACGCTCAAGCAGTACACCGGCCATGCCGGACACAACGAAAGCGGCCGGAATCGCGACCCAGAGCGAATATTCGATATGGTTCGGCATCAACAGCTGTACCACGTAAGTGGTGTAGGCCCCCAGCATGATCATCTCGCCGTGAGCCATGTTGATTACGCCCATCACGCCAAAGGTAATGGCCAGACCTATCGCCGCCAGCAACAGCACCGAGCCGAGGCTCAGGCCGAAAAACAGCTGGTCGATAAAGGCGTAGAACTCGACCTTCTGCTCGATGCCGACCAATGCCTTTTGCGCAGCCTGCTGTACCTGGGGGGAAGGGTCGTTGTCGGCAATGCGGTTCAGCGCATTGCGCACATCACCTTCAAGGCTACCTTCCAGCTGGCCGATCGCTTCGATGCGGTCCGACGCTTCTGCAGCGGTATTGAGGCGGTTCAGGGCCAGCGCCATGTCCATCACCTCACGCACGTTTGCGGCGCTTTCATTCAGGCGCGCCTCACGAATGACACTGAGGGTATTCGCATCCAGGTCGGACAGCAGCGCACGCACGGCGCTTTCGCGAACCGATGCACTGGCGGAGCCCAACTGAAGGCGTGCGATGGCATCACGCAGATGGCCTCGCAGACGGTTGTTGACGCGAATTTTCTTGATCTCACGACTGGACAGCGGTTCGATTTCCACACCGCTGAGCATGTCGATGAAGGTATCCTTGCCGGCCGATTCGGTGACGGCAATCACCTGGCGGCTGGACTTGATGAAATACAGATCCCCCTCCAGCAGATGGAGAAACAGCGGTTGCACCGCCTCCCCCCCTTCAGCTTCCAGGGTTTCGAGCACCGGTATCGTCTGGCTCAGGGACGCTTCGGTCAGCGCCTCCAGATGCGGAGCCAGCGCGGGTGGCAAGGGTTTTTCGGCGGCCGTTGCCGACAACGACAGCAGCAGGCCGAAGCAGTAACAGCAGATCGCCAGTAATCGTTTCACGGGGTCACTCCAGAAATTGTGCAGGCGGCCCCGTCAGACGGGGCCGCTGAGAGTCGATGGATCAGTTGGCCTGACCACCACAGGACTGGGTTTCCACGTTGTAGTTGCCGCATGTGATCGGCGCGGTCCAATCAGCAATCAGATTTTTGGAGCCCGGCAGGAAGTCGGACCAGGCATCACCCGCCACGACACCTTCGGTCTCCCAGACCACCTCGAACTGACCGTCGTCCTGAATTTCACCGATCAGCACCGGCTTGCTCAGATGGTGATTCTTGTTCATTACGGCAACGCCGCCAGTCAGGTTGGGTACTCCCTGGCCGATCATCGCCTGTTCAACGGCGTCAACATCGGTGGTCCCGGCAGCCGTTACTGCCTGAGCCCACATGTTGAAGCCGATATAGGTGGCCTCCATCGGGTCGTTGGTCACACGCGAATCATCACCGGTAAAAGCGTGCCATTTCTGGATAAATTCGCTGTTGAGGTCAGTATCCACGCTCTGGAAGTAGTTCCAGGCTGCCATGTGACCCACCAGCGGGCCGGTGTCGATACCGGACAGCTCCTCTTCACCCACGGAGAAGGCCACCACCGGGATATCCTCTGAGGAGACGCCCTGGTTGCCCAGCTCCTTGTAGAACGGCACGTTGGCATCGCCATTGATGGTGGACACCACCGCGGTCTTCTTGCCCGCACCGCCAAACTTCTTGATATCGGAGACAATCGACTGCCAGTCGGAGTGACCGAAGGGGGTGTAGTTGATCATGATGTCCTCTTCCGCCACACCCTTGGACTTGAGGTAGGCTTCGAGGATCTTGTTGGTGGTGCGCGGATACACGTAGTCGGTACCGGCCAGCACCCAGCGCTCAGCACCCAGCTCGTTCATCAGGTAATCCACCGCCGGGATCGCCTGCTGGTTGGGAGCCGCACCGGTGTAAAAGACGTTTTTGGAGGACTCTTCGCCCTCATACTGCACCGGATAGAACATCAGGCCGTTCAGTTCTTCCAGTACCGGCAGGACCGACTTGCGGGATACCGAGGTCCAGCAGCCGAAGATGACATCGACCTCTTCCTGGGTCAGCAGCTCACGCGCTTTCTCGGCGAACAGCGGCCAGTTCGAGGCCGGGTCTACCACAACCGGCTCAAGCTGTTTGCCCAGCAGCCCGCCCTTCTTGTTCTGTTCCTCGATCATCATCAATACGGTGTCTTTCAGCGTGGTTTCGCTGATCGCCATGGTGCCGGACAGTGAGTGCAGCACACCCACCTTGATGGTATCCGCCGCCAGAACATTGAAGGACAGAGAAGAAACGCCAATCGTCAGAGCAACGCCGGCAGCCAGTGATTTGATCTTCATTGCAGTACCCCCTTTGGTTCCGCATCCGTGCAGTGCGGGCGAAACCTTCGTTATCGGTCAGGCCTCGACGAGGCCGGGAAAACAACTCAGTGCCTGACCGATTATTCCCAAGGGGGACAAGAGGGGGTATGCGCTCAATGACGCAGAGGGGTACGTCAAATGACGTAGTGGACGGGTGACAGGACTTGCAGAGGGTCGCAACAGCGCAGGCAGGGGCCCTGTATACCCGGCTTATGGACCAGCGCTATAATCACGGCCTCACTCGATATCACCCACCGGCTGAAGCCTGAACTTCGGATATACTGCTGTGCGCCCACGCCGTCATACAGAAAAAAGCCCTGCCCAACCTGATCGCAAAGGCCTGCACCCACGAAATCTGCACAGGTACGGCTATGATTTTCCAGCGTTGCTCAACAGCTACCCTCCGCTGGCCCAATATGTCATCAAGAATGCGTACGGCAACCTGTCTATCGACTTCGCCGACCCGCTGGCGGTGAAAGCCCTGAATGCCGCGCTGTTAAAGCAGCATTACAGCATTGTCGACTGGGATATTCCTGCAGGCGCGCTGTGCCCGCCCATTCCCGGACGAGCCGACTACATCCATTACATTGCAGACCTGCTTGGCCTTGGCGCGCCTGCTGCCAATCAAGCTGATACCTCGCCCAGCGTCACCTTGCTGGACATCGGCACGGGCGCCAATGGCATCTACCCGCTAATCGCCTGCCAGCTTTATGGCTGGCAATGCGTGGGCTCTGATATCAATCCACAATCACTGGACAACGTCGCCGCGATTATCGCCCAAAATCCCAATCTGCAAGAGCGCTTTACCCTGCGTACGCAATACGACAAGAATCACATCTTTGAGGGGATTATTCAGGCCGGCGAGTTTTTTGATGTGAGCGTGTGTAACCCGCCCTTCCATGCCTCGCAAGAAGAGGCAATCAAAGGCACCCGCCGTAAACTCAACAACCTGGCACGTAACCGCGGTGATAAAACGGCCACTTCGTCCAGGCTGAACTTCGGCGGCCAGGCAGCGGAACTCTGGTGCAAGGGCGGCGAGCAGGCGTTCCTTAAAAAGATGATTAAAGAAAGCAATGCCTTTTCAACACAATGCCGCTGGTTTACCAGCCTGGTATCGAAAGCGGAAAACCTGAAGCCTGCCACCAAACTGATCCGCAAACTTGGCGCCGTTGACGTGCGGGAAATCGAGATGAAACAGGGGAATAAAATCACCCGCATACTGGCGTGGACGTTTATCTGACTGATCCTGTACGTGCCGCCATCCCGTTAAATTTCACCAAAGATCGCCAAAGCGATCGCGATGACACAGGTACAGGCGCAGCTCGAATTCCAGCTGGTGGTAATCCGGCTCCATGTAACAGCAGAGCTTGTAGAACGCCTTGTCGTGCTCCTTCTCGCGCAGGTGTGCCAGCTCGTGCACCAGAATCATGCGCAGGAACGGCTCCGGCACCTTGCGAAACAGCGAAGAGATCCGAATCTCGTTTTTCGATTTCAGCTTCTTGCCCTGCACCCGCGACGCATAGGTATGCAGGCCCAGCGCATTGTTGATGATATGGATCTTGTCGTCATAGATCACCTTGCTGATCGGCGACGAGCTGCGCATATACTGGTTTTTGATCCCCTGCGCATAATCATACAGGGCCCTTTCGGACGCCAGATCATGCGCCTGAGGGTACTTCTTCAACAGCCAGACGCCGGACTTTTCGTTATCCAGCAACGCCTGTGCCTGCTGCTGAACCTGCGGACTGTAGCCACTGAGGTAATTGAACGCTTTGGGCTTGCTCATGGGCATGTCACTCACCCCAGTGCTGAATCGTTTGCCAGCCTGTCGGCCACACTCTGAATTTTATCCTGAATGCTTTGTTCCCGGTCGATTCGGGTCCCCAGACGCATGGACGAGCTGATGCGCGGTGCTCCCATCTCATGAACAACTTCGTGACAGCGCTTCACCGCTGCCATGACGTCATCCCAGTCCCCTTCTATATTGGTACCGTAGGCATGCAACTGGTGTTCAAGACCGGCATCTTCCAGCACCCGCTGACAGGCCGTAACATACTCGGATACCGAAACACCGACGCCGATCGGAATAACACAGAGATCGATCATGACTTTCATAGGCACTCCTGCTTGGCCGTGTTGGCAAGATTACAGGCTGCCTATGTTACCTCCGTGTCGGGCAAAAGGTGAAAGGCAGTGGCCGGTATATGCTGGTTTGCGCACATTGCAGGCATTCGCAGGAATCAGCTGATCGATCCGTTTACCACTTGGCCTGTGGACAAGCTGATCTGAGTTTCTGTGATTTTATACAGTGTATTGAAGGCCACGTGCCGGTGTTGCCTGCTTTGTCACTTAGCGGTGCTCATTTGTCACTGGTAACAGGCGGGAAAATCGTTCAGTATCAGGTAACTATGGCCTGGCCGTTGCAGGATCACACGCACGGCAAAGCTGCAAAACGCGCATGCTCGTTTTCACCGGAAGAGAATGACTGTGGTATCTCGATTTCTTCTTTCTCTTCAGGTGCTTACGACAACTTTCCTAGTCTTCGGCTGAGATTAAATATGCGCATGCGCAGTATTATAATGTTGAACATAACCGCTTCGCGGTGGAGTGCGAGATTTTAAAGAGGCATAGGGACATGCCGAATAGAGCGATGCAACGGCTATTTCAGTCGTATAAAGCGGCGTTGGATGAATCGCCTCAGCCACGGAAAAACCGGCGGGCGATTACATCTATTACGTATTGTAGAACGCGGGATATGGGGGTGAGTTATTACGCCTGCCCGGACTGTCAGG
>NZ_JBEPQA010000013.1:0-108370 GCF_040547585.1 Marinobacterium sp. MBR-111
GGGTGAATCGAGAATGGCGTCCATATTACCGCCGCAGGCCGCGTGGTTACAGGTGTGTGGAGATGCGAAGCTGAGTTTTAAGTCACGGAATCAGGTTAAAGATATGGCCAGTGACTTGGATGTAACGGCAAGTGATCGAGCGATTCTCATGGATCTAATCGAAGAGATACGATTGAATAACATCATGATTATGAATGTACGAGACTCTGGTCAGGTAGTACCATTTGTACAGCGAGTTCGGCAAATTGATGGCTTTATCGACATACAGATGGATCGAATTGGCGGTGCAAACTACATGAATACGGATCCCTTGTTGAAAGATCGACTGGTAAGTACATTGCGTGCAGCTGTCAAGGATTATCGCTCTTCTCGGGATGTGATTTTCAAGTTGGCTGAGCGAGGCGAGTTGCTGAAGGCCCGAGAGCTGGGGGCACAGCAGGTTCGACCGGCATACCAGAAGGTCAAGCAAGCATGTGAGGCCATTTTGGCACTGGCTTAGGTTTGTATTTCCTCCCAGAGGCCAAGCTCCGCTCCAAGTGTGGCGGGGTGATGCCGAGCAGAGCCGCCATTATTAGAAGTAACTTGAGTGGATAATGTATGAGTGAGAAAAGATTGATCGAGCATTTCAATCTCCGCTCGAAGCTCAAATTCAACATCGACAATGGCCACATTTGGTTGGGCGAAAATCGCATGTTGCTCTTGCATACTCAGGCATTGAGCGGCTTAAGAGATGAACTGTTTTCGAGTATGGGCGAGGCTCGTGCCCGTGGGGTTTTGATACGCCTTGGATTCAGAGCTGGCCAATTGGATGCACAGGTTGCAACGCAGTTGTATGGAGCGGGTGATGATTATGATGTATTCAAAATTGGTCCTGAGCTTCACGCATTTGAGGGGCATGTTAAAGCTGAAATTACTCAAGCAAAGATAGACTGGGAGCAGGGCAGCTTTGATGGACACGTCCGCATGGAGGGCTCATGGGAGGCAGAAGCACATATCCAGCAGTTTGGTGTTGGGGACGATGTTAGATGTTGGACGCTTGTTGGCTATGCCTCAGGTTATGTCAGTACCTTTTTTCGGAGGTTCATCGTTTTTCGAGAAGTTGAATGTGCCTGCAAAGGTGATTCTCACTGCCTCGTCATCGGGAAGCCTGCTGAAGAGTGGAATGATGACAGTTATATCGACTTGTTTAGGACGGATCAAGGCCAGACTTCTGCCTGTGATCTCGAAGAGCAGCTGCAACAGCTTCGCGGTTCCAGACCTAAACTTGAACCCCTGAATAGAGGAAACCTGGTCGGACAGTCCTCCGGGTTTGTAAAGGCTTTCGATCTTCTACATAAAGCTTGTCGTGGTCCTATAAATGTACTGCTTCTCGGTGAGACAGGAGTTGGCAAAGAGGTGTTTGCTAAATGGTTACACGATAACAGTGATCGTGCAGAGCAACCTTTTGTAGCAATCAACTGTGCTGCCATACCAAACGAGCTAATCGAAGCCGAGTTATTTGGTGTACGTCGAGGTGCATATACGGGCGCCCAGGAGTCTCGCCCAGGACGTTTTGAACGGGCAGATGGCGGTACACTTTTTCTTGATGAGGTTGGTGATCTTTCGCCCTCTGCACAAGTAAAGCTGCTACGTGTACTGCAAAGCGGTGAGGTCGAGCGGTTGGGAGACAACGAGACACGAAAAGTCGATGTGAGGCTTATTGCTGCTACTAATGTAGATCTAGAAAAGGCAATAGCTGACGGTGCCTTCAGGGCAGATCTTTTTTACCGTATAGCGACTTACCCAGTCAATATACCACCTCTGCGTGAACGCAAATCAGATATTCCACTATTAGCTCAGGCGATGTTGGATAAGTATTTGCCGCTTTATGGGAAATCCATAAATGGTATTACTGATGGGGCAATTCAAGCCATGAGTGACTACGAGTGGCCTGGAAATATACGTGAGCTGGAGAACCTTATCGAAAGGGCTGTCCTTCTGGCCCCTGAGGGGGGGAATATAGAGATCGAACATCTATTCCCGGGTAAGGTTGGATTATCCATTGTAGGTGCTGGACTCGATTCAGGAGGACACCTGTGCAAAATAGATGAGGGGCGCATGGATAATCTATACGAATCACTGATTGATAGCTCGGTCGACATGGAAACCCATCTAAATCGAATCTACCAATTAGCTGTTGATAGAGCAGGTGGTAATCTTACTCAAGCAGCGAAGATACTGGGCGTTACCAGGCGTCAAGTAGCCTATCGAGTGCAAAGAGTTAATCGGACTTAATTAACTTTTCCACTCGAAATACTTCTTGCCAAGCGGGCTCAACTCCAAGCATGAATCATCCTTTTCAAGCATAACGGTTTTTTGATCCTGCTCGAGCTCGATCAGCCCCGCCAGCGTGAGCAGTGTCGCCAGGCGATGTTTGATTACATCAGTGAATACTTCACCGGGTTCTCGGTAGATACGGAAGCCTTCTTCTTCGAGCTCAGCCATCATGTGCGGGAAAAGCTCTCTCAGGTACCGGGCTGCATCAACGCTTTTGAGCTTGCTCTGCTGTGTGTGCAGACGGTAAAGCAAAACCAATGCCGTTAATCGGATTGATGGCATTGCCGGATAGTTATCCACATAGGCCCAGTTGAATTGGGTAAACAGCCCCTGCATCAGGGTGTGGAAGGCAGCAGCCCAGTCCTGCTTTTTCAGAATGGCCCGGCCTTTTCGTGTGAGCACTAACTGACCTTTCACGACCCGACACAGGCCACTCACGATTGCGATGATGCGGCTGTAATTTACGGGTGGCACATCCTCTTCGGAGCGATACCCTCTTTGCCAGATAAATTGATTGTAGTGCAGTAGATCGGGATCGACTGCATCGACCATTTTGCGCACCACGGCCAGTGGCAGGTTGCCTTTTTTGGTCAGTTTGATGCCCTTTTCCTCAGCGCACTCGGCCAGCGTCTTGAACAGCGCCAACAGTGGCGAGTTTTCAGGCGTAGCCGCTGTAGGGTTAAACTGCAGCACTTCCGGGGCTTCAAAGGGGTGATAGAGTAGCTGATGCAGCAGGTGAGGCGACATCGGCAGCTCAACCAGCGGTTGCTCATCATCCTCCATGATGTGAAGCAAAAACTGATCAATAAATGCCTGTCTGATCATGTCGGACTCAAACTCACCCTGCTGTAACAGCCGGTCAATTTCAGGCTGTACGGACTTGAAGGCCTCAAAGAGCTCATCGTGAACCAGCAACGGGCTGTAGTGGTGCATCGCCTCCAATCGGGCATTAACAGACTTTTTATCGAAGTGAGCAGGATCAAAGGAGTCAGTGCCAAGCCAGTCACATAGCTCGTCATACTCATCATGCTGAGGGTCTTTCAGGATAGCGATAAGGTGATCGTAGCCCGGTATCCCACCACAAGACTCGGGTGGGCAGGCGTTTTCACCGGCAAGGCAGAGTGCCTCACTTGGTTGTGCGCCAATTAATGGCAGTGATTTTTCCAGACGAATACGATGTCGCCAGCCGTCACCAAAATCGTATTCGTAGAACAGCTCCGGCTTGGTCGTCGTCAGTACATCCTGCAAACGAGCCGTTGTATCGTCCTGCCATTCCTCAAAGCCCTGGTTTATGACTTCTTCATCAGTGAAGAATCGCTGATCAGCCGTGACGAAGCAGTAGTAGTGCAGATCCTGCCAGCCCATCGCGGCCTGTAAAATGGGGTGCAGCTCACTCAGTCTCATCTCGGCGGGCAGCAGAAGGCGGCGCCATACGGCGGGCCGAACATGTTCCAGTTCAATATGAAGTTGATAGAGTGTGCTGGACTGGGTGGCCATTGGCAGATCCGACTGGTGAAAAACACTATCGTACCAGACGGTTGTGGAAATGTGAGAGCGAGAGAGTGGAACTTCAGGGTGTATTGAGGGAGGTGTTACGGGCCGGTCATGCCGGTATGACTGGCCCGGGGAGTAAAAGGCGCTTCAGGCAGCGTACCGCCGTTCGGCCACCAGCAACTCGATCACCATTATGCAGATGGTTTTTGGTGTAGTGGTATCTGCGAGTAGTGCGCTCAAGCGAAGATTCAATTCATCTCGGTGTGGTCCTGGCGCTGAATGAGTAAGCGTATCCAGATAATGAGTCATAAAATGCCGGAACGAACGGGCGGTATTCGGTGCTTCTTCCAGCAGAGAAAATGTGTGTTCAATCCGCCAGACAACGGCATTGAGGTATGCTTTCCAGAGTCCGTGTTCTTTGACTGAGAAGCTGGTTTTAAATGCTTTTCCACCTGCTGTATTAGGTGCCTGCACACGGAATTGATGAGAGATATTGCCGTTGCGGTGAGGGTTGGCTTTGCAGTGCCATGATATCCCCGTCAGCCCGGTTGGATTATGGTAATTGTAGGTTGGCAGTACGCGCTTCTCTTCCAGTGAGGAGACTAGCTCATCGCGCGCGCGCATGGCCGCTGCCAGTGCTTGATCTCGGCTACCGTAGGCAGCATTGCCGAAAAACAGCTGATGGCGCTTGCCGTTGACGTGTTTACGAACCATGAACCCTGAGTCGACTTCGGTAATATTCTTCATGGCGGGATCTTTATCGGACATAGACGTTATCCTTAAAAGTTAATACGGGTTTCCATGCAGCAGTACTCAGATAAAAATTCAAGCTGACTTGTACACAGGTTGATTGGTGGCGGGGAGCCAAAGGCGCTGGTGCTTGCTGCTGAGCATGCCCCGCTTTGAATAGTTGCGTGAAACCCGCTTATGGGTGTTACTCATGGCGCTTTGGCCATCGGCATCCCGGAGATACCGAGCCAGAGTTGTCATTGCGGGTTTTCCATAGCGTGCCCCGGGTGTTGCACAGGTCCAAACATGCCGCAACATTGTTGCAATTTCCGGTATTGCACGATCCAGGTAGGATAACCCGACGGCGCACAGCTCAAGAGTCAGCTGGTCATGATCCATTAGCAATGCCATGGGTTGCTGAAAGCCACCCTTGCGATAGGTCCCGTCTTACCAATGTCGTGCAGGAGCCCGGCGATAAATCCAGCTTCTTGCATCTCGATCGGCATTTCGGGCTCGTTCAGTTGGATCATGCCAATTACATTACGTGCAACCGACAGTGAATGTTCAAGCAATCCCCCTGGGTAGGCGTGATGATCATTCTGACTGGCCGGCAGTTGCATGAACGCTTGAAGGCGATCACGGCGTTCAAGTACCAGCTTCACGAAGTGCTGAAGGGGCTTGGTTTTCAAGCCAACAACTGCATGTACCAGCTGGTCTGAAATATCCGGCAAAGGACAGAGGTCCCGAGGCAGAGTATAGAAGCAGGGAAGAGACATAAACTGGTCCAGCTTGGGCTTGCCAATATAGGTCAGGTAGAGCACGGGGATTTGATCCTCCCAGACACAGTGCCCCATTACCTCAACCAGCGACAGGTGACCTAATGCATCGGCCTCGATCCAGCACTGTGCGTTGGCAAATGCCGTATATGTCATGCTCCAGCAGCTGAGTTTCAACTCATGAACAGGTTCTCCGTCCTGATCGGTGTGGGTGACCAGGCTGGTGATGCGCAGAAGGTCGTGATACGGCTGTGTATGGTCAGCCAAGGTGTTAGAAATGTTCATAACGTTTCTCCTGTCAGTCGGATGACTGGTCGTTCTTGTCTTTGTGAGTGCGAACAAGGTTTTCAAATGCAGAGCCGTCCATTCGCGTCAGGTTAGGGATATAGCGCGAGTAGACCTTGAACAGCATTTCCGTGGAGGAGTGCCCAAGGAATCGTGCAACCCACTCTGCGACCTCGCCGGATGCCAGCAGCAGCGTGGCGCAGGTATGGCGGGTCTGATAAGGACGGCGCTTTTTGAGTCCTAGGTAACGCAGGAGCGGATACCAGACACGCTTGGTAACGTTGTTTTGGTCCAATGGCTTGCCTTCGGTGTTGCAGAACACATAGGGGCTCAACCTGCCGGTACTCTGGAACTGGTCTTTCAGCGCGTCATACACAGGGCCGAGCATCGGAATCTCCCGCTGCGAGCCATCGGTCTTGGTGTATTCCGTCTGACCAGCGATCAAGGTCTCTCGAACCAGAATCTGGCGTTTGTCGAAGTCGATGTATTCCCATTTGAGACCATCGATCTCGCCAGAGCGCATGCCGGTAAAGAACCGCAGGGTGTAGTAGTTGCGGTAGTCTTCACGCACGTTTTCAATGATGCGGTTGACTTCAAGCAGCGAGAACGGCTCGATGTGTACCTTTTGCAACCTGAGTGGCTTGATGTTCCGATAAGGATTCTCAAAACCGAAGCGATCCGATGCTTCGTCCATGATCAGCTTCACCAGACCCATGCGGTTGTTCAGGCTTTTGGCTGAGATGAACGTGTTCCCGTTGCGTCCTGGCAGCTTTGACTGCTGGCTGCGATACTCCATCAGATCGCCCTTGGTGATCTGATCGAGCGGTTTTTCACCAAAAAACGGCAAGATAGAACTGTCCAGCAGTGAGCGCACATTGCGGATATGCGAGTTACGCCATTCAATTTTGACCTCAGAGAACCACTGCTCGGCAAACTCAGAGAAGAGAGGGCAGCTGCTGCCGTTGTTCTTCTCGTTGCTCTCAGTTGCTGCAACAAAATTAGGCTTTTCAGCAAACTTTTTGACATTTTTACTGGTTGGGAAAAAATCCGCATAGTTGAACTGGTCGAGCACAATCAATGCTTCGATGCGCTTCAGCAAAGCCTCCACCTTCTTCTTGTTTGACGGGGTATCGGGCAGGGCGGTCTGTTCCCGGCAGCGCACACCCATGTAGTTGAAATCCATGTAGAGGTTGCCTGTTTCTTTCCGTGCCCGGACCTTACCCATAGCACACCCCGCCGTTTGCCATCGGGATCTCCAGGCTGCTCGCATGTGTAACGTTGAGCATGTCTTCTTCGATGGTCTCCCAGATGTAGAGGATCTTCCGGCCACCGAAAGGGCGAATGTAGTGCTTGCCTTCAATAAGCACTGAGTCCTTCAGGTTCTGCCGGATAGTGCGAGGGTCGTACTTGATGCGGGAGGACAGCTCTTCCGTTGTCAGGTATGTGTTGTTCATGAGATCATGCCTCTTCGTCTTTAAGCTATCGTTTGATGATTTAAATTATCATCTGATTGTTAATATAACGCATCAGATGATTATTTCAAGCATCTTGTGATAATTGTTTTTATCAGAGGTATGCATGATTCGTTATCACCTCAAGGAACTGATCGCCGAAAAGGAATTCCAGGAGAAAAGAAGGATTACTGTTTCTGAGATTGCTAAGGAAACGGGAATCAACAGGATGACCCTGTCAAAGATGTTGAACCACCAAGGCAGTAGTACGGTGACGGATAATCTGGATAAGCTCTGCTTCTACTTCAATTGTGAGATTGAGAGCCTCATAACGCATGTCAAAGATGAGGGGGGAGAGGGCGACCCTCTGGCTCAGGAGTAGAGTGGTAGCCAGTACGGAGTGTGTTCAGGCCTCTAGAGCCGCTGTGGTCACGAAGGTCTGGAGGTGGAGCAATATAGGGAGACTTCCTCGAATTCACACTGGATGAGCAGACGGGCGATCAGTGTAAGGAAGGAGCACTCAAAACCCGGCACTGGTTCGCATGAAGCGCCAAGAGTACAGATGTGAGGCAAGGACGCCTTAAGGTCAGGTCAAAAAGTGACCAGTTGGATGGGAGCGTTTTTATGTCACAGGGTTTGTCACAATTTGTCACATGACAGTGTTCTGGGCACACAATGAAAAAAGGCAGATCGGTAAGTACCTGATCTGCCTCTTAAAATTTGGTAGCGGGGGCTGGATTTGAACCAACGACCTTCGGGTTATGAGCCCGACGAGCTACCAGACTGCTCCACCCCGCATCAACTTGATGACGCGTATACTACGCACGGATTAAGCTAAGGTCAAGAGTTTATTACGTTTTCATTCTATCGCGTCGGATGGCACGTGTTTGGCACCAGGTTACGAACTGCGACAGCATTCTGTGCTCAAACTCGGACAGGCCCGACAGGTCGCCACACCAGAGTTCATTTACCTGGCGCACCAGCTGGAGTGAGCAGTCAAAACTGAATGCGCGATCATTAATCTGGAATTTCAGCCTGACCGGATAGCATTGGAGCGACAGGTCTGCTTCAGCAAAAAAGGCGATGCCGGTTTCAGACAGGTCTTCCAGGTGTACGCTCATACCCTGTATTTCAACCCAGATGGGGTCGTCCTCGTTTACCTTGAGGCGATACGCCCTGCGTCCGTTGTCGGCCAGCTCTGGAATATGGATCCTTGGTTTCATTGTTCTACAGCCCGTTTTTCCAAAACGAATTCAATGCGGCGGTTAATGGCCCTGTTTTCTGGCGAGATGTTCGGTACAAGCGGAATCGAAGAGCCATAGCCGGTTGCCGTCAGCCGTTTGGGGTTGATACCTGCATCGACCATATAGCGCAGTACTGTGGTGGCACGTACGGCCGACAATTCCCAGTTTGACGGGAACTGAGCTGTGCTGATCGGAATATCATCGGTATGACCCTGAATTTCCAGCTTGTAGCCTGGGTTGATCACCAGCGTCTCAAGCAGTGCATCCAGCATCGGCAGCATGGCGCGATTGAACTCGGCAGAGCCGGAGCCAAACAGGGCTGCTCCCTTGACGCGCAGAGACAGCTTGCCATCCTTGGGTGCGCCTATTTCGACCGCATCTTGCATCTGCATCAGCTCAAACGCTCGCTGCATGTCACGCGTCAGTTGCTGCCACTCAAGCTCCAGTGCGCGTGCTTCCTGGTCTGCATCAGAATCCTGATCGGACTGTGGACGCTCTTCCGGCGTTTGCAAAATGGTATCGTTAATTTCGGTTGAGTCAGTGGTTGGGGCGTTGTGTTCCAGTGGAACGATACTGTTGGGCGCACCGGAGACGGCACGCTGGAAAGCTGTCTGAAATGAGCGCATTGCATCGGCAAAGCGTTCCTTTTCCAGGTTGGACATGGAGAACAGCAAAACAAAGAACACAAGCAGCAACGTCATCAGGTCGGCGTAGGTCATCAACCAGCCTGGAGAGCCGGAGTCGTCTGTCAGTTCACGTCGACGACTGCTCACCGCGAAGCCTCAGGCTTCTTGCGAGCTGCTTTGGCATTCTCTTCACCGGGCTTTTGTGCCTTGCCGATTTTAATCGGCTTGCGCTGGGCTTCGGGCAGGTAGGAGGCCAGCTGTTCGTAGACATGCATGTAATGGTCATTGGTGAGGATACTGATGCAGCCTTCCCGAATAATCTCCAGATTGGTGACCTCAGACAGGGTGCGCGCGTGGAGTTTGCCGGCAATGGGCAGGAACACCATGGTGGCCAGAAGCGAACCATAGAAGGTTGTCAAAAGAGCAACGGCCATCGCGGGGCCAATGGTTTCCGGGTTGCTCAACTGACTGAGCATCTGGATCAGACCGATCAGGGTGCCCAGCATGCCGAAAGCCGGTGCATAGGCTGCCATCTTGCGAAACACGTCCTGTACCGAGTGATGACGTGCGATCAGTGAATCGATCTCATTCTGCAGGGTGTTCCTTATTACTTGCTCGGATGCGGCTTCGGCCAGCAGGTTGCAGGCGCGCTTCAGTACGTGAGAATCACTTTCCACATCCCCCAGTTTCAACAGACCATGGCGATGTGATACCCGGCTCAGCTCAAGCATGGTATCGATCATTTCCTGCGCATTGGTTTTGTCTTGGGTGAATACGATCCAGGCCGCCTTAAAGGCGTTCAGTACATCCTTGAACTGTACTGTCAGCAGTGTGGCTGCAATAGTCCCGCCGGCTACGATCATCAGGCCGGGGACGTTGACGAATACATCGGGGTTTCCGCCCAACAGGATGGCGCTGACGATCAGGGCAATGCCTGAAAAAATGCCGAGAAGTGAGGCGAAATCCATTGTTTTTGAGTACCCTGTACAGCCGTGCCAATGTCGGCACTGGAATGTGAAGTCGCAGTATAACAAGACCCTACCGATGTCGTCAGACTACTATATTGGCCTGCCGCAATGGAAACATCCGCAGTGGGATAACAGTTTCCAGACGGATGCACAGCAATCCGATCTGGCCCAGTATGCCGCCTGCTTCAATTCAGTGGAAGGTAATACGACCTTCTATGGGCTTCCCGGGCGCGATACGTTGTTGCGTTGGCAGAGCCAAACGTCTGCAGATTTCCGTTTCTGCTTCAAATTTCCCCAAAGCATCAGCCATGCAGCGCGTCTGCGCAGTTGCGGAGCTGAACTGGGTGCGTTTCTGGATCATATGCTGTTGCTGGAGCAGCGGTTGGGAATGCTCTGTCTGCAGCTGCCCGCCAGCTTCGGGCCGAGCGACCTGACTCTGCTTGAACGCTTTCTGCAGCAGCTGCCAGCCGGCGTGCGTTACGGGGTAGAGGTTCGGCATCAGGCGTTTTTTCAGGGCGGAGAGCCGGAGCGCTGTCTGAACAGACTGCTGATGGAAACGGGGATCAATCGGATCAGTTTTGATACCAGAGCTTTGTTTGCCAACCCGGCGGCTGACCCTGTCAGTCGAGAGGCACTTCAGCAGAAACCGGATCTGCCGCTGAGAGTATTGGCGACAGGGTTAACACCCATGGTGAGATTCATTGCACCGCTGGCACTGGAGCAGGGCTATCAGTGGCTTGAACCCTGGGTTGGACAGGTACTGAAATGGATTGATGAGGGCAGGACCCCCTTCATATTCATGCACTCGCCCGATAATGCGAGGGCGCCTGAGCTGGCGCGCTGGTTTGCACAGAGGCTGGAGCAACAGCGGCCCGGGATTTGTGGCTTTGTCGACTGGGCAACGCAGCCCCGGCGTCAACCGGGGCTGTTCTGACACTCAGTGCAGTGCGTTGGGCTGAGCCAGAGTGAACGGGGGGATCTGAGCGTCAAAGCCTTGATTGTCACCCGTTACCATATGGTAGTGTCCCTGCATGCTGCCAACCTCAGTAGCAAGCACGGTGCCGCTGGTGTACTCGTAGGTATGGCCAGGTTCGATGACTGGTTTTTCTCCAACCACGCCCTCACCCTCAACTTCCTGAACATGTTCATTGCCGTCGGTGATGCGCCAGCGTCGGCTCAATAGCTGAACACTTTCGGTATTGTTGTTGGTAATGCTGATTCGGTAGGAAAAAACAAAACGGTGCGCCTCTGGCTCGGACTGTTCCGGCAGGTAGGCGGTGTCGACACGGATCTCGATGTTTCGACTGTAGTCCAGATTTTGCATCAGTTTTTCGGTTTCCTCTTGCTTGTGAGCAGGGCTCATGACGCAGTCAAAGCATCGCTGATGCTGACAAATTGTGCCAGTGTCAGCCGCTCCGGGCGTAGTCCCGGGTCGATGCCCAGCTGTTCCAGCTGATCGGCATCAATCAGCGTTTTCAAGTTGTTGCGCAGTGTTTTACGGCGCTGACCGAAGGCGGTACGCACGACTGTTTGCAACAGGTGCACATCCTTTGCCGGAACCGGGGGGTCTGCATAGGGGACCAGACGAACGATGGCTGAGTCGACCTTGGGTGCTGGCGAAAAAGCCTCCGGAGGCACGATAAACAGAGGCTCTATACGGCAATAATACTGGGCCATAATCCCCAGTCGGCCGTAGTGGTTTTCACCCGGACCTGCGGCCAGGCGCTCAACGACCTCCTTTTGCAGCATGAAGTGCATATCCTTAATGAGGCCATTGAAGCTGAGCAGGTGAAAGATCAACGGTGTCGAGATGTTATAGGGCAGGTTACCCACAATGCGCAACGGCCGTTCATCCTGTTTCAGGCTCTCAAAATCGAACTTGAGTGCATCGGCTTCATGGATGGTGAAGGTGTCGGCAAAACGGAAAAACTGCGTGCGCAGGACCGGAATCAGGTCCCGATCCAGCTCCACGGCATCCAGTTCGCCATTGCAGGCGTCCAGCAGTTCTTCAGTCAGAGCCCCAAGCCCCGGGCCGATTTCGACCATATGTTCGCCCGGCTGGGGGTTAATGGCACGGATGATACGTCCTATGACGCCCTGATCGTGCAGAAAGTTCTGACCAAAACGCTTGCGCGCCTTGTGTCCAACGGGTTTTTTACTCATTGATCAGTTACCTGATTGATGGCGGGCCATGTCGAGGGCAAAACGCAGCGCGGTCTGAAGGCTGCCAATGTCGGCCAGCCCAGTGCCGGCTAGGTCAAGCGCCGTACCGTGATCAACCGAGGTGCGGATGATCGGTAACCCCAGTGTGATGTTGGCCGCTCGACCGAATCCCTTGTACTTGAGGACGGGCAGTCCCTGATCATGATACATGGCCAGCACCGCATCGGCATCCTTGAGATGGTGTTCGGTGAACAGCGTATCAGCGGGCAGGGGGCCCACCAGGTCAGCTCTGTGCTGTCTGAATTCCGCCAGTATCGGCTCGATCACATCGATCTCTTCGCGGCCCATGTGGCCACCCTCACCGGCATGGGGGTTGAGCCCGGCCACCAGTATGCGAGGCTGCTTGATGCCAAATGACCGCTTGAGATCATGCAGCAGCACCGTAATGACATCACGCAACAGCGGTTGGGTGATGGCGGCGGATACGGCGGAAAGAGGCAGGTGAGTGGTAGCCAGGGCGACTTTCAGTCCTTCAGTGGCCAGCATCATCACGACCTTGTGACTGCCGGTCATCTCTTCCAGAAACTCGGTATGGCCGGTAAAGGCGATGCCGGCGTCATTGATTACGCCCTTGTGTACAGGTGCCGTTATTAGCGCATCGAAACTGCCGGAAAGGCAGCCCAGCGTTGCCTGTCGCAACGTTTCCAGCACATAGGAAGCGTTGGCCGGGTTCAGCAGGCCGGGTTCACTTTTGGCCGTGAGCTGTACCGGCTGGCAGTAAATGGCTCCAGGCTGAGCGGGCGCAGCAGGTTCGACACTGTTGAAGGGGAGTACTTCAAGTTCAAGCCCCAGGGCTGCAGCACGCTGGCGCAGTAGCTCCGGGTCCGCTACGGCAACCAGCTGGCAGGGAAACGCCTGCTGGGCCAGCTGTACGCAGAGCTCAGGGCCTATACCGGCAGGCTCCCCGGGGGTGATGGCAAGGCGTGGGCAACTCACAGTCAAATCTTGCGCTCAATATAGGCTTGAGATCGAATCTCGCGCAGCCAGTTGTTCAATTCCTCTGAGAACTTACGCTGGCGAATGCTGTTGCGTGCCTGAGATTCCAGCATCTCCTCACCCATATCCTGTGTACGATAGTCCTGTACCTGCAGAATGTGCCAGCCGAAACGGGACTGGAAGGGCTCACTGATCTCACCCTTGTCGGTGCTGTTCATCACCTGCTCAAACTCAGGCACCATCTGGCCATTCTGGGTCCAGCCCAGGTCACCGCCCTGCGAGCCGCTGGCGGCATCGTCACTGTAGCGACGGGCCAGTTCATCAAAGGGTTCGCCATCCTGCAGGCGGCGGTACAGCTCGTCGATCAGGCGGCGGGTCTGTTCGGGGCTGCGAATCTCATTTGGCGTCAGCAGAATATGGCGTACCTTAACCTGATTCACCAGCTGGACCTTGCCACCACGCTTGTCCTCAACTTTGAGGATATGAAAGCCGCCGGGAGTGCGAACTGGCTGGCTGATCTGACCAGGGCTCAGCTTGCCGATGGCTGCAGCCAGTGGTTCAGGCAGTTCGGACTCGCGCCGCCAGCCCAGTTCCCCACCCTGCAGCGCATTGGGGGCATTGGATACCGCCAGTGCGAGTTCGGCAAAGTCTGCACCCTCCTGCAGTTGCTGATACAGGTCGCGTGACTTCTCCTCGGCTTGCTGAATCATCTGGGGCGAAGCGCCGTCAGGCAGTGCGATCAGGATGTTGCGCAGCTGAAATTCCGCCTGAATTTCCTGCTGTCCCAACTCTGAATCAAGGAAGTTTTGTACCTCCTGGTCAGAGACACTGATGCGACGGTTGACGTTACTCTGCTGCACCTGGCTGAGCAGAATTTCGCGCCGAATCTGCTCACGAGCAGCGTTGTAATCCTGGCCCTCGGCAATCAGTGCTTCGCGGAACTGTCCCAGCGTCATGTTGTTTTGCTGCGCGATGCGTTCCAGAGCATCGTTCAGCTGGCGGTCGGAGACGCGGATGCCCTGCTGCTGGGCAATTTGTGTCTGAATGCTTTCCAGAATCAAGCGGTCCAGCACCTGCTGTTTAAGGACATTTTCGGGTGGCAGGCGCGTGTCTTCACCGCGGGCATTGATCTGTTCAGTCACCAGCTCCAACCGTTGTTCAAGCTCGCTTTCCAGAACCACATCTTCATTCACGATGGCGGCTACACGATCGAGTAACTCGGCGTTGACGGAGGTCAGCGGCAGGGCCAACAGTAGCAAGGCCGCCAGGGGGTGCCTCAGTTTAGAAAGAGCCATTTTCATCCTCATCATATCCGGTGATATCTTCCAGGAACTCGCGGCCACTGCCTTGTCCAAAGGCGCCAAGGCCTCGGAAAACGAATTGCAGGAAGATGCCTGTATCGGTTTCAAACTGGTTTTGGGCAACTGTATTGGGATCAACTACCCAGCTGCGACCGGTAAGGCGCATCTTCCAGCAGCAGCTGGCGTATTCGACCCCGAGCAGGGTTTCAAGGTTTTCGCTGTTGTCCAGGTCATGTTGCCAGCGACCGTAACTGGTCCAGCTTTTGTTAAGAGGCCAGCGAAAGGCTACATCCAGCTGCTTAACACCTTCATTGAGATCCTTTTCGATACTGTCACGATAACTCACGTAGAGCAGGCGCTTGTCACCCGGCAGATAGCTTAGCTTGTAGTTGTGTTCCAGAAACTCGTAACTGTCGCGATCAACTTCGCCATCATGACTCAGCTTCAGGCTGGGCGTGATACTCCAGTTGGCCAGAGTGGCCAAATTGGAGCTGCCTGCAGTAGAGCCTGTAATGTTATCACCCGGACGACCCGCGTGCTCACGATCAGCAAAATACTGTGCCTGAGCCACACCCACGCGCAGCTTTTCCATACCTAGATCATTATACAGGGCACTGGACAAACCAATGGTTGCCTGCGTTGTGTCAGCTACCCGGTCGTTACCGCTCCAGCCGGTTTCATGGAACAGGTTGTAGTAGGTAAAGCCGAGTTGTGACGAGTCAAATCGGGGTATCAGTGAATCCGGCTGCGCGTCGGCGTCCGAATGCAGCAGGAATAAACGAGGTTCAAGCGTTTGTGTATAGTTGCTTTCAGCGAGGCCAAAATCACGTTCAAGTACCAGTCCACTGTCCAGGCTGTAAATACTGGCAGTGATTGACTGGCTACCTCCCAAGGCGCCATTGCGCTCGTTTTCGAGCTCATAGGATGAGTGCCAAAGTGTAACGGCCGGACGGATGAACCCCCAGGGACGGTCAAGAGACAGACTTAGCTTGGGGCGCAGATGTACACGGTCGCCAACAGTCGCTGCCAGATCACCTGCTGGTGCGTAGATACTGTCGAGATCACGCTCAAAGCGTGTGTATTCGGCCTGATAGCTTAGATCCAATATGCCGGCAAGGCGGTTCTGATGGCCTGTCAGCAACAGCTGCGGCAAACGTTCATAGGGGGTGGAACCACCAATGGTCTGATAGCTTTCGGTACGCAGTGCAAGATTCCAGCCTGGCTGCAGATAGCGTAGCTCAAACAGCTGATCGAGGTGGTCGTCACGCTGAACTTCGAGTGATGTGCCAAGGTCTTCAAAGTAATCATCGTCACTGACGCGGGTGAAGTCGATACGGCTGTAGAGGTTGTCATAAGGGGTACCCTTATGCTCGACGCCAAAAAGCCAGCGACTGTCGTTATAACGACTGTCATCGGACATCCAAGCTGTACTCAGAGTGCTGTGTGACCAGCGGTTCATGTAACGGAATTCATTTTCCAGCAGCAGCCCGCGTTCACCGATGTAGCGTGGGGTCAGTGTATCGTCGAAATTCTCTGCCAGATTGAAGTAGTAGGGAATGGCGATATCGATCCCATTGCTTTCCGAGTAACCAAGGCTGGGGTAGAGGAAGCCTGACTGGCGACGATCATCAATCGGGAATGACAGATAAGGGGTGTACAGGATGGGGACGCCAGCAACATCAAATGTGGCATGCCGGGCGACACCTCGTCCGGCCTCGGGGTTGAGCTCAATGGATTCCGCTGCGATTTGCCAGGCATTGCTGCCAGGCTCGCAGAATGTGATGGCGCCTTCGTTCAACAGAATACGACGATCACCGAAGCGAGTGATGTTGTCAGCGCTGCCACGCATGTGCTGCTCATGCATCACATATTGAGCGCCATTGAATCGGGTCTCACCGCTGATCATGTTCGCTTCGGCCTGCTCACTCAGAAGGAGCAGGCCTTTTTCCCGGTAATTAACGCCACCAATCAGGCGAGCAACGCGCGCGCCCTGGTCAAATTCGCCACTGGCGCTTGTAAACAGGCGGCCACCGCGTTGTATTTCGATACCACCTTCCAGTCGGGTAATGCCGCCAAGCTCTGTGCTGGATCTGAGCGCATTGATATAGACCGGCTGTTGATCAAAGGGGCGGTTATCTTCCAGAAAGGCAAATTCAGGTTCAATGTAGCGGCCAGTACAGGCACCAGGTGCCTCACCGGGTGCGTAGGCATACCAGTCCAGCGCGGCTTGATTGGCAGGGGTCGCGATGCGAGCGCCCTGGGCCGCAGGCTGAGAGGGGGCCTGAGTGGCGACCTGCTGACAGGCCCATTCATTGCCGTCAGCTTCGCAGCTCCACTCCGGCTTGCCGGTCATTGCAGCACTCGATCCCGCAATGGCCATGCCTGGGCGAGGACCGTTGGTATCACTTTGGCGGTTGCAGTCCCACTCACCGTCGACAGCGACACAGCTCCAGTCCCCAGAGGTGGTGGGGGTCGCTGCAATCTGTGTTTGAGCCATGATGGGCTTCGATCGTAGTGTAGCCGCTGCAGGCTCAGGCCACTGTATGGTCGCTGGTGCGCCTGTTCTCAACTCTGTGTCAGTAACGGGCGGCGCTGCAGATACAGTGCTGATGCTGACGGATTCTGCGCCTGTTTCAGCTGCCGCTTCTTTCTGTGTGGTAGCCGTTACAGTTGTATCCGCTGTAGACGACTCACTGGGCTGGAGGGTGTCCTGCCCGGTTGTGGAGTCGGTTTCCGCCGTTGCTTGACTGGCAGAAGGTGTGCCCTCCTGTTGCTGCATCAGGGCTTCATTGACTTCACAGTCCCATTCTCCAGATGGAGTCAGGTTACAGCTCCAGAGTCGTTCGTTGCTCTCCTGTGCCTGTACTGACTGAGTACAGATGGCAGCAGCAATGGCAAGGGTGAGTTTGAATGCAGCGCGGGTGTTAAAGGGCATCAGATCGCCATCCAGTTGCGGTCGTGGCCGGTTTCACGCCAGCCCGTAAGTCGAGTACCATACCGAGCCATGCATGATAAAGCATTCACAACTTCAAGTGCTAGAGGATAAGGGCGAATGGGGCAACGGCTGAAACAGCTTTCAGAATGGGTACAGCAGCAGGCCGCTGCGCAGGAAATGGAGGTGGACGCTGAGCTGCAGGCAGTCTCCGGTGACGCCAGTTTCCGCCGTTATTTTCGAGCCACAGGCCCTGAGGGGAGCTGGATTGCCGTTGATGCGCCGCCCGAGCATGAGGATTGTGAGCCTTTTCTGGCCATAGCTCAGGCCTGGCATGCACAGGGCATTGCGGTACCGAGGGTGATTGCCAGCGACCTTGAGCTGGGCTTTATGCTGCTAGAGGACTTTGGGGACCAGCTTCTACTACCCCAGCTTTCCGAAACAACGGTAGAGCAGCATTATGCCGCAGCCTTCGAAGCGTTACGGCAGATTCAGCGTACAACCGATCAGCCTGCATTACCCCCCTATGACCGTGTGATGCTGGCGCGCGAGATGGCGCTGTTTCCCGAGTGGTTTTTGACACGTTTACTGGGACTGGAGCTGCAGGAAGAGGAATACCACCTCCTTGGTCTGGTGGCCAAGCTGCTGATTGAATCCGCGCTGGCGCAGCCACAAGTCAGTGTGCACCGAGATTACCACTCGCGCAATTTGATGCTGATCGACGATGGCCGGTTGGGCATTATCGATTTTCAGGATGCCGTATCGGGGCCTGTTACCTATGATCTGGTCTCGCTGTTGCGTGACTGTTATATCGACTGGCCAGACGAACAGGTGCGCTTCTGGGTGGAAGCGTTCCGTCAGCGCCTGAAACAGGATGGTCTTGATGTTGCGGAGCAGGGGCTGTTTCAGCAGCAGTTCGATTTGATGGGCATGCAGCGCCATATAAAGGTGCTGGGTATTTTCGCCCGGCTTTGGCTACGTGACGGCAAGGCTGGATACCTGGATGACCTGCCCAGAACCTTTGCCTATCTTTACCGGGTCGCTTCACGCTATGAGGAGCTGGCGCCGTTCGTGCGCTGGCTGGATCGGCGAGTGGTACCTGCCTTCGTGGCGCATCCGCATTTTGCCGGCAAGCAGATCGAGCGTTGGTGGCAGTGATGCGAGCGATGATTCTTGCGGCAGGGTTAGGGACGCGTATGCGACCGCTGACCCTGACAACCCCCAAACCGCTGCTCAGCGTGGGTGGCAAGCGGCTGATCGAGTATCCCATTGAGCGGCTGGTGGCCGCCGGTGTTACCGATATCGTGATTAATCACGCTTGGCTGGGTCAGCAGATTGAGGATTACCTTCAGGATGGCAGTCGCTACGGGGCACGGATTCAGTACTCGCCCGAAATTGAGCCACTGGAAACGGGCGGAGGGATTCTGCAGGCTCTGCCGTTGTTGTGTGAGCGAGGCGATGAACCTTTTCTGGTACTCAACGGCGATGTTTTCAGTACTCATCCCTTGCACCAGTTGGCTCAAGTCGCGCCTGCTCAGGGTGGGGCACATCTGGTGTTGACTGACAACCCACCCTGGCATCCTGCAGGGGATTTTGTACTTCAGGCGTCTGGTCAAATCAGTGAGCAGGGTGAGCCACGACTGACCTTCAGCGGCATGAGTGTGCTTACTCCCCAGCTGTTCGAGGGGGTGACCGAGACCGCTTTTGCACTGGCCCCCTTGTTACGTGCAGCAATGGCGCGTGGACGGGTCAACGGTGAGCGTCATCAGGGCTGGTGGGAAGATGTTGGTACGCCAGAGCGTCTGACGCAACTGGATCAACGCCTGCGTAACGGCAGGATTTAGGGGAGGGAATTATGGAAAACCTGTTGCAACAGTTGCGGCGTTACCGGGCCGGGGCAATCACTGGCGGTTTGATTGGGCTGCTCAGTGGCGGCCCTCTGGGTTTACTGATCGGCGGTACGGTCGGCTTTCTGATTCAGCGTAGCCTGAGCGGCAAACTGCAGGCGTATAATCCGCAGCAATTGTTTTTTCGCGGTACCTTCAGTGTCATGGGCAAGGTGGCCAAGGCGGATGGGCGTGTAACCGAAAACGAGATCGCTTTTGCCCGTGAAGTCATGACCCGAATGAGCCTGAGCGAGGCGCGTCGACGTGAAGCGATTGAGCATTTCACGGAAGGTAAGCAGGACGATTTTGATATCGCCGCCGTATTGAGGCCACTTGCCATTGTGCTGCGCCAGCGGCCGACCGTGAAATTGATGTTCGTCGAGATTCAGCTGCAGGCAGCGATGGCAGATGGCGAAATTAGCCCGGCAGAGCAAGCTGTACTGCAGCAGGTGTTTTCGGAACTGCGTTTCACGCAGCAGGAAATGGAGCTGCTGATGTCACGCATGAGGGCAGAAGATGCTTTCAGGCGCCACTCTTGGGAATCGCATCAGCAGCCTGGCTATAACGAGGCAGGCCTTTTGGCGGATGCGTATGGTGTAATCGGAGTTAGCCCCGAAGCCAGTGATGCCGATGTCAAAAAGGCCTGGCGCAAGCTTATGAGTCAGCATCATCCAGACAAACTCATTGCCAAAGGGTTGCCAGAGGACATGGTTCAGCTTGCCAAAGAGAAAACCCAGGAAATTCAGGCTGCCTATGACCGCATCAAGGCGGCGCGTGGCATGAGGTGACTCATACCGCTCCGGGGCCGCTCGCCGGGCGTGGGTTGCGCATGCCCGGCGCGGTCTGGGTTTCGGGTGCTGGTAACTGTTTTGACTCCGGCACTTTCGGCTCGGTCAGCAGTATCCGCTCCATGATGCCGCGCAGTTGACGTACCAGCTGTGGCATTTCGTGCTGCCAGCCTCTGAATACACCGGGCAGTCGGCTTTGATGATAGTCGAGCATCTCCGTGCGAATGGCCAGTTGGCGACGCAGTTGCGCGTCAGGTGCGGCTTCCGGGTAGCCGGGCAGTGGCAGGTAATATAGATCAATAATTCTGCCTTTAATCCGTGGCAACAGTTCAGTCAGGCTGGCTTCGGAGGCTTCACTCGGACGCGGATTGATCATCACCAGATCCCATTCCTCCCCCAGCTCGGCTGCAAGGGCTGCCGCCCAGGGGGCACTGCTGCCTATGCCTAATATTGCGTTAATTTCGGTGTCCTCATGGCTTCTCTGCTGTAACTCAGTCCGTGCCAGGGACAGTCGCTGGCGTACCTGATCAGCGAAAGGCATCTCGGGTGTTGCTTCGGCCGTGTCTTCTGATCCGGGTTGCGTTGGTTCAGTTTCAGTCTGGGGAGTGGGTGGTGTGTCTGGCGTTGTGCCGGCCCTAATCGCCCGCATGCTTGGCAGCGTGCGCTTGGGCAGAGCAGGGTTGGGAGGGCTTGGGGGCTGTAATATCAGAGTATTCCAGCCATGCGCCGAAAGATAACGGCTGATGGCCGTACCTTGCTCGGCCCAGCCTGCGCCAACACCTGTATCCGGCATGATCACCAAATTGCCAACTGGAACAGGGGCAACACCCGGACGGAAAATCAAAAAAAAGGCAGTCTCTTCCAGCTCCAGGGAGATCAGTTCTGCATTCGCTTCAAGTTGCAGGAGCAGTAGCTCAGCCTCATCAAGACTACCCGCCGCATGGCGTGCAGGGGCAGTATCATCGCCCGGGGTCTCTGTTTGCGCTTGCGCAAAGGCGAAGGGGATCAGAGTACCGAGCATGAATGTGATGAGCTTCAAATAAATAGGCATGGTCTGATTATCGAGGCTGACTTGCATGGCCGCAAGCGGATTACTGGTGCGGGTGCTGAATAGCATCGGCAGCTTGGGTACAATAGACGCATTGTTAACCAACGAACGAGTTCCCATGGCCGATTTCAAGATTGCTCCTTCCATTCTCTCCGCCGATTTTGCCCGTCTGGGGGAAGAGGTTGAACACGTACTGGCAGCCGGTGCGGACATTGTCCACTTTGATGTCATGGACAACCACTACGTGCCCAATCTGACCATCGGCCCGATGGTGTGCAAGGCGCTGCGAGATTTCGGCATCGAAGCGCCGATCGATGTGCATCTGATGGTGAAGCCGGTGGATCACATGATCAGCGAGTTTATCAAGGCCGGTGCCTCCTACATTACCTTCCATCCCGAGGCCTCCGAGCATATCGACCGTTCGCTGCAGATGATCCGTGATGGCGGCTGCCAGTCCGGTCTGGTGTTCAACCCGGCCACTCCGCTGCACTATCTGGATCATGTAATGGATAAGGTGGACATGATCCTGCTGATGTCGGTTAACCCCGGTTTTGGCGGCCAGAAGTTTATTCCGGCTACATTAGACAAGCTGCGTCAGGTGCGCCAGCGCATCGATGAGAGTGGCTTTGATATCCGTCTGGAAGTGGACGGTGGCGTGGGTATCGGTAATATTGCCGAGATTGCGGCTGCCGGTGCTGACACCTTTGTCGCCGGTTCCGCCATTTTCAATACCGATGACTACGCAGCGACGATTGCGCAGATGCGCGACGAACTGGCGAAGGTCGCGGGCTGATGCGCAGTCTGTTCAATGGCGAGTTGCCCGCCTGTGTGATGTTCGACCTGGATGGCACGCTGGTGGACAGTGCGCTGGACCTGACGGCCGCTGTGGATAACATGCTGCAGGCGCTGGGGCGTGAGCCGGCTGGTGAGGACAAGGTGCGCCAGTGGGTCGGCAACGGCGCACCGGTTTTGGTGATGCGTGCACTCACGGGCGAGATGTATCCGGCGGATGATGCCATCGAGCCGGAACTGTTTCAGGCGGCGTTCGAGGTGTTCCTGTCGGCCTATACCCAGAGTAATGGGCGCTACAGCAAACTCTATCCGGGTGTTGAAGAAGTGCTGTTGCATCTGCAGCACGCCGGTGTGCTCATGGCGGTGGTGACCAACAAGCCGATGGCATTTACCACGCCGCTGCTGCAGGCGCTGAAAATTGATCATTACTTTGATCAGGTATTAGGCGGTGACAGTCTGCCGGTGAAGAAGCCTGATCCGCTGCCGCTGCGGGTGGTGATGGAAACCCTGGGTTGTCAGCCTGAACAGGCACTGATGCTGGGGGATTCGCGCAACGATGTGTTGGCCGCCCGCGCCGCCGGCTGCCCGGTGGTTTGTGTCAGCTACGGTTACAACCACGGTGAGTCGGTGGAGAACTGCTCGCCGGATCGGGTTGTGGACAGTTTTACTGAGTTGATGTGAGTCTGCTCAAGCATTGAACCGAGCTTGGGCTGGTCGTTCAGCGCTTTCCGGATACGCAGTAAATACATCCCTGTAGGCTCGACTGCGGCCGTCCTGGCCGCAGACTGTCCGTAAAGCGCTGCTCGACCTTCCGCTGACGTCAGCTTAGTCGCAGAGCGCATCCAGCTTCTGCTTCAGGATGCCGGTGACGGCGCCCGGGTTGGCCTTGCCGCCCGTAGCCTTCATCACCTGTCCCATAAAGAAGCCAATCATCTTGCCGCGCTTGTCCGGTTCGGCGGCTTTGTACTGCTCCACCTGCTTGTCGGCATTGGCTATCACTTCGTCAACGATCTTCTCGATGGCGCCGGTGTCGGTGACCTGCTTCAGGCCTTCGGCTTCGATGATCTCATCGGCGCTGCCGCCCTTGCTCCACATCAGCTCGAACACCTTCTTGGCAATGTTGCCGGAGATGGTGTTGTCCTTGATGCGTACCAGCAGGCCGCCGAGCTGCTCGGCAGAAACCGGGCTGTCTTTGATGTCGGTGTCGTTCTGGTTAAGGAATTTGGCCAGTTCACCCATCACCCAGTTGGCTGCCAGCTTGGTATCGCCGGACAGTTTGACTACCTGCTCGTAGTAGTCGGCCTGCGGACGGTAGGCTGACAGCACACCTGCATCGTACTCGGACAGGCTGTACTCGCTGATGAAGCGCTCGCGACGGGCATCCGGCAGTTCCGGCAGGGTTTCGCGGATCGCATCGATATAGCTGTCATCGATAATGACCGGCAGCAGGTCAGGGCAGGGGAAGTAACGGTAGTCGTTGGCTTCTTCCTTGGAGCGCATGCTGCGGGTTTCGTTCTTGTCCGGATCGTACAGGCGGGTTTCCTGTACCACGCGGCCGCCGTCTTCGATCAGATCGATCTGGCGCGCCACTTCGGTGTCGATGGCGCGCTCGATGAAGCGGAAGGAGTTGATGTTTTTCAGCTCGGTGCGAGTGCCAAGCTCTTCCTGGCCCTTCGGGCGGATGGAGACGTTGCAGTCGCAGCGCATGGAGCCTTCGGCCATGTTGCCGTCGCAGATGCCGAGAGTGGTGACGATGGCGTGGATCTTGCGCGCGTAGGCCGCCGCTTCCTTGGAGGTGCGCATGTCCGGTTCGGAGACAATCTCCACCAGCGGGGTGCCAGCGCGGTTCAGGTCGATGCCGGACATGCCGTGGAAGTCTTCGTGCAGGGACTTGCCTGCATCCTCTTCCAGGTGGGCGTGGTGGATACGCACGCGGCGCTGTGCGCCGTCATCGGTCTCAATGTCGATGAAGCCCGGGCCAACGATCGGCTCGGCCAGCTGGGTGGTCTGATAGCCCTTGGGCAGGTCCGGGTAGAAGTAGTTCTTGCGCTCGAACACCGAACGCTTGCCGATCTCGGCGTTGACCGCAAGGCCAAACATCACCGCCATCCGCAGGGCGTTCTCGTTGAATACCGGCAGGGTGCCTGGCAGTGCCAGGTCAACGGCGCAGGCCTGAGTGTTGGGCTCGGCACCAAAGGCGGTGCTGGCGCCGGAGAAAATCTTGGTTTTGGTCGACAGCTGGACGTGGATTTCCAGTCCGATAACAACTTCCCATTCCATGCTTACACCTCCACTCCGGCCGGAATCTGTTTATGCCAGTCAGTTGCCTGCTGGAACTGGTGCGCCACGTTGAGCAGCTTGGACTCGGCAAAGTAGTTGCCGATGATCTGCAGGCCCACCGGCAGGCCCTGGGTTTGACCGCAGGGGATGGAGATGCCCGGCAGGCCGGCCAGGTTCAGTGACAGGGTGAAGATATCTTCCATGTACATGGAAACTGGGTCGCTGTTCTTTTCTCCCAGTTTGAAGGCCGGATGCGGTGTGGTCGGACCCATGATGACATCGACGTCGTTGAGCGCATTGACGAAATCCTGCTGGATCATGCGACGGATCTGCTGTGCCTTGCGGTAGTAGGCATCGTAGTAACCGGCAGAAAGCGCGTAAGCACCCACCATGATGCGGCGCTTGACCTCGGTGCCGAAACCTTCGCCACGGCTGCGCTTGTACAGGTCTTCCAGATCCACCGGGTTGTCGCAGCGGTAGCCATAGCGTACGCCATCAAAGCGGGACAGGTTGGAGGAAGCTTCGGCCGGGGCCAGAATGTAATAGGCCGGAATGCACAGCTCGGTGTTGGGCAGGCTGACCTCTTTCACGGTCGCGCCCAGCTTCTCGAACTCGGCGACGGCATTGCGCACCTGTTCAGCGACGCCTGAATCCAGTGCGGCGGAGAAATACTCCTTGGGCAGACCGATCTTCAGCCCTGCCAGCGGCTGGTTCAGCGCGGAGGTGTAGTCCTCGGTGTCACGCTCGGCGCTGGTGGAGTCCAGAGGGTCGAAACCGGCCATGGCGTTGAGGATCATGGCACAGTCTTCGGCGGTCTGCGCCATGGGGCCTGCCTGATCCAGTGAGGAGGCAAAGGCGATCATGCCGTAGCGCGAGACGCGGCCGTAGGTCGGCTTGATGCCGGTGATGCCACACAGAGCAGCAGGCTGACGGATGGAACCGCCAGTATCGGAACCGGTCGCAGCTGGCGTTAATCGTGCCGCAACAGCAGCAGCGGAGCCACCCGAGGAACCACCGGGTACACGGTCGGTATCCCAGGGGTTACGTACGGCGCCGTAGAAACTGCTCTCGTTGGAGGAGCCCATGGCGAACTCATCCATGTTCAGTTTGCCGAGCATCACGCTGCCGGCGTTTTTCAGACGGCTGACGATGGTGGCGTCGTAGGGAGAGATAAAGTTGTCCAGCATTTTGGATGCGCTGGAGGTGCGCACGCCCTGGGTACAGAACAGGTCCTTGTGCGCGATCGGCAGACCGCAGAGCGCACCGGCTTTGCCAGCGGCACGTGCCTCATCGGCGGCCTTGGCTTGCGCAAGTGCCTGCTCTTCGGTAACGGTGATGAATGCGTTGTATTGGCCATCCAGCGACTTGATGCGCTGCAGGTAGGCCTGTGTCAGTTCGGTACTGCTGAAGTCGCCGTTTTCCAGCCCGCGGGCCAGTTCAGCCAGTGTCAATTCAAACATTATCGGTAATCCTTGCTGCCGTAGGCATTACTCAATCACTCTGGGAACCAGAAACAGTCCGGCTTCTGTGGCCGGTGCGATGGCCTGCAGGGCTTCGCGCTGGTTGGGCTCGGTGACTTCGTCACGACGCAGGCGCTGAACGGCATCCAGTGGATGCGCCAGCGGCTCGACGCCTTCAGTGCAGGTGGCCTGCATCTGGTCAACCAGGCCCAGAATACTGTTGAGGGATTGGCTGTAGCCGTCGATATCGGCCGCATCGATCTGCAGCCGTGCCAGATGTGCAATCTGTTCCACATCGGATCGGTCCAGTGACATAGGTCCGCTTCTCGCTCTGATCAGTCTGTTGGCTTAAGGGCGGCTGAATACTCAGGCCTCGCAACAGTAGGGTTTGGAAAGGGTGAATGGCGCATAAGATAACATGTTTGAACCTTGCCCAAAATCCCTGCCGTTGTTAGAGTTGTGTGCTTTCAGAAATGCGGCCAGTTCGGTAAGGCCTGTCAGGCAATTTCAGGGTAACCACGTCATCATGTTTAAGAAAATTCGAGGCCTGTTCTCCAGCGATCTGTCCATCGATCTGGGCACCGCCAATACGTTGATTTACGTCCGTGACAAGGACATTGTGCTGAACGAGCCTTCGGTGGTCGCCATTCGTGTCAACGGCAACCAGAAATCCGTGGCAGCGGTGGGGTCTGATGCCAAGCGCATGCTGGGTCGTACTCCGGGTAACATTACCGCCATCCGGCCTATGAAAGACGGCGTGATCGCCGACTTCCATGTCACTGAAAAAATGCTGCAGTACTTTATCAGTAAGGTACATGACAACAGCTTCATGACCCCCAGCCCACGAGTGCTGGTGTGTGTGCCCTGCAAGTCGACTCAGGTTGAACGTCGCGCCATCAAGGAATCCGCTATCGGTGCCGGTGCTCGTGAAGTTTATCTGATTGAAGAGCCAATGGCGGCGGCGATCGGCGCGGGTCTGCCGGTTGAAGAAGCCAGCGGCTCCATGGTGGTTGATATCGGTGGTGGTACTACTGAGATTGCCGTGATCTCCCTTAACGGCATTGTGTACGCGGAATCTGTGCGCGTCGGTGGTGACCGTTTTGACGAAGCAATTGTGACCTATGTGCGTCGCAACTACGGCAGCCTGATCGGTGACGCCACCGCCGAGCGCATCAAGCAGGAGGTGGGCACGGCTTACCCTTCCAGCGAAATTCTCGAAATCGATGTGCGTGGTCGTAATCTGGCAGAGGGTATTCCCCGCAGCTTTACGCTCAACAGCAACGAAATTTTGGAAGCGCTTCAGGAGCCACTGTCTGCCATCGTGCAGTCGGTCAAGAGTGCCCTGGAACAATGCCCGCCTGAGCTGGCCGCTGATATTGCTGAACACGGTATTGTGCTCACCGGCGGTGGTGCATTGCTGCGCAATATCGACCGTCTGGTCAGCGAAGAAACCGGTCTGCCGGTAATTGTGGCGGAAGATCCGCTGACCTGTGTTGCCCGTGGCGGCGGCAAGGCCCTCGAAATGCTGGATAAGCACTCCTTTGAACTGCTGACCTACGAGTGACAGCGGGTGCAGTGGCAACTGTTGAGTAACCTCGGCCGCCTGCGCCCGGTTGTTCGGGAGGTGGGTTATTAAACCGATCTTCCGTGGCGGTTCACCGCGTCGACTGTTTCTGTTGCTGGTGTTTCTGGCTGTGCTGCTGATGGTGGCTGACCTCAACTGGCCCAAAATGAAGGAAGGTCGTGCCTGGCTTTCCCTTGTTGTAACACCATTGCAGTGGGTGGTGGATATACCATCCCGGCTAGCTGACAGCCTGTCAGATGTGGTGGTGGAGCGTGCCAGTCTTGTGCGTGAAAACCAGAGCATGAAAGCGGAGGCGCTGGTACTGGAGCGCAAAGTGCAGCAAATGGCAGCACTGACAGCCGAGAATATTCGCCTGCGTGAGCTGCTCAGCGCCGGTGAGCGCGTAGAGGCACCCACTCGTCTGGCGGAGCTCATAGGCGTAAACCCTGACCCCTTTCAGCATGAAGTAATCCTCAATCGCGGCTCGGAAGACGGCGTCTTTATTGGCGAGCCGGTACTGGATGCCGGTGGTGTCATGGGGCAAGTGGTATCGCTGGCGCACTATACCAGCCGGGTTATGCTGGTGACGGATGCCCGCTCTGCGGTTCCTGTTGAAGTCAATCGAAATGGCTACCGTGGCATTGCGCTTGGCAAGGGCGTCTTGAACGAACTGGAGCTGGAGCATGTGCCCGATACGGCTGACATTCGTGTGGATGATCTGCTGCTGACCTCTGGTTTGGGTGGACGTTTTCCGCGCGGCTATCCTGTTGCCCGAGTGACGGAAGTGATCCGCGATCCGGGACGCCCCTTCACGCTGGTGAAAGCGGAGCCATCGGCGCGACTGGACCGCAGCCGCCACCTGTTACTGGTCGAGTATCATCCGGCGCTGCCCGCCCCGCAGGAAGAGGTTGCGGATGAGTGAGGTGCGTGGCGGAGGTTTAATCATCTTTGCCACTTTTCTGGTAGGGCTGGTGCTGAGCCAGATGCCGCTGCCGGACCTGCTGGTATGGGCTCGGCCTGAATGGGTCGTGCTGATGCTGATCTACTGGGTTATGGCCTTGCCACACCGGGTGGGTCTCGGCAGTGCCTTTATGCTCGGCATTCTGCTGGATGTGGTGCGTGGCAGCGTGCTTGGCCTCAGCGCCCTGTCACTGACATTGATCGCCTTTCTGGTGCTGGTATTGTACAAGCGCCTGCGCATGTTCCCGCTCTGGCAGCAGTCTCTGATGGTACTGGTGCTGGTGGGTATCAATCAGCTGCTGTTTCACTGGATGCAAAGTGTTACCGGCACCACGGGCGAGTCATTACTGTTTCTGCTGCCATCGCTGGTCAGCGCGCTGGTCTGGCCCTGGCTGTACCTGCTGCTGCGGGCCGTTCGTCACACCTTCTACATACAGTGAAACTGTTATGCCACATCTGATTCTGGCTTCAGCCTCCCCGCGCCGACGTGAACTGCTTGAGCAGATCGGCGTCCATTTCGACTGTCGTCCCGTTGATATCTGTGAAGATCCTCTGCAGCAGGAGTCCGCTCGTGAATATGTGACTCGCCTGGCACAAGAGAAGGCATTGGCTGGACTGGAACAGGCGGGTGGCGATTCGGTGGTGTTGGGTTCTGATACTACCGTAGCCATAGATGATCATATTCTGGCCAAACCTGCCAATGAGGATGAGGCTGTGACAATGTTGATGCAGCTGTCTGGCAGGCGCCATCAGGTGTTGACCGCTGTAGCGTTGGCCGCAGAGGGGATAATCGAAGTCTGCTGTGTAGGAACGGATGTGGAGTTCATTGAGCTGGATGATGCGCGTTGTCGCCAGTACTGGCGTACCGGTGAGCCTTGCGACAAAGCCGGTGCCTATGGCATACAGGGGTTGGGGGCGGTGTTTGTCAAAAGCATCAATGGCAGTTATTCGGCCGTTGTGGGCTTGCCGTTGATGGAAACGGCTGCAATGCTGCAGAAGTTTGATATCCCGGTATGGCAGCCAAACTGAACTATAAAGAATCAGCTGATCGAGGACACAGAGGATGGGTGAGGAGATCCTGATTAACTTCACGCCAATGGAAACGCGCGTGGCAGTGATCGAAAACGGTATGCCCCAGGAGATCTACGTGGAGCGTGCCAAGCGGCGTGGTATCGTCGGTAATATCTATATGGGCAAGGTTGCCCGCGTGTTGCCCGGCATGCAGGCGGCGTTTATCGATATCGGTCTTGAGCGTGCCGCGTTTATTCATGTAGATGAAGTGGTGGATCAGAGCCTGCCGGCTGAGCAGCGTAATTCGACCTCTATCTCGCAGGTGCTGCGTGAAGGGCAGGGGTTGCTGGTACAGGTGACCAAGGACCCAATCGGGACCAAGGGTGCGCGTCTGACCACTCATATCTCTATTCCGTCGCGCTATCTGGTCTTAATGCCTGGCAGTACTCACATCGGAATTTCGCAACGCATAGAAGATCCGCAGGAGCGAGAACGTCTGCGCAACCAGATGCAAGGATTGATGCAGACAGAGGCAACCGCCACCCCGGAATGGGGTGTGATCCTGCGCACTGTGGCAGAAGGTGTGACTGAGGTTGAACTGGAGAGTGATCTGCAGTTCCTGCGACGTCTGTGGGAATCCATTCGATACAAAATCAAGCAGGTCAAGCCGCCTGCCATCGTGTATGAGGATCTGCCGCTGAATATGCGTGCCTTGCGAGACATGGCACATGCCGGTGTTGAACGGATCCGAATCGACTCACGCGAAACCTTTCAGCGTGCACAGGAATTCGTTCAGGCACTCGTACCCGAAATCGAGGAAAAGCTGGAGTATTACCCTGGCGAGCGTCCCATTTTCGATATGTTCAATGTTGAAGAAGAGATGCAGAAGGCACTGGGGCGCAAGGTCGAACTCAAGTCCGGTGGTTATCTGATTTTTGATCAGACCGAGGCGATGACAACGGTAGATGTGAACACGGGCGCATTTGTGGGCCATCGCAACCTCGAAGAAACCATCTTCAAAACCAATCTTGAAGCGGCTACAGCCATCGGTCGTCAGTTACGCCTGCGTAACCTGGGCGGCATTATCATCATCGACTTTATCGATATGGAAGACCCCGACCACCAACGCCAGGTATTGCGCACCCTTGAGCGGGTGTTGGAGAAGGATCACGCCAAATGCAAGGTGACCGGTGTGTCAGAGCTGGGTCTGGTTGAGATGACCCGCAAGCGCACGCGTGAAAGCCTGGAGCAGGTGCTGTGTGAGCCCTGCAGTCACTGTCAGGGGCGGGGTTCACTGAAAACGCCAGAGACGGTGTGCTACGAAATTTTCCGTGAAATCCTGCGCCAGCATCGGGCGTATGACACCGAGACCTATTTGGTACTGGCAGCACAGTCGGTGGTGGATCACCTGCTGGATGAGGTGTCTGACCATGTGGCAGAGCTGGAGGCCTTTATCGGCAAGACGGTACGGTTCCAGGTTGAGCCGATGTATACCCCGGAACAGTTTGATGTTGTACTGCGCTGATACGGAGCGTCGATGCGTCGTCATTTGAGTCGTGCCTGGTGGTTTTTTTTGCTGCTGTTGCTGTTGTTGGCATTGCTGCTGACGGCTGCGAGGCTGGCGCTGGAGTCTGCGGATCGCTTTCGTCCGCAGGCTGAACGCTGGCTCAGTGAAGTACTGGCGCTTCCGGTACAGCTTGGCAGTATGCAGGGCAGTTGGCGCTATGCCTATCCGGTAATGGAGGTTCAGGGTATTTCGGCAAGCACTTCTGCCGATGATCCCGGTGCTGGCGGCAGGCTGCAGATTGACAGGCTTGAAGTTGAGCTGGATCTGCTTGCTTCCTTGCTGGAGGGAATGCCGATCTTTCAACGCTTTGAAGTTGAGGGTGTAGATCTGCGCTGGCACCAGCGCGAAGGGCATTGGCTGCATCGTCCGGGTGCTGCGCCCGGCAGGCAAGATCAGGGGGTGTCGCCATCCGCCTGGGAACAGCTGGTTGGTTTGCTGGTCCGTCAGCCCTATGCAGTCATTCGGGATGTCCACATTACTCTGATACCGGAGCAGGGGGGGCCGCTTGTTATTACTCCGGCTGATCTGGAGCTGGAGAACGCCCCTCAGGAACATCGCCTGAGTGGCCTGTTCCGTATGCCGGAACTGGGCGCCGATGCGGGCGTGCATTTTGCGATTGAAACCGATCTGGCAACTTCGGACCCACTCAAGGCCCGCTACCGTTTTTATCTACAGGTCGAGGATCTGGGGCCGGAGCTGTTTCAAATGCTTGAGCTTGAGCCTGAGCTGGCGGCGCTGGATCTGGACCTGGAGCTTTGGGCCGATGTTCGTAATCAGCAATTGCAAAGTCTGCAGGCTGAAGTTGGCTTTGAACAGCTGCAGTTAACTGATCCTGCTCTATCTCAACCTCAGGCGGGGCGCTTTACAGCGGCGTTGCTACAGAATGATCAGGGATACCAGCTTCAGTTACAGCCGATTACCCTGGTGCATGAACAGGCGCAGTTGACCTTGCCCCTGCTGGTAGCTGATTTTGGCTGGCAAGAGCGGCAACTTGATTTCAGGCACGCCTTCATATCGGAGCTGGATCTTACAGCAACCGAAACCTGGCTTGGTATTGCAGATGGTATCGCCCCAAATTTTGTCAAGCTGCTGCAGCAGTTGAAGCCCCGAGGCGTGTTGCGACAGTTGAGGCTCAAAAAACCCGTTGATGGTAACTGGAGTGATCTGACCCTGAGCGCAGAGCTTGACGAGGTTGGGGTCAATGGCTGGCACGGTGCTCCGGCACTGGAGGGTGTCAGTGGGGAGCTGCTTGCCAACCTCGATGCTGGCTTGATCCGGCTTGATAGCCAGACCTTTGATATGCACTTCCCTGAGCTTTATCCACAGGGCTGGAGCTATGAGCAAGCCAGTGGTGAAATCCGCTGGCAGAGGGATGAGGCTGGCATCAGGGTCAGCGGCGAACAACTGCAGCTGCATAATCAGCAGACCAATGCAGCGGGGCGTTTCAGTATTGATCTGCCCTTTGATCCTGAACAGCAGGCTGACCTGATCCTGATGATCGGGATGACAGACAGTGACGGCAGTCAGGCACCACTCTATACCCCTGAAAAAGAGGTAGGCACCGGCCTGTACAGCTGGCTTGAACGTGCGGTCAAGGCAGGGCGGTTGCGTCAGGCAGGCATGTTACTCAGAACCGGTACTCGATCTCTTGGCAAGAGCTCGACCCCTGTGGTCCAGCTGTTTTTTGATATCGAGGATGCACGGCTGGATTATCAGCCGGGCTGGCCAGCCATTGAGCAGGGTGATCTGTTTGTACTTGTAAAGGATCAGGGGCTGGCGATCAATATCAACCGGGCTACACTTCTCGACAGCGATATCTCCTCTGGCTGGGCTTACCTGCCACCGGGCAGTCGACAGTTGGAGATTGAAACTCTGCTGGATGGTCCGGCCAGTGATATCGACCAGGTACTCAAAACCACTCCACTGGCCAATCTAGTGGGGCAAGAGCTGCAGCGATGGCAGCTGGAAGGGCAAGCTGACACCCGGCTGGGACTGAGCATTCCGCTTGTTGAAGATCAACCACCCGATGTACGTGTTGCCGTGGATCTCCACAAGGGGCGTTTTGGTTCACAGGCTCTCGGGCTTGAGCTGGATGATGTCGAAGGACACTTCACGTATACCAATGCCCGTGGCTTCAGTGCCCGAGATATCCACGCGAGGGCATGGGGAGGCCCGGTCAGCGCCAGCGTGACTACCGAGCGTGATAGAGTGAGCGTCAGTCTGCAGGGGCAGACTGACCTGAAGGCCCTGAACCGTTGGCTGGAACAGCCACTTCTGGATATGGTGACGGGTGCGGCCCACTGGCAGGGGGAGCTGCTGCTCTGTGCTGATACCACGTGTCCGAGCCTTGAGCTAAGCAGCAATCTGGTTGGGGTGGAGCTGCCGTTGCCCGGTGTCCTGTTCAAGCCGGCAGAGGTCGCAGCACCTCTGAACCTGAAATTGAATTTGAGTACGCCGGTTCAGATACAGGAAGTTGAGTTGGAACTTGCGCGCGTCGGTACAACGGCCGAAACCATTAAACTCCGCGGCGCAAACGAGGCTTCCGGGCTTGGGGTTGAAATCAGAGGTGCTGACCTGCAGGGTAAGGTGTTACTGCCGCATGCGGATGAGCCGCTGAAGATCCATCTTGAGCGGTTGCAGCTGAATGCACTGATGCAGGATGAAGTGCTCGAGACCGAAGCCGCGGTGGAAAGGGACGATTTCTATCCACAGTTGTTGGGGCGTACGCGCCTGCCTGCAGCCGATGTCAGAGTGGATTCACTCTGGTTGGGTGAAAAGGTACTGGGTGACTGGCGTTTCAGTCTGCGTCCGGATGAGCGAGGTACCCGCATATCTTCACTGGAGGCCTACCTGGATCAACTCATATTGCGTGGTGAGGCACATTGGAGCCAGCAGGAAGAGCAGCAAACTGAGCTGACGCTAAGGCTGGTGGGGGATGATATCGGTGCGCTGCTTGAGCGCTGGCACTATGGTCGTATACTTGAAACAAGCCAGGTGGAATCATTGTTGCAGCTCAACTGGAAAGGTGCACCCTGGGACGTAAAACTGGATCGCCTGAATGGCGAGCTGCAGTTCTCGACCCGAGAGGGGCGTCTGATAGAAACGGCTGAAAGCACCAATCTGCTGCGGGTTTTCGGGATACTGAACTTCAACTCACTGGCGCGTCGACTTCGACTCGATTTCAGCGATCTGTTGAAGAAAGGGGTCAGCTTTGATCGTCTGGATGGACATTACCGGCTGCAGCAGGGGGTTGCTGCCACCGTTGAGCCTCTGGTCATGGCGGGTCCGTCTGCCAATATGAGTATTCAGGGGCAGGTGAATCTGGCCGAAGGTACTCTGGACAAGGAGGTCGAGGTGGCCTTGCCAATCAGCAGTAATGTGCCGTTGGCAGCAGTATTGCTTGGAGCGCCCCAAGTAGCCGGTGCTGTATTCGTGATCGATAAATTGATTGGCGATCGGCTGGAGCGCTTCTCGACACTGCGCTATCGACTCAGTGGTAGCTGGGAAAATCCGGAGCTCGAGCTATTGACTGGCTCCGGTGACTGAGTCTGTCAGACTTCGTTTAGCTCGCGAATATACTTGAACAGTTTGCGCGCATTCACGGGAGGCTTCTCCAGCTGGCGTTCGCGCTTGGCATTGCGTACCAGCTGGCGCAAGTGTTGAATATCCGCTCCCGGGTGGGCAGCGATAAAACTTTGCAGCGTTTCGTTGTCTTCGCTGATCAAGCGTTCACGCCAGCGCTCCAGCTCATGAAACAGCTGGTTGTGGGCTGCCGTAGCGGAGTCGAAGCGGTCAACCACTTCGCGGATTGCGTCCGCGTCCGCTGTACGCATCAGTTTGCCAATGAATTGCAGGTGGCGTCGCTTGGCTCCATTGGCCTTTATGCGACTGTATTCATCCAGTGCGGCACGCAGGCGGTCATCAATCGGCAGTTTCTCTCGCTGGTCCGGGCGCAGTTCAGTCATCCGCTGACCCAAATTCTGTAGCTCATCTGCATCACGTTTGAGCTGGGACTTGCTTGGCGGCAGCTGTTCTTCGTCATCATGCTGCAGGTGGTCAAAATCGCTCATAACAGTTTCCATCAGGCAAAAAACAGGGTCGCCAGTCCCAGAAAGGCGAAAAAGCCCACCACGTCAGTGATGGTTGTCAGCAGGACGCCTCCGGCCAGCGCAGGGTCTATACCCATTGATTTTAATATCGTTGGCAGCAGGGTGCCGGCCATGGCGCCGGCAATCAGGTTGATTACCAATGCCATGGCGATCACGATACCAACCGTCATGTCCTGAAACCAGAGTACAGCCACTACGGCAACGACCAATGCCCAAAGCATCCCGTTCAACAGCCCTACCACCAGCTCTCGGTTGAACAGCCAGCCGATATTGGAGCGCTCGATATGCCCCAGGGCCTGACCGCGGATCACCAGTGTCAGTGTCTGGCTGCCGGCGATGCCCCCCATAGAGGCAACAATCGGCATCAGTACGGCCAGCGCGACAACTTTATCAATCGTGGCCTCAAAAAGACCGATGACCGCGGATGCCGCAAAGGCGGTTATCAGGTTGATACCAAGCCAGACTGCACGCCGGCGGGTGGTTTTCATGATCGGCGCAAAGGTATCTTCGTCGTCATCAAGGCCGGCCATGCTCATCAGTGAGTGATCAGCATCTTCGCGGATGACATCGACTACGTCATCAATGGTGATACGGCCCAGCAGGCGGCCCTCTTCATTGACTACTGGGGCCGAGATCAGGTCCAGTTGTTCGAACAGGCGGGCGACGCTTTCATCCGGCATGTCGGCCGGAATCGGCTCTACATCGGTTTGCATGATTTCACGCACCAGTACGCCGGGATCTGCCGTGAGCAAGCGGGTCAGTGGCAGTACACCAATGTAGGAGTCCTTGCGGCTCACAACGAACAGGGTGTCAGTCATTTCCGGGATATCTTTGTGGCGGCGCAAATAGCGCAGTACCGTTTCCACATTGATGTCGGGTCTGATAGTCACTGTATCCGTGTTCATCAGACCGCCGGCGGTATCCTCCGGGTACGCCAGTACTTCCTCGACCCGCTCACGATTCTGCTGGTCCATGATCTGCAGCAGCTCCTTCATGACCCGTTCGGGCAGCTGCTGCAGGATGTCAGCCATGTCGTCCGTTTCCAGCGACTCGGTAATGGCGAGTACTTCTGAAGCCTCCATGCGGCTCAGGATTTCGGTCTGGGCATCGTCCCCCAGGTACTGCAATACCTCACCTTCCAGCTCCTGGTTGAGCAGGTTCCACAGAATCTGGCGCTCGCGAGGAGGTGTCTTTTCCAGCAGGTGCGCCACTTCAACCGGCTTTAGCCCCTTGTTGAGCATGAACCTCAATTGCTGCAGTTCACCGACCTCAAGCGCGGCGCTCAATGCTTCCAGGTTGGATTTGGTTTCCTGCTGACTCATGGCGGATCTCGATCGGAGGTGGGCGCTTGTCCGGAGAAAGGGGGAGCGCGATCTTATTCGGGCTCGTCAAAGCGATTGTTGATCAATGCGGTGATGGCATCAAGCGCCTCAGGGGCATCATCCCCTTCAGCGACAAGCGCGATTTCAGTACCTTTGCTGGCGGCCAGCATCATCACGGACATGATGCTCTTGCCATCCACTTCGCGGCCATCCTTGTTGATGCGGATGTTGGCATTGAACTGATTGGCCAGCGTGACCAGCTTGGCAGCGGCGCGGGCGTGCAGGCCCAGCTTGTTGATAATGGTCAGTCGCGTTTCAATCATGGTGTGGTCCTGCGGCAGGCTGACTCAGTTCTCGGTGTAGCACCTGCACATTATCCATATGCCCGCGGAAATAACCAGCCAGTTGCTCGGCAATATAGACCGAGCGGTGTTGGCCTCCGGTGCAGCCAATTCCGATTGTGATGTAGCTGCGGTTATTGGCCTGGAACTGAGGCAGCCACTTGCTTACGAAGGCCTGTATGTCGTTCACCATCTCGGTGACCTCGGGCGACTGGCGCAGAAACTCGATCACCTCGGTGTCGAGGCCGGTATGACGGCGCAATTCAGGGACCCAGTAGGGATTGGGCAAGGCCCGTACATCGAAGGTGAAATCGGCATCGAGCGGTACGCCATGCTTGAAGCCAAATGACTCAAACTGCAGTGACAGAACCTGTTCACTGCGCCCGGCAACACGCAGTTTGACTTCGTCACGCAGCTCATAAAGTGATAGCCGCGTAGTATCGATGCGCAGATCAGCGAGATTGGCGATGGGCTCGAGCAGGCTGCGTTCGGTTCGAATTGCTTGCTGCAGGCTCTGTTGTTTATCGGTGAGTGGGTGACGCCGCCGGGTTGCGTTATAGCGTCGCAGCAGAGTAGCTTCACCAGCATCAAGAAACAGGGTTTCGGTGCTCAGCTTGGACTGTTCACGCAGAGTGCACATCACACTGGGGAACTGTTTCAGGTTGCTCAGAAGGTTGCGAGCATCAATGCTGACGGCAATTTCTCGATTAGGGTTTTCCTCAGCCAGCATCAGTCGGATCAGCTCGGGCAGAAGCAGGGCCGGCAGGTTGTCGATGCAGTAGAAACCGACATCTTCCAGTGCCTGCAGGGCGGTGCTTTTGCCTGAGCCGGAGCGGCCGCTGATGACGACCAGTCGCATGTCAGGCGCCTCTGCAGAGAGTTTGGACGCGATCCAGCAGGCTTGAGGAATCTTCGCAGCTGCGCAGTGATTCACGGGTGCTGGAGTCGTTGAACAGCTCTGCCAACCCTGCCAGTGTCTGCAGGTGCTCTTCAGCGCCGTCTTCGGGAACCAGCAGGAAGCAGATCAGGTCGACTGGACGGTTGTCGATGGCATCGAAGTCAATCGGGCTGGACAGCGTCATCAGTAATCCGATGGCTGTTGTAACACCTGGAATTCTGCAATGAGGAATGGCAACGCCTTCACCGATACCGGTGCTGCCAAGGCGTTCTCGGTTGATCAGGCCGCTGAAGATATCTTCAGCGGCCATGCCGTCCAGCTGCTCGGCGATAGTCTGGCTGGCGAGCTCAAGCGCTCGCTTTTTGCTGACCACATCGACGTGGCAGAGTGTACGGGATGAGGTCAGCAGTTCTGATAGTTGCATGTCGTGACGTGCTGCTACCGGTTATTTGTGGGATTTGAGTTTTTCTTTGTGCTTGATGATCTGGCGGTCAAGCTTGTCCACCATGCCATCAATTGCAGCATACATGTCATCATGCTCATGCGCTGCGAATACTTCACCGCCGGCCAGGTGGATATCGGCTTCGGCCTTCTGGCGCAGCTTCTCGACACTGAGGGTGACCTGTACATTGGTGATGTTATCGAAGTGGCGTTCCAGTCGGTCGAACTTGGTACGTACATATTCGTTCAGGGCGTCAGTCAGTTCGACGTGATGGCCAGTGATGTTGATCTGCATAGGTTTTCTCCTCGTCATAAAGCACGTTCTTCCGGCGTGCCTGTAGTCTCATTAAACCAGACGCTTGCGCTCATTAGAAGGCGGAATGTTCATCGCTTCACGATATTTTGCCACTGTGCGTCTGGCTACGTTAAATCCTTGCTCTTTCAGCAGGTCGGCTATCTTGTTATCACTGAGTGGTTTTGCGGTATTCTCCGCGCTGATCAGCTTCTTGATCAAGGCACGAATGGCGGTAGAGGAGGCAGCGCCTCCGTCTGACGTGCTCACATGGCTGGAGAAAAAATACTTCAGCTCGAAGATGCCTCGGGGCGTATGCATGTATTTCTGGGTAGTGACACGGGAAATGGTTGATTCGTGCATCTCTACGGCTTCAGCGATGTCATGCAGAACCATCGGCTTCATACCCTCTTCACCTTCCTCGAAAAAATCGATCTGGCGGGCCACGATCTCGGTGGCGACCTTGAGCAGGGTTTCGTTGCGACTCAGCAGGCTCTTCAGAAACCAGCGCGCTTCCTGTAGATGGTTTTTCAGATAGGTGTTGTCAGCGCTGTTGTCGGCCCGTCTTATAAGATCAGCATAGTCGGTATTGATACGCAGCTTGGGGGATGCCTCTGAGTTGAGGCTTACATTCCACTGCCCCCGCACCTTGCGCACCACGACGTCGGGTATAACGTACTCTGACTGTTCACTGCTGATGCTGGTGCCCGGTTTTGGATTAAGCGACTGGATCAGACTGATGATCTGTTGCAGGGCCTCTTCCTTCAGGCGCATGCGGCGCATCAAGGTACGATAGTCATGATTGCCGAGCAGACCCAGGTGATCGCGTACCAGGCGTAATGCCTCTTTCAGCATCGGAGTGTTTTCAGGCAGCTGGCGCAGCTGTATCTGCAGACATTCGCTCAGGTCTCGTGCGCAGACACCGGGCGGGTCAAACTGTTGCAGGCGGTGCAGTACCGTTTCAATCTCTTCAGGCTCGGCATCTGCAAACAGCTGGGGTTCGCTCCGGGTGAAGTGTTCCAGAACTTCATCTACGTCCGTGCGTAGATAGCCATCCGGATCGACAGCATCGATAAGGGCCATGGCGACCATACGGTCAGGGTCACTCATGGGGGTCAGGTTGAGCTGCCACAGCAGGTGATCCTGAAGGCTGTCTTCGGCCGAATCGTTATCACCGGGTTCCCAGTCATCATCACGGGCAGGACCGGGTGTACTCTGGTGCTGGAAGGTATCATCCCAGTTGCTGTCGGTGGACAGCTCACGAGGGATTTCATCATTCCAGCGCTCTTCCAGTGCGTTTTCGTCCCAGCTGTCCTCGTCAGCGGTGTCGTTAGAGAGGCTGTCGGCAGAGGCGTCGTGACGATCATCACGGGCTTCAGTCTGGGTCTCTTCGGCGCTGTCCAGTTCCTCCTCGACTTCCAGCAGTGGGTTGCTCTCCAGGGCTTCCTGGATCTCCTGCTGCAGGTCCAGCGTTGACAGTTGCAGCAGACGTATTGCTTGTTGCAACTGGGGTGTCATCGTCAGATGCTGGCCGATCTTGAGTTGTAACGATTGCTTCATATCAGAGCTGCCAGGTGGACGGAGTGGATGTACATGATTGACGACTCAGGATCAAAGGGAAAACTGCTCGCCCAGATAGGCACGGCGAACCTGTTCGTTAGCCAGGATCTCGGCCGGTGTGCCCTGTGCGAGTATCCCCCCTTCACTTACGATATATGCTCGTTCGCAGATGTCGAGTGTCTCGCGCACGTTATGATCGGTGATCAGAATGCCAATGCCGCGAGACTGTAGGTGGCGAATGGTTTGTTTGATATCGCTGACCGAGATTGGATCAACGCCGGCAAAGGGTTCGTCCAGCAGGATAAAGTCAGGCTCGGTTGCCAAGGCCCGTGCGATTTCAACACGTCGACGCTCTCCGCCAGACAGGGCCATACCCAGACTATTGCGCAGGTGAGTAATGTGGAACTCTTCCAGCAGCTGCTCCAGCAATGCCTTACGATCCGAGGTGTTCAGCTCCTTGCGAGTTTCCAGAATGGCCATCAGGTTGTCATGTACGCTCAGCTTCCGAAACACCGAAGCTTCCTGAGGCAGATAGCCGATACCGCGGCGAGCGCGCTCATGCATGGGCAGGCGGGTAACGTCGTCCTGGTGCAGTCGGATTTGTCCCCGGTCGGCGTGGATAAGCCCCACGATCATATAAAAGCAGGTGGTCTTGCCGGCACCGTTGGGTCCCAGCAGACCAACGATCTGGCCCGTTTCCATCTGCAGGGATACATCCTGTACCACCTGGCGCCCCTTGTAGCTTTTGGCAAGGTGCAAGGCTTCCAGTGTCGCCATCAGTTGGTCCCCGTCGGCTTGGGCTGAATCACCATTTTGACCCGTTCGCCGCCCTCGCGGTCGCTGCCGAAAGCGTTCACCACCGCACGCGCCATATTGTAAACGATCCGCTCTCCGGTGAAGGTATCCTTGGACTGATCGACGCGTGCATTTTCGGTGATGGTAACCTCTTGTTGCTTGACCCGGTACTCCATCCTTTCACCGTAGGCCTTGGTCAGGGGCTGATCGGCAGATGGCTGCTGCTGAAATCTGGCCGGCTTGCCGGTGGAGATAATGCGGTCAATGCTGCCGTCAGCTGCACGGTGCAGTTCAACGCGCTCACCACGAATTTCCATGCTGCCCTGAATTATTTCCACATCGCCTGTGTATACGGTGATACCGGTACGCTCATTCATGCTGGCGCGGTCAGCCGAGACGTTGATTGGCTGATTGCGATCCTCGGGCAGTGCCTGCACGCTGGCGGACAGGCTCAGCAGCAGGGTGGTCAGCAACACAGGGCGGTTAATTCGCATGGTATGTACCTTTTACCTCGGACAGCAGCTCAACCCGCTGTTCGTCAAAAAAGACCTCCATGCCTTGGCTTTCCATATGGTCCAGGCCGCGTATTACCCTGACTGGCAGGTCTGTGTGGGCATAGTCGCGTGGAGGGTAGAGTGTCAGTCGCTCGGTCAGCATCTCGCTGGCACTGCCTGAAGGCGGATTATCATGAAGCTGTACATCCCCTGCAAGTACTATGCGTTCCTGTGAGTCGGGCATACGGCCTTCCTGTGCCAAAATACGGAACTCACCACTCTGCTCGCGGGGTATTAGGGTGGTTGGGTTGTCCAGCAGCATCTCACCTGGCTCAGGGTAGTGGCGCATCAGAGGAGAACTCAGTGCCTGTGCCATTTCGCCGCTTTGGTTCCAGCGCGTGATCCGGGCCTCGCGGACGAAAAAGTCGATCCGAGCGGCACCCTTGTCCAGTAAAGGCTCGTCGTTCAGCCGGGTAGAGGCAAACCCCCACCAGAGCAGGGGCACCAGCAGCAGGATCAAGGCGATGGAGAGTCTCAGTCGACTTTGCAGCATTCAGCGGTACTCGTCGTAGATGGCGCTGAGTTTACCCTGTGCGGCCAGAATCAACTCGCAAAACTCCCGTGCGGCTCCCTTGCCTCCAGCGGCACTGCTGCACCAATCCGCCTCTTTGCGCACCAGTGGGTGACCGTTGGGTACACAGGCGCCAAAGGCGCAGGCGCGAATGGCGGCAAGGTCGGGCAGGTCGTCTCCGATATAGGCGGTATCGGCGGCGCTGTGTCGACTGGTTTGCCACAGTTCATCCAGTGCGACCAGTTTGTCTTCTCGTCCCTGGCGCAGATAGGTGATGCCCAACGCTTCAGCTCGCTGCTCCACCTGGGGCGAACGGCGCCCCGTGATGATGGCCGTCTCGATGCCACAGCGATGCAGCAGCTTGATACCGAGGCCGTCGAGGGTGTGAAAGCTTTTGACTTCGCGGCCATCAGCCAGAAAGTTGAGGCGGCCATCTGTCAGAATGCCGTCGACATCGAACACTGCCAGGCGGATATTACTCAGTGCCTCACGCAATGAGGTGGGAAAATTGTCCAGATGCATCAGATGACTCCCGCTTTCAGCATGTCATGCATGTTGAGGGCGCCGACCGGCCGATCATGCTCGTCAACTACCAACAATGCGTTGATTTTGCGCTGCTGCATCAGGCTGAGGGCTTCGGCGGCCAGAATGCCGGGAGATACACGTGTGCATTCGGTTGTCATCACGTCAGCAATGGGTGTGCTGGCGAGGTTGATCTCCTGATCCAGTGTGCGGCGCAAGTCACCGTCAGTAAAGACACCCAGCAATTTACCCTGTGGATCGGTCACGGCCGTCATGCCCAAGCGTTTACGTGTGACTTCCAGCAGTGCTTCACGCACCGAGGTGCTGGCCTGGACCTGAGGAATGTCCTCACCGGTGTGCATGATGTCGTCGACTTTCAGCAATAACCGTCGGCCAAGACTGCCACCTGGGTGTGAGAAGGCAAAGTCTTCGCTGCTGAAGCCGCGGGCTTCGAGCAGCGCAATGGCCAATGCATCACCCAATACCAGCTGTGCCGTTGTACTGGAAGTTGGAGCAAGCCCCAGTGGACAGGCTTCACGATCGACGGGGATGTGCAGATTGACATCCGCGCTGTGCGCGAGGGTGGAATCGGCATTCGCCGTAATGCTGATCATGGGGGCTCCCATTCGTTTGATCAGCGGCAGAATGGTAATGAGTTCAGCGGTTTCGCCTGAGTTGGACAGGGCCAGCACGACATCGTTGCCGGTAAACATGCCGAGATCACCGTGACTGGCTTCGCCAGGGTGAACGAAAAACGACGGAGTGCCGGTACTGGCGAGGGTGGCGGCTATCTTGTTGCCGATGTGCCCAGACTTGCCCATACCTGTCACAATGACACGACCCTTGCAATTGAACATCAGATTACAGGCCTGGCTGAAATGCTCGTCAAGGTGGTTCAGCAACTCCTGTACCGCCTCCAGTTCCAGGCGGATGGTCTGCTGGCCGGATCGGAGGTAGTCGCTTTGAGTCATGGTCGGTATCACCTGATCAGTTGTGTCTGCCAAAAACGGCATTCTACCCCAGAGTGGCCGGGGCGCCTAACGCATGTCTGACAAGCCTGAGGAAGACGTTCAAGTTTAACCGTCGCTGTGGTATATTGCCCACCTTTGTGTATGGATTGCGGGCCCGTCACAGAGGCCTGAATCTGAACGGAAGCTGGAGCCATGCTGACGCTATGAAGCCTGAAAGCGATGCCATTATTGATATCCGCGGATTGAGTTTCTCCCGTGGCGATCGGCCAATTTTTGATGGCGTGGATATCAAAATACCACGCGGCAAAGTGACGGCTATCATGGGGCCGTCCGGTACCGGCAAAACAACTTTGCTCAAGTTGATCGGTGGCCAGCTGCGCCCTGATCGTGGCGATATTCTGCTGGATGATCTTAATATTCCGACTCTGGGCCGGCGTGAACTGTTCGAGGTGCGCGAACGCATGGGGATGCTGTTCCAGAGCGGAGCGCTTTTTACCGACATGGATGTGTTTGAAAACGTGGCTTTTCCGCTGCGAGTGCATACCGATCTTCCCGAAGAAATGATCCGAGATATCGTGCTTATGAAACTGCAGGCGGTAGGGCTGCGGGGAGCACGTGAACTGATGCCAAGTGAGTTGTCAGGTGGTATGGCGCGTCGCGTTGCCCTGGCGCGCGCCATCTCACTGGATCCGGATATCGTAATGTATGACGAACCTTTTACCGGGCAGGATCCTATTGCGATGGGTGTGTTGGTAAACCTGATTCGCAGGCTTAATCAGGCGCTGGGGCATACCAGTATCATTGTGTCGCACGATATCAAGGAGACCCTCGGGATCGCGGACTATATATACATCCTTTCGGATGCCAAGGTTATTGCCAGCGGCACCCCGAAGGAACTGGCCGATGTGGATTCCGACAAAGTGCGCCAGTTCATGCAGGGGCTGCCCGATGGACCCGTGCCGTTCCATTACAAGGCGCCGGACTATATGCAGGACCTGCTGGGAGAAACACGGTAATGATGCTGAATATGTTGCAGCGGCTGGGCCATCGGTCCCTGTCGAGACTTGCGGCGCTTGGGCGGGCGAGCCAAGTTTTGTTCCAGTCCCTGGTGGCCAGGCCGCAGCCGTTGGTGATGTTGCCACTGGTGCTCAAGCAGATCTGGTTTGTCGGGGTGCTGTCACTGGTGATTATCGTCGTATCCGGCGGCTTTATCGGCATGGTGCTGGGGCTGCAGGGCTATACCATCCTGGTCGATTACGGATCAGAACAGGCGGTTGGCCAGATGGTTGCGCTGAGCCTGGTACGCGAACTGGCACCGGTAGTGGCGGCTCTGCTGTTTGCCGGTCGGGCAGGTTCGGCACTGACAGCGGAAATCGGTCTGATGAAGGCCACCGAACAGCTTGCCAGTCTTGAGATGATCGGGGTTGACCCGTTGCGCCGTATTGTCGCACCACGCCTGTGGGCCGGGTTCATCTGCATGCCATTGCTGGCCATGATCTTTGCCGTTGTGGGCATCTGGGGCGGCTCTCTGGTCGCCGTAGATTGGTTGGGCATTTATGAAGGCTCTTTCTGGGCCAACATGCAGCAGTCGGTCAGTTTTTACGATGATGTTGTCAACGGCGTTATCAAGGCCGTTTGTTTTGGTCTGGTGGTGACCTGGATAGCGGTATTCCAGGGATACGACTGTATCCCTACCTCGGAAGGAATCAGTCAGGCAACGACCCGTACGGTTGTGTACTCGTCGCTGGCGGTGCTGGGGCTCGATTTTGTACTGACAGCTTTGATGTTTGGAGAACTCTGAAATGCGCATGAGAACCGTAGAAATCGGTGTGGGAGCGTTCATGCTGGCGGGTATCGCCGCCCTGCTTGTGCTGGCGTTGAACGTCAGTGGTCTGAACCTGTCTGAACAGGGTAAGGGGTACAAGATATATGCTCGTTTTGAAAACATAGGTGGCCTGACCCCAAGGGCCAAGGTATCGATGTCTGGTGTTCAGATCGGCAAGGTGACCGCGATCCGTATTGATACACGCATGTTGATGGCTGAAGTCGAGATGGAGATTTTCAACGAAGTTGATTACCTCACTACTGACAGTTCGGCCAGTATTCTGACGGCTGGACTTTTGGGTGAGCAATATATCGGTGTTGTGCCGGGCGCGGATGTAGAAGTGCTTGGCGACGGTGATTACATTGAAGATACACAATCGGCTTTAGTGCTTGAAGAGCTGATCGGCAAGTTCTTGTTCAACAAGGTGGGTGAATGATGATGGTTAAAGTCTGCAGGAATGCCCTGGTTGCATTGCTGGTGCTGGTGATTCAGCCGGCGGTGGCAGAGGGCAGCTGGAATGAGGCCAGTGCTGTAATCGACAGCGCTACCCGAGACATGCTGGCGTTGATGGACAATGATGCCCTGACCGGAGAAGAGAACATCGAAAAGATGATGGGCGAAATCGAAACCATCATCTCGCCGGTGGTTGATTTCCCCTACATCGCGCGTCAAGTCATGGGCAAGTATTTCCGTCGTGCATCTGATGAGGAGCGTGATCGCTTTGCGGATGTGTTCAAGACAACCCTGCTGCGCACCTATGCCAAATCGATTTCCGGCTTTGAGTTGCGTAACTACGACATGCAGGTTCCGGACTCTGAAAGCCCCGAGCCTGACAAACAGGTCGTGAGCGTCAATATGCAGGCCGCTAATGGTCAGACCTACACACTGGTCTACTACATGTTGCGTCAGCAGGATCGTTGGACGCTGGTGAACGTGATGGTGGATGGCATCAATCTGCGTATCACCTTCCGTAATCAGTTTGCTGATCTGTATGAGCGTAACCGGTCCATGTCAGCCACAATCGAGGCATGGGCTGACCAGATGCAGGATGTCAACCTGAAGGAGCAGCCGGGCGGGCAGGATGAAACTGACAGTAGCGAAGCTTGATACCAGCAACGACGGCGTTATCCGGGTCTCCGGTGACTTGACGTTCCAGACCGTTCCGGCGCTGCGCGAGCCGTTGCTGCAGGAACTCTTTGCCCGCGAGGGGGAGCGTCGACTGAATCTGGAGGCCGTGGGGCGCGTCGACAGCTCGGCGCTGTCGCTTTGGCTGGTGTGCCAGCGTGAAGCGAAACGCAGAGGGGTCAATCTGATATTGGAAAGTCCGCCGCAAGATCTTTGTTCGATTGCCGAGTTGGTCGGGCTTGAGGGTGTGCGGCGCTGAGGGTCAATCGCCTTTTGTCCCCCTTTTCGTTATCATCAGCGCCAGTTTTAAGAGTACAGACCACGTTGCAGCACGGGAGTAGCGAATGCAGGCCGATGAAGTAAAACAGATTCTGGAACAGCAGCTTGACGGTTGCACCGCTTACACGGCTGGGGAAGGCTGTGATTTTCAGGTGACCGTAGTCGGTGATGTATTTGCTGGCCTTACACCGGTCAAGAAGCAGCAATTGGTATACGGCTGCCTCACCGAACAGATCGCCAGCGGCGCCATTCATGCCGTAACCATCAAGACCTATACCCCGGAACAATGGGCCGCACTGAACTGAGTTTCCAGCAGGAATACCGATGGACAAACTGATTATCGAAGGCGGTGCCTGCCTCAATGGAGAGGTCCGTATCTCCGGCGCCAAAAACTCGGCACTGCCGATCCTGGCCGCGACCTTGCTGGCGGATGAGCCGGTCACTATATGCAATTTGCCCCATCTGCATGATATTACCACCATGCTGGAGCTTTTGCGCCGCATGGGAGTGGATCTGACTGTTGATGAAAAGCTGAGCGTTGAGCTCAACGCCAGTACCATTACCGATCTGTGCGCGCCCTACGAGCTGGTAAAAACCATGCGCGCCTCGATTCTGGTACTTGGGCCTTTGCTGGCACACTTCGGTCGAGCAGAAGTATCCCTGCCAGGGGGCTGTGCCATCGGCAGCCGCCCGGTTGATCTGCATATCCGCGGCCTTGAGGCCATGGGGGCCGATATCGTCGTTGAAAACGGATACATCCGTGCCAGCAGCAACGGTCGTCTAAAGGGCGCGCGTGTATTTTTTGATGTGGTAACCGTAACCGGGACAGAAAATATCCTGATGGCAGCGGCACTGGCAGAAGGTGAAACCATCATCGAAAATGCTGCTCGTGAGCCTGAAGTGGTCGATCTTGCCAACTGCCTCAATGCGATGGGGGCGGATGTGCGCGGGGCCGGTACCGACACCATTACCGTACATGGTGTGGAATCACTCAAGGGTTGTCGTTACTCGGTATTGCCGGACCGAATTGAAACCGGCACCTTCCTGGTGGCTGCGGCCGCGACCGGAGGCAGGGTCAAGTGCAAGAATACACGGCCGGATACACTCGATGCCGTGTTGCAAAAATTGAGAGAGGCCGGTGCCGAGATTGAAACCGGTGCAGACTGGATCAGCCTGGATATGCATGGACAGCGGCCGAAAGCGGTCAGTGTTACAACCGCTCCCTATCCTGCATTCCCGACCGATATGCAGGCACAGTTTGCAGCACTGGATGCGGTTGCGATCGGTGTGGGCAAGATCCGCGAGACCGTATTTGAAAACCGCTTCATGCACATGCAGGAGATGATCCGCATGGGCGCGGACATCTCCATAGAAGGTAATACAGCCATTATTGAAGGTGTCAAAAAGCTGCAAGGTGCACCTGTGATGGCGACCGATCTGCGCGCATCGGCCAGCCTTGTGATTGCAGCCCTGGTGGCGGAAGGCGAAACCGAAATTGACCGCATCTATCACATTGACCGCGGTTATGAATGCATCGAAGAGAAATTGCAGCTGCTGGGCGCGCGTATTCGCCGCGTCCCGGGCTGAGTGAGCGAAGAGGCCAATGAAACAACAGCTGACCATCGCCCTGTCAAAGGGGCGCATTCTGAAAGAGACCCTGCCGCTGCTGGCAGCGGCCGATATCGTCCCGGCTGAGGACATATTCAGCAGTCGCAAGCTGATTTTCGATACCAATCATTCGCATATCAAGCTGGTGGTCATTCGGGCGACCGATGTGCCCACCTATGTTGAATACGGCGGTGCCGATATGGGAGTGGCAGGCAAGGATGTGTTGATGGAGCATGGTGGTGAGGGACTGTATGAGCCACTGGACCTTGAAATTGCCAAATGTCAGCTGATGGTAGCCGGGATGAAGAATGCGTCCGCGGTTGAGGGGCGTATGAAGGTGGCGACCAAGTTCGTCAACCTGACTCGAGAGTACTTTGCCCGTCAGGGGCAGCAGGTCGACATCATCAAGCTCTACGGTGCGATGGAACTGGCGCCGATCATGGGGCTAGCCGACCGAATCGTGGATATCGTGGATACCGGCAACACCCTTCGCGCCAACGGCCTGGAGCCGATGCAGCACATTGCGGATATCAGCTCTCGTCTGGTGGTTGGCCAGCCGTCAATGAAAATGAAGCACGCACTGATTCAGCCGATTCTGGATCAGTTGCAGCAGGCGATCGACGCACGTCGGGAGGGAGCAGCATGAGTATCTCCGTTCAACGTCTGGATGCGGCGCAGTCCGATTTTGATCAGCAGTTGAGCCGCTTGCTGGCGTGGGAAAGTGTGTCAGATGACAAGGTCAACACGATCGTCAATGAAGTGATTGGCCGTGTACGTACCGAAGGCGATGCTGCACTGGTCGAGTACACCAACCGCTTTGACCGCACCAATGCCCGGTCGATGCAGGATCTTGAACTGGGGCAGGCGCGTTTGCAGCAGGCACTGGATGGCCTGCCGGCTGAGCAGCGCGCTGCACTGGAAAAGGCAGCCGACCGTGTGCGTGGCTACCATGAACGGCAGAAGGGTGAGTCTTGGCAGTATACTGAAGCCGATGGCACCATGCTGGGCCAGCAAATCACGCCGATGGACCGTGTTGGCATCTATGTTCCCGGTGGCAAGGCGGCCTATCCCTCTTCGGTGCTGATGAATGCACTGCCGGCCCATGTGGCAGGCGTGCGTGAAATCATAATGGTTGTGCCCACCCCTGAAGGCGTTCTCAACGAACTGGTACTGGCAGCGGCAGCGCTGGCAGGTGTCGACCGTGTGTTTACCATTGGTGGCGCTCAAGCGGTGGCTGCACTGGCCTATGGCACTGAAACGGTGCCGCGGGTAGACAAAATCGTGGGTCCGGGCAACATTTTTGTCGCGACAGCCAAGCGTGCCGTTTTTGGTGCTGTTGGTATCGACATGATTGCCGGTCCCTCCGAAATCCTGGTGGTATGCGACGGCAAAACAGACCCGGACTGGGTTGCGATGGACCTGTTTTCGCAGGCTGAACATGACGAGGATGCGCAATCGATTCTGATCTGCCCGGATGCAGACTACCTGGACCAGGTTGAGGCCAGTATCAACAAGCTGCTGCCAACCATGGAACGGCGCGAGATTATCGAAATTTCGCTGCAGAACCGTGCTGCGCTGATCAAGGTTGCCGATATGGAACAGGCGGCAGAGCTGAGCAATCGTATTGCGCCGGAACACCTGGAGCTGTCTGTGGAAGACCCGGTTGCACTGCTGCCTCAGATTCGTCATGCCGGGGCTATCTTCATGGGACGCTACACAGCGGAGGCATTGGGAGATTACTGTGCCGGTCCCAATCATGTACTGCCGACCTCTGGTACGGCGCGGTTCTCGTCTCCTCTGGGAGTCTATGACTTCCAGAAACGCTCATCGTTGATCATGTTCTCAGCCGATGGGGCATCGGAAATGGGTAAGGTGGCGTCGGTGCTTGCTCGTGGCGAGAGCCTGACCGCTCATGCGCGCTCGGCCGAGTACAGGATCAAGAACTGATCCGAAAACAGCATGCAGCGTGCACAATAAAGGCTCCCGAGGGAGCCTTTATCTGTTTCAGTGGCGGATGTGTCAGTTACGGCTGGGTGGGCGCTCACCAATGCTGGCTGTAACCATCATCTCATGACCGTCCCTAAGGACACCCAGAGCAATTTTCTGTCCAGGCTTGAAGCGAGCGATACGATTCATGGTGGCGCGACTGGTGGAGACCGGCTCGCCTTCAACCTGCAGCAGAATATCGCCGGGCTGGAGTCCTGCCTGGTGGGCCGGGCCGTTACGGAAGATTCCCGCCACAATCAGGCCAGGCCGCTCACCAACACCGAATGACTCGGCGAGCCGAGGGGTCAGTTCCTGAATCTCTACGCCGAGCCAGCCACGGATTACACGGCCATGGCTGATCAAATCCTGCATCACCTGTCTTGCCAACGATGAGGGGATGGCAAAACCGATTCCCTGCGAGCCTCCGGATTTGGAAAAAATGGCGGTATTGATGCCAACCAGGTTGCCGTGTGCATCCACCAGCGCCCCGCCAGAATTTCCGGGGTTGATCGCGGCGTCGGTCTGGATAAAGTCTTCATAGGTGCTCAAGCCAAGGCGGTTACGACCGGTGGCACTGATGATCCCCATGGTAACGGTCTGGCCAACGCCGAAGGGGTTGCCTATCGCCAGTGCGACATCCCCGATGCGCAGCTCGTCATTGGCCGCCAGAGTGATGCTGGGCAGGTCTGTAAGCTCTATCTTGAGGACGGCGAGATCCGTTTCCGGGTCAAGGCCGACAACGCTGGCCTGTGCCTCTCGGCCATCACGCAGTGCCACCACGATACTGTCAGCCCCGCTGATAACGTGATTATTGGTGACGACATATCCTTGTTCGTTAAGAATAACGCCAGAGCCAAGGCTGGACTCTATTCGGTCGCGTTGTGGCAGTTGCTCGGCATTGAAAAAATTGCGGAAGAAAGGATCATTCAAAAGAGGGTTGACTGGCTGGCGAACCAGTGTGCGTGTATAGATGTTCACCACGGCAGGAGCTGCTTTGTCGACCGCGTCAGCATAGGACACCACGCCTTCTCGTGCTGGCAGTGTCAGTTCAGAGGAGGCGGCCTCGCGGATCTCGACAGTGGTGACGGGCGGTGAGATCAGCTGTGGATAAAATTGCAGTATCAGCAGAGCGGCAAGAATACCGGTTACTACTGGCCAGATGAGATAGGATACTCTGCGCATCTTGCTTGATTGCACCTGTACATCATTTCAGACTGGACTGATTATACGGCTGCGCGAGCTGTTTTGAAAATTGATGGAGGAATTGATGTCGATGAATATCAATGAGCTGGTGAAATATTGTGACCAGCTGCTTCAGGTCGGCAGTTTCCGCGATTATTGTCCCAACGGCCTGCAGGTGGAAGGGCGTTCCCGGATTAGCCGTATTCTCACAGGGGTGACAGCCAGTCAGGCGCTGCTGGATGTCGCTGTTGAGTGGCAGGCTGATCTGGTACTGGTACACCATGGCTACTTCTGGAAGGGCGAGTCTCAGGTTGTGACGGGGATCAAGCAGCGTCGCCTGAAAACTTTGCTGCAGCATGATATCAACCTGGTGGCTTATCATTTGCCACTTGATGCGCATCCGACGTTGGGCAATAACGCCAGATTGGCTGAGCTGCTGGGTTTCGAGGTAGAAGGGCCGCTTGAGCCGGGCTCTGCTCCGGCCATTGGGAATGTGGGTCGACTGCCACAAAGTCTTTCACTGCAGGCACTGGAGCAGCGCATCAGCCATGTATTGGGTCGCAGTCCGCAGGTTATAAGTGGCGGGAGTCATGATATTCGAACGGTCGCCTGGTGTACCGGGGCTGCAGAGCGGATGATTGAGCATGCGCTGGCACAGGGTGCGGATGCCTACATCAGCGGCGAGATTTCAGAGCCGGTGGTGCACATTGCGCGCGAAGCGGGAATTCACTACATCGGTGCGGGCCATCATGCAACCGAACGTTATGGTGTGCAGGCCCTTGGGGAACATCTGGCTGAGCAGTTCGGGCTGGAACACCGGTTTGTCGATATCGACAACCCGGTGTAAGCCCTGAAGTACCCTAATAAAGCGGGCGGAAGGGTCAGTTTTTTGGCTTCTGCTCTGAAGAACGCTTATGGGAATCATCCTCCGGTGCATCATCACCGTAAGCAGTCGGATCATGGGCGGCAGGCGCTTTCGTGTGCTCTTCCGCTTCTGCCTGCTCTTTACGGCTCAAGCCGTAACTTTCAGACAGGGTGCCCGCTTCGTCGGACTTCTTCGGAGCGTAATCACGCGGTGGCTCCGGGAGCTCTTCCTGTTCGCTGTTATCAAGCGCATCTGTCACGGTTGGAATGTCCTGGCCCAGTTTGGGCGGTGCCTCATGCTGCAGTGCCATTGAGGCCGGTAGCCCTGGGCAAAGCGACTCTGCGCTGTTGGCGAGGTGCTGGTGCACCTTGCGGTACTGTTCGCTCAGACCATTAACCAGCTCGGCCGTTTCCTCGAAATGGTGACCAACTTTGGTCCTGTACTGCTCAAGCTCGCTGCGGGCGCTGTCCAATTCATCCACAAGCTCTTGCTCGCGATTCGAAGAGCCACCGGCACGACCCAGCAGATAACCGATGAGGGCGCCGATCGCCAGGGCAATCAGTGTGATAATCCATATGTTGCTTTGTTCCACGCCTCAGTCCTCATTCACAAAATCTGTTAACGCCTTCATATTAAAGTAAAGCGATCCTGAAACCCATGCATCAACCATTATTCTTGTCGCAAGAGTCGTGTCCATAGGCGGTTGGTCGAGTAGCCCTCAGCTATACTGTGCAAGTGCGCCTTGGCTTGATGTCAGTCACAGCGAGTATCCGTTGTGCAGCTTAGAAGAGACTCTTCTGTACCCGCTGGATCAAGGCGTGATCGGCGGGTAACTCTGATACAATGCCGTCCAATTGCGACAGTATATTGCGGTGAGGACAGCCTAGATTGAAATACCAGGAAACACTTAACGCTATTTATGCCCGCCTGGATCGTCTGGGTGACCTGCCTGTATTCAGTGCTACGGTGAATCGTATTCGTCAGGTCAGCAGCTCCCGACAAAGTGATGCCATGGCTCTGGCCATGGCAGTGATGAAAGATGCCAACCTGTCAGCCAAACTGCTCAAGATAGCCAATACCCACACCTACAATCGAGGCCAGGGCAAAATAAGCGCCGTTTCCAGAGCGGTTGTACTGATTGGCTTTGAGCGGATTCACAATCTCTGCATGACCCTCAAGCTGATCGAAAGCTTTCGGGATGAGCAACCGGATACAGGGATCGAGCAGCTGCTGATCAGTGCCTTTCTCAATGCGTCCATCGCCCGGGAAATGGCCGCTGCGGCCGGGGCTGTTGATATAGAGGAAACCTATATCTGTGGTTTGCTCTACGGACTGGGGGAGATTATCGTTGCCTTCACCTTGCCGGATACCTATCGCGACATGCTGCGCCAGCGTGCCCTCAAGCGAGAGGGGTGGCCACGTATCCAGCTACAGGCGCTGGGTGGGCACTTCAGTGACATAGGCCAGGATTTGGCGCAAAGCTGGGGCTTTCCAAAAACCGTAGTACAGGCGATGGATCCGCTGTCAGCCGATCAACTGCACGGCAAGGACAAGCTGAATCATCGCTTGGCCGCCGGCTGTCATGATCTGTTGGAATTGATCTATCGACGTGATACTTCCGGTGACCTGGATTACACTGAGCTGATGCTGGATCTGGCATCAGCTACCCGGCAACCGGTGGACAGCCTGGATCTGCATGTCAGCGAAGCGTTTCGTCAGGTGTGTGATTTGGCTGATGAGTACGGTCTCAGGAACAGTACCATCAGTCCTCGCGTCGAGGCGTCTGAAGATGCGCCACTGGACGAAGCTACCCGCAAGTTGGCCTATTATGTCCACTCCCGAGAGGCTCGCCGACGCGACCCTGACGTTGTGCCGGCCCCGCTTGAATCGGCTCAGTTGGATGAAAAAGCTCACTGGATGGAACAACAGCTTATCTATCTGCAGCGGCTGAACGAACTCATCAGTGAGCAGGCCGGTGCCACCAGTCTGCTGGAAGTGGCTGTCGATGCGATTGTAAAAAGCTGTGCTTTGGAGCGTTCGGCGTTCTGTATGCTCGGTTCTGAAGGCAAGGAACTCAGGGCAAAACTGGTGTCGGGACTCGATGGACGACCGCTGCGTCATTTTTTTCAGCTAAGGCGCGATGATGAGTGGGCTACGCTGTTCTTTCGTCTGATGGATAAGCGTATGACCTTGCTGGTGCCTGATACCGATGAGCCGGGCTGGCGTGACCGGCTGCCAGCCGAGTTCATGCAACAGGTGGATCCACGTGGTTTCATCATGGCGCCTCTGGTCGTTAATGACAGGGTGATCGGCTTAATCTATGCCGATAAAATCACACCGGGGAGTATTGTCGAGGATCAGGAATTTCGGGTATTCAACCAGTTTTTGGTGCAGGCCCGTCTTGGGTTGGAGGTCCTGCGTCATCGGCGTTAATACCTGCGCCTACTTTGGTCGGCGTGGCTGCCAAAGTACTTCAGTACCACTATTGAGGCGGCTCAGTGTACGGGCACACACGAACAGCAGGTCTGAGAGTCGGTTGAGGTAAGCTGCACTTTGCGGGTTGACACTGTCGGTACCGGCCAGTTCAACAACCCGGCGTTCGGCGCGCCGACACACACAGCGACAGAGGTGAGCCTGAGCGGCTGCACGGTTGCCGCCGGGCAGAATAAACTCCTCCAGTGGCGGCAATTCGGTGTTGAGGCTATCCAGTTGCTGCTCAAGCCATAGAACCACTTCCTGTGTGATTACAGTGTAATCCGGGTCCGCTACGGCAAGCTCGCCGCCGATATCAAACAGGTCATTCTGAATGCGCTGCAACAGCGGTGACAGGCTGTCCGGCATGTCAATCTCAGCCAGCAGCAGCCCCAGCAGGCTGTTGAGTTCATCCACATCACCAAGTGCCTCGATGCGCGGGTGATATTTTGGGATGCGTTGGCCGTTGGCCAAAGCGGTAGTACCGCTGTCGCCGCTGCGAGTATAGATTCGAGTGAGACGATTACTCATGTGGGTTCCTTAGTTCTGCTCCGTTGATGGGCTTCGCTGTTGCAGGCTGATGTGTGCCGCTTGTACGATCAGAGGGTCGGGTTCGATCTGAATGTCCGGATTCGGATCCGGATAAGGCAAATGACTGAGAATATGGCGCATTGCGTTCAGGCGTGCCCGTTTCTTGTCATCAGAGCGGATAATGGTCCAGGGGGCGTCTGCCGTGTCGGTATGAAAGAACATCGATTCCTTGGCTTCGGTATAGGCATCCCACTTGTCCAGCGATGCCAGATCAACCGGAGACAGTTTCCAGTGCTTGAGCGGGTCGGTACGGCGTGACTGGAAACGAGTGAACTGTTCCTCTCGGCTGACTTCAAACCACAGCTTGAACAGTCGAATGCCACTGCGCACGAACATGCGTTCCAGCTCCGGTGCTTCGCGCATGAATTCCAGGTATTCCGACGGGGTGCAGAAATCCATTACACGCTCGACGCCTGCGCGGTTGTACCATGAACGGTCGAGCAGGATGATCTCACCAGCAGCGGGAAGGTGTTTTATATAGCGCTGGAAATACCATTCCGACCTCTCACGCTCGGTTGGCTTCTCAAGTGCAATGACATGGGCGCCACGCGGATTGAGGTGCTCCATGAAGCGTTTGATGGTACCTCCCTTGCCTGCGGCATCGCGCCCCTCGAATATGATCAGAATCTTCTGCCCCGTTTCTCGTACCCAGCGCTGTACCTTGAGCAACTCAATTTGCAGCTCGCGTTTTTCCGCTTCGTAGAGGTCACGCTTGAGCTTTTTTTTGTAGGGGTAAACCGGTGTGTGCGGTTCAGTCATTCCGATGTTCTCTTTCCATTGTCAATGTTCTGATCTGATGAAGCAGGGCCGTATTAAGTGGGGTGGCGATGCCATATTCAGATGCTCGATGGCAGAGGTAACCGGTAATCTGTTCGATTTCCGTCTGTCGCTTATGGCGTATATCCTGCAGCATAGAAGACAGGTTGTCGCCTGTCGCATGTGCCACGGCTTCTGCCTGTTGATGCAGCGGTTCGGTAAACAGTGTGATACCGGCTGCTGCGGCTACCTGCTCGACTTCGGTGCAAACCTGTCGCAGCAGTTGCAGGCGATGCTGATTATGCAGCAGTTCGCCGTTACGGCAGTTTTCCAGGGCGCTTAGCGGATTAATGGCACAATTGATTGCCAGCTTGCGCCACAGTACCGGCAGAATTTCGTTGCAGCTTTTCAGTGTCAGAGGCAACCGGTCCCAGCCATCAGGTAGAACAGGTGAAGCTGGGGTCAGTGGGCCGATCAGGGTTTCGCCTCGGCTGATGCAGTGCAGCCTGTTGGGTGGCTCGCGCCAGGCGCCGGCTGTAGTGGTGGCTGCCCAGAGCTGGCAGTCGGGTAGCAGATCAAGCACGGCTTGTTGCTGCCCCATACCGTTCTGCAACAGCACAATTTGACAGTCGGGTTGCAGCCGATGTTGTATGGCACGCAGCGCAGTCAGGGTATCATAGGCCTTGGTTGTGACCAGCAGGTGCCGGATCGGGTTGGGGTTGTTGATGGTTTCCGCTTTGGGTGAGCAGCGCTGTACCTGACCTGACTCATGCAGCTCTATGTTGTTGCCATGCTGCCAGCTTTTCAGTGCAGCCTTGTCGCGCAGCATAAGGGTCGTTGGTACCGAGCCGTGTTCGAAGAGGCAGGCCCAGAGGCGTCCAATCGCGCCAGCGCCAAGAATGTACCAGTGCATGGGTACTCCGCAGGTCCAAAAAGCATGATCTTAGCCCCGTTTCAGGCGGGGATGAAACCGATATTAACAGGAGAGTTGAAATGCCTTCATTCGATGTAGTGTCTGAGCTGGATATGCATGAAGTAACCAATGCTGTCGATCAGGCCAACCGTGAGCTACAGAGCCGGTATGACTTTAAGGGTGTCAAGGCGGCATATGAACTCAGCGGTGAGGTGGTGACACTGGAAGCGGAAGTGGACTTTCAACTGCAGCAGATGCTGGAAATGCTGAAGGCCAAGCTGACCGGGCGCAAGATCGATATCAAGTGTATGGAGATCAAGGATCCGGATCTGGGCGGTGTGAAGGCGAAGCAGGAGGTGGTCCTGCGTCAGGGACTCGACCAGCCGCTGTGCAAGAAGATCAGCAAGGTGATCAAGGATGCCAAACTGAAAGTGCAGACCCAGATTCAGGGTGACAAGGTGCGCGTGACCGGCAAAAAGCGCGATGACCTGCAGGAGGCGATCGCGCTGCTGCGTGAGTCTGATGTCGAATTGCCGCTGCAGTTCAACAACTTCCGTGACTGATTGGGCAAAGCCGAGTGTGTACTCGGCTTACTGAGTCTAGTCTTGGCAACAGAGCAGAAACAGTTCGCGTGCCAGCGCCTGCTGTTCCTGCTCTCCACAGTGGCTGAAGTCCTCTGCTACCAGCCCTCCTTTAGTGAACAGCCGGTGCAGCTGTGGGCCTTTCCACTCCATCAAAGTTGCGCCGCTGAGTTTATCGCTGATACTGAGGCTGGGTTGGGGATGCTCCAGCCAAGCGTTAATTTGAAATGTCATGTCAGACTCCTGCTGTCATTCGGTTCAGCAGTTACTCTATCTGTCGTAGAATTTATTGTAAATGATAATTGATATCATTTATTGTCGGCATCAACGGCTATTGCATCAAACCGATGTCGCAGGGTCCAGAGCATCAGCAGTGATGGCAGCACCATCAGGGCCGTGACGATAAAGAACCGCTCCCAGCTCCCCAGCCAGTCAACGCTGTAGCCACTGAGGCCGGCCAGCGTGGTCCGGCTGAGGTTGCCCAACGAGGCCAGCAGTGCATACTGGGTTGCACTGAAGGCGCGACCGGTCAGCAGCGTAAGAAATGAGACAAACGCCACGGTCGAAAATGCTGTGGTGAAGTTATCCACAATCAGGGTCAGGACCAGCAGCCACTCGACCGGGCCGACGGCAGCGATCACCGCAAACATCAGATTGCTGGACGCCATCGCAACACCGCCCAGCAACAAGCCACGCACAACACCAAAACGGGTGTTAAAGGCACTACCGAGCAGGGTAAAGCTCACGGTTACAAACCAGCCGAACATCTTGGTATATTCGCCGATCTGCTCATTACTGAACCCCACCTCTTTGTAGAACACAATCGACATCCGACCAAGAAAAGCCTCACCCACCTTGAACAGGAAGATGAACAGCATCAGCATGAGTGCGACCTTGATACCATTCTTGCGGAAGAACTCGGCGAACGGTTCCACCACGGTGACCATCAGCCAGGCAACGATTTTCGAGCTGTGCAGCTCTTGCTGGTAGCGTCGATCAGCCTGCTCCTGCAACAGGTCACGTGAGGTGACCGGCTCCCGTACGATCAGGGTAAACAGCATTAATAGAAGAATGATGCCGGCCATCAGCAAGTAGACCCCGTTCCATCCGATGCGATCAGCCTGAACAAAGGCCAGGTAGCCCGGCCATGAGTAACCGGTCCACCAGCCAATAATGGCCATTGCGGCGGCTGGGGGCAGCTTTTCTTTCTCATGACGAGCAAATTGGTCTATTCGAAAGGCATCGATGGCTACATCCTGTGTGGCGGAGCTGGCGGCAATACCCAATGCCAAAGCCCCTGCCAGAACCAGATTGGAGGCTGGATCCACGGTCGAAATCAGCAAAACGAACAGCAACATCAGTATCTGGGTAGTGAAAATCCAGCCGCGCCTTTGTCCCAGGCGGCCGACCAGTGGCAGCTTTACTCGGTCTACGAGTGGTGCCCAGAGAAAATTGATCGCATACACGGTGGCTACGGTTCCCAGCAGGCCAATGTCAGCACGGCTGGTGCCAGCGTCGGCAAGCCAGCCACTGAGGCTGCTGCCAATCAGCACAAAGGGAAAACCGCTGGAGCATCCCATCAGAAAGATCCACAGCAGGCGGATATCACGGTATCGGGAGAAGGTTTCTTTCCATGAGTGCGGCATATAGATGCGGGTCCGGCTAATTCAGAAAGGCCCGAGTATAGCGGAAAGTGGTTGGTGCAACAGCGAAAGGCGGGTGCTGCAGGCCGGCGCGAACGCCGGCGCTGCATCAGGGGAACTAGATGCGCAGTGCACCGTCAATTTCCAGACAGCGACCATTCACATAGTCGTTCTCAAGAATGAAAGTGACGGTTTTGGCGATCTCTTCCGGTTTGCCCAAGCGCTTGGCCGGGATGCCGGATGCGATCTTTTCCAGTGCTTCCGGCTTCATGCTCATTACCATTTCGGTACCGATATAGCCCGGTGCAATGGAGGCTGCACGGATGCCGTAGCGTGCCAGTTCCTTGGCCCAAGTGACAGCCATGGCCTCGACGCCAGCCTTGGTGGCGGTGTAGTTGGTCTGGCCCATGTTGCCGGAGCGTGAAACGGAAGAGATGTTGATAATGCAGCCTTCACAGCCCAGCTCAATCATCTTGGCGGCGGCTTCACGCGCGCAGAGGAAAGTACCGGTCAGATTGACGGCGATAACCTGATTCCACTGCTCCATCGACATTTTGCCGACCACCTGACCATCCTTGGCTTTGATGAACAGGCCATCACGGGTGATGCCGGCATTGTTGACCAGGCCGTTGATGCTGCTGAAATCACGCACGATATCGGTAAACAGTTTTTCAACATCGGCTTCTTCGGCCACGTTGGCAGTGTAGGTGCGTGCTTCGACGCCCATTTCCATGCACAGGCCAGCGGTCTGGTCCAGGTCATCCTGATTCAGGTCTACCAGTGCCAGCTTGGCACCCTTGCCAGCCAATTCAAGCGCCATGGCGCGGCCCAGACCGCGGCCTCCACCGGTTACAACGATCACTTTATCTTTGAGTTCCATCGGGAATCCCCTCTAATCAAATGGTAGTTTCTTATTGTGCGCCGCAACATATTGCAGTGCAACAATTTAATTTGCATCGTCCAAAAAGTCTATATCTGTCGCAAAAAAGTCATGAAATGTACTAATAATGGAGGGTTTTGGTGTCTAAGAGATAAGAGGGGTGAAAGCTTAACTTTTTGTAAAATAAGGGTTTTCTCTTATATGCTTGGATTGGTTACGGCAGCATGACTTTGGGTCGGAACTGAGCGATCATGTGACTGTCCGATTGTTATATCCAGCTTGCCTTGCAGGAGTCACATGCGCGTTCTCTTTCTGTTGTTCATCATCATTCCAATCATTGAAATCACCGTCCTGATTCAGGTGGGACAGGCAATAGGCGCTTGGTACACCGTTGGACTGGTACTGTTGTCCGCCTTTATCGGTGTCAACATGCTGCGCCATCAGGGCCTGTCGACGCTGGCGCGCGCCCAGCAACGCATGGATCAGGGTGAGGTGCCGGGGCAGGAGATGGCCGAGGGGATCCTGCTTGCGGTGGGTGGTGCGTTGCTGGTCACTCCGGGCTTTGTGACGGATGTGATCGGCTTCAGCTGCCTGATCCCGGCTGTACGACGGGCCTTGATCAAACCCCTGATCGGGCGCTTTACCGTAGTGGCAGCCACTCACCGGAATCAGACCGAAGAAATGCACGTGTACACGGCAGATCCGGATGACTACAGAACGGTAGAAGAGCGTGACCCGATTGAAGGTGAAATCACCCATCGAGATCGATAAAAAATCCTGTTCGGCCCCTTGAAAACACCCCCTGTCCCCCCCATTTCCTGCTGCAGGATGGAGAGCTCTGCAGCTGCAAAAAAAAGTTGCAGTTCAGGCATTGAAAAGCCGGAAGGCTCCCCCCATTAACGTTGCAACCTGAATTCGGATCGCGCATCGCGTCCGCATTAACAACAACATCGCATTGGATCCTAGATACCAGGAGAACAACCAGATGAAAATTCGTCCACTTCACGACCGTGTTGTAGTTCGCCGCAGCGAAGAAGAGACCACTACGGCTGGCGGTATTGTGCTGCCGGGCTCTGCAGCCGAGAAGCCCAACCGTGGCGAAGTCGTGGCAGTAGGTCCGGGCCGGACTCTCAATAACGGTGAGATTCAGGCGCCTTCCGTAAAAGTGGGTGACAAGATCCTCTTCGGTCAGTATGCCGGCTCCAACACCGTCAAAGTCGATGGTGATGAACTGCTGATCATGCAGGAAGGTGAGATCTACGGCGTCCTGGAAGACTGAAAGCTCAGCTTCGCGTCGCTCAAATCGTCAACTTATTAACTCGATACTGAATACAGGACTAGTGAACAATGGCTGCTAAAGACGTACGTTTTGGTGATGATGCCCGTCAGCGCATGCTCAAGGGCGTGAACATCCTGGCTGATGCAGTAAAGGCAACTCTGGGCCCGAAAGGCCGTAACGTGGTACTGGACAAGTCCTTCGGTGCACCGACCGTGACCAAGGATGGCGTATCCGTTGCCAAAGAGATCGAACTGAAAGACAAGTTCGAGAACATGGGTGCACAGATGGTCAAGGAAGTCGCTTCCAAGGCCAACGATGTGGCCGGTGACGGTACTACCACTGCAACCGTTCTGGCTCAGGCGATCGTGAACGAAGGCCTGAAGTCCGTTGCCGCTGGCATGAACCCGATGGACCTGAAGCGCGGTATCGACAAGGCTGCTAAGGCGGTTGTAGAACAGCTGGCAGCCATGTCTGTACCTTGCGAAGACTCCAAGGCGATTGCGCAGGTGGGCACCATCTCCGCCAACTCTGATCCGGAAATCGGTCGCATTATCGCTGAAGCGATGGAGCGTGTAGGCAAGGACGGTGTCATCACTGTTGAAGAAGGATCCGGCTTCGATAACGAACTGGATGTGGTTGAAGGTATGCAGTTCGATCGTGGCTACCTGTCTCCCTACTTCATCAACAACCAAGAGAACATGTCAGCTGAGCTGGAAGACCCGTTCATCCTGCTGGTAGACAAGAAAATCTCCAACATCCGTGAACTGCTGCCAACACTTGAGCAGGTTGCAAAGTCTTCCCGTCCGCTGCTGATCGTAGCTGAAGATGTTGAGGGTGAAGCACTGGCGACGCTGGTAGTTAACACTATGCGTGGCATCGTCAAGGTATGTGCCGTCAAGGCGCCTGGATTTGGTGATCGTCGCAAGGCGATGCTGCAGGATATCGCCGTGATCAGCGGTGGTCAGGTAATCTCTGAAGAGATCGGCCTGAGCCTGGAAACGGTTACTCTTGAACAGTTGGGTACTGCCAAGCGCATCAACATCACCAAGGAAAACACGGTGATTGTCGATGGCTCCGGTACCAAGGCTGATATTGAGACACGTGTACAGCAGATCCGTACCCAGATCGAAGAAACCACTTCTGACTACGATCGTGAAAAGCTGCAGGAACGCGTTGCCAAGCTGGCAGGCGGTGTGGCCGTAATCAAGGTGGGTGCTGCCACCGAAGTGGAAATGAAAGAGAAGAAAGCCCGCGTTGACGATGCTCTGCACGCAACCCGTGCTGCCGTTGAAGAAGGCGTGGTACCGGGTGGTGGTGTTGCCCTGATCCGTGCGCTGAGCAAGGTGGAAGGCCTGCAAGGCGACAACCATGATCAGACCATCGGTATCCAGCTGGCACTGCGTGCCATGGAAGCACCGCTGCGTCAGATCGTGGGCAACGCCGGTGGCGAAGGCTCTGTCGTAGTCGACAAGGTACGTGCTGGTGAAGGAGCCTTCGGCTTCAACGCGGGTACCGAAGAGTACGGCGATATGATGGAAATGGGTATTATCGACCCGGCCAAGGTGACTCGTTCTGCGCTGCAGGCGGCTGCCTCCATCGCTGGCCTGATGATCACCACTGAAGCAATGGTTGCCGACCACCCGGAAGAGAATGCCGGTGGCATGCCGGATATGGGCGGCATGGGCGGAATGGGTGGTATGGGCGGCATGATGTGATTCAGCCTCCCTCTCGCCTTTAATGGCCCTGAAAGCCCCGCATACGCGGGGCTTTTTCGTTCCCGGCAAACCTGCTAGGGTTGAGCGCTTAACGCCGACAGAGAAATTGAAACATCATGAGTGAACGCAAGGAGCCAGGCCTGGACACGGCCGGGCTGGAATCAATCGTCGTCGAGCCGGTGTCCCGCACTTCTTCCAGCGCCCCCACTGAACGAGCGGCGGTTACACCAGCTCCTGCCGGAGCGGGGCGGGGCGGCAGCCTTCTGATAACGTTGATCCTGCTGCTGTTGGTGGCCGGGGTTGGTTACCTGGGTTTCACACTTACGGAACAGCAGGGGCGTTTGCAGCAGCTGGAACAGGATTTGACTCAGGCACAGCAGCGGGTAGAGGTGCTGGAGGAGATGCTGGAGGTTACGTCTGACAGCGCAGCTCAATCCGGTCAGACGCTGCAGCAGCGGCTGGAAGACCTGAGTGGGCGTGTGAACGAGCGGGTGGCCCATGTTGACTCTGAAATTGCCAAGCTGTGGACCATTGCCTATCAGCGTAACAAGCCTCAGCTGGATGCGCATGCCGAACAGTTGAAAACACTTGAGGGCTCTCTGGCCGAGTTGGGCAGCAGTCTGAAATCGATCCGCCAGCAGGCGGCTCAGGCAGGCAAGGCGCTTGAAGAGGCCAGCGCTGCCAAGTCTGCTGTCAGCAGCACGCAGCAGCGTCTGGATGCTCGGCTTAAGGGGCTGGAACAGCAGTTGGCCACTCTGGAGCAGGGCCTGAAAGTGGAAAGTGAAGGTCGGCTCAAGGTACAACAGCAGCTGACTCAGCAATTGACCGGCCTGCAAGACGGCCAGGGTGGCAGTGCCGAGTTGGCGCAGCGGATCCGCCAGAATGAGCAGGCGATCAGCGCCATTGATGGAACCCGACGTCAAATCAATCAGGACCTGTTGCGTATTCGGCAGCAGTTGAACAATCTGCAACTCAAAGTGGAGCAGCAGTAGCATGATCAAAGTATATGGCAGTGTGTTTTCCCGTGCCGGCATGGTGATGCTGGCACTCGAAGAGCTGGGGCTGGAGTACGAAGCGGTGGATATGCTGCCGCGCAGTGAGCAGACTCAAACCAGCGAGTATCGGGCGCTTAACCCCACTGGAAAAATTCCCACGCTGGTCGATGGTGATCTGGTGCTGTTCGAAACGCAGGCGATTCTGTTCTATCTGGCGCGGAAGTACGGCAACGGTCGTCTTTGGGGTACTACTCCGGAAGAGGAAGCGGATATCCTGCGTTGGTCACTTTTTGTCAGTAACCAGATGGAAGTGCCGGCACTGGATATATTGATCCAGTTCAAGTTCAACAAGGACAATCCCGATCAGTCTGTGATTGAGCGCGCCAGTGAAGAGCTGAATCGGTTTTTGCCGACGCTGGAGCAGCAGTTACAGGGACGTGAATGGGTTAGTGGTGATCATCTTACCATTGCGGATATTCACGGTGCGACGGTGCTGAGCTGGCCCAAACTGGGCGGATTTGACTACAGTGCCTATCCCGAGGTGCATCGCTGGATCAAGTCGATACTGTCGCATCCGGCGCAAAAGACACTGATGGCAAAAGCCGCCAAATAACAGGAAGGTGAAGGTTGCTCGCGCTGTTGTTGGCAGCGTGTGCAGCCATACGACATGAATCTGAGAACATTTTTTGCGTTGCCGGTACCCGAGCGAATTGCACGGCCGCTGTCCGACTGTGCCGATACGCTCTGTGCCTATGATCGAGGCCTGGATGCCCACTGGGTCGACTCGGCCAACTATCATCTGACACTCTGTTTTACAGGTGAAGTGACACTGGATCAGGTTACCGAGTTGGAGCAGCTGTGCCGTGAGCGGCTTAAGCAGCAGGGAAGCTTTATGGTGCAACTGGATCGGTTGGCTTATTACAAGGCCAATCCGCGTCTGGCCGTGCTGGCAGCGTTGACGAGCGAAAGCGAGCCATTGATGGCGCTGCACCGGCAGATGGTCGAGATCGCCAAGGAAGCTGGAATTCGGTATGATGAACGCGATTTCAAACCTCATATTACGCTGGCTCGTTTGCCGGCCAGTAACCGGTTCGAAGTGCCCGACTGCTGGCCACAACCGGGACTGACCACGCCGGCGGATTCAGTGGTGCTGTTTCAGAGCCGCCCGGGTGAGCGTGGCTCCATTTACACACCCCTGTTTGAGGTTCACCTGTCTGCCTGCAACCAGGCCCTATAACTACTCAGATTACACAGACTCTATGCGAACACCTGAACTGCTGTCCCCAGCCGGGACACTGAAAAACATGAAGTATGCATTTGCCTACGGGGCCGATGCGGTTTATGCGGGCCAGCCCCGCTACAGCCTGCGGGTGCGTAACAACGATTTTACGCACGACAATCTGGCCGAAGGGATTCGTATTGCGCATGAAATGGGCAAGAAATTCTTTGTTGCCAGCAACATCATGCCGCACAACTCCAAGCTCAAGACCTACATGAAGGACCTGGACCCGGTCATTGCGATGGGGCCGGATGCCCTGATCATGTCCGACCCCGGTCTGATCATGATGGTGAAGGACAAGTACCCGGATCTGCCGATCCATCTGTCAGTTCAGTCCAATACAATGAACTGGGCTTCGGTGAAGTTCTGGCATCGGGCCGGCATCGAGCGCATCATTCTGTCGCGTGAGCTGTCACTGGACGAGGTTGCCGAGATCCGTCAGCAGTGTCCCGAGATGGAGCTGGAAGTGTTCGTGCACGGCTCGCTCTGCATCGCCTACTCCGGTCGCTGTCTGCTGTCTGGCTACATCAATCACCGTGACCCCAACCAGGGTACCTGTACCAACACCTGTCGTTGGAAGTACGACGCGCACGAAGCGAAGGAAGACGAATCCGGTGATGTGGTGCCGGTACAATCCTTTGATCCCAACGCACAGGCTGACGAAACACAACCAGCACTGGGTGAGGGTAAACCGACCGATCGCATCTTCCTGCTGCAGGAAGAGACCCGACCCGGCGAATACATGCCGGCGTTCGAGGATGAGCACGGTACCTACATCATGAACTCCAAGGACCTGCGTGCCATCCAGCATGTACACAAGCTGGCCGAGATGGGCGTGGACTCGCTTAAGATCGAAGGTCGGACCAAGTCGCATTACTATGTGGCGCGTACGGCTCAGGCCTACCGTAAGGCGATCGATGATGCCGTAGCGGGCAAGCCGTTCGACATGAGCCTGATGGATACACTGGAAAATCTGGCCAACCGTGGTTACACCGAAGGTTTTTACCGTCGTCATGTGCATGATGAGTATCAGAACTATGAAACCGGCAACTCCGTTGGCGTGCATCAGCAGTTTGTGGGTGAGATCATCGGCCATGATGCCCAAACCGGCTTCATTGAAGTGGATGTTAAAAACCACTTCAAGAAGGGCGACACTCTGGAGCTGATGACCCCGACCGGCAACAAGCGCTTTGTGTTGCAGGAGATGCTGGACAAGAAAGGTCAGGCGGCAGAGGTGGCACCGGGTTCCGGCCATCGCATGCGTATTCCGGTTGATTTCGATGCCGATATGACCTATGCGCTGCTAATGCGTGACCTGCCCAACGCGCCAGCGCGTGGCTGATACACACTGACTCGCACGCAATCCAGTGGGGAGCCCTTGCTCCCCATTTTTTTGAATAACCCTTGTTGGGCAGCTGGCCTGAATGAAAACTCCTGACAAATATACCTTCATCGGTGCGTTGCGCCCGTTCAGCTTCCCGGTCGCGCTTGTCACCTGTTCGATCGGCCTGCTGCTGGCCTGGCAGCAGGGGCAATTCAACTCGCTGCAGGCGGTGCTGGTACTGGTCGGTGGCGTGCTGCTGCAGGCTGGCGTAAACCTGATCAATGACTACAGTGATTTGCCGCTGTTGCGACGAAAGCCGGGCAGCGAGTGGCAGGAACAGGCAGTACAGCGGCATTTTCGATTGGGCATGGTCTGCTTCCTGCTGGCCAGTGCCATCGCGCTCTATTTTGTCAGTCTCAGAGGTCTAAGCTTCCTGTTGCTCTGTGTGCTGGGGCTGGCAGGTGCTTTGGGCTATACCCTGAAACCGGTTAACTACAAGAGTCGAGGGCTTGGTGTGGTGCTGGTGTTCTGGTTGATGGGTGTGCTGATGATCAGCGGCAGTGCCGTCGCGTTGGGGGCATCAGTGACGGCTGAACTGGTGCTGCAATCGCTGCCGGTGAGCTTGCTGGTCTCTCTGCTGTTGTTGAGTAATGAGCTGAGAGATTACGAAACCGATCAGCGCGATGGTCACAATACGTTGACAGTCAGAGTCGGCTATCATTTCTCGGTGCGGCTTTACTGCGTACTGCTGGCGCTGGCCTACCTGCTGCTGGCATTGCTGTTGGCACTGGGGCTGCTGCCCGGTGCCTTCTGGCTGCTGCCGAGTCTGCTTCTGACACTTAAGCCGGTTTGCCTGCTCAATGCACCCGCTGAACGGCGGGCTCCGCTGACGCCTGCCACGGCACGACTGTTGTTGGGCTTTGGTCTGTTGTTTTGTGTAGCGCTGATCAACCCGCTGCCGTCCCTGTTCTAATACCAATACCCGAGAAGTTAAGGGGCCAATTTGGTGTATAATGCGGCCCCAGATTCTGCCGGTCTTTGGACTGGCCCGACCTCAGTGAACCCAAACCAGCCAGATTGGAGAGTCGTCAATGAGCGTTATTCGCCAGGATGATTTCATCAGCAGCATCGCCGATGCGCTGCAGTTCATTTCCTACTACCACCCGATCGATTTTGTGCAGGGTGTGCACGAAGCCTATCTGAAAGAGGAAAACCCGGCGGCAAAAGACGCCATGGCGCAGATCCTGATCAACTCACGCATGTGTGCCGAGGGCCACCGTCCGCTGTGTCAGGACACAGGTATCGTTACCGTATTCCTGAAAGTGGGCATGAACGTTCAGTGGGACGCCAAAATGTCCGTGACCGACATGGTCAACGAAGGCGTACGTCGCGCCTACATGCACCCGGATAACGTGCTGCGCGCCTCTATCCTGGCTGATCCGGCTGGCAAGCGTCAGAACACCAAGGACAACACCCCGGCGGTAATCCACTACGAAATCGTTGAAGGCGACGAAGTGGAAGTACACGTGGCGGCCAAGGGCGGTGGTTCCGAGAACAAGTCCAAGATGGCGATGCTCAACCCATCCGACAGCATCGTGGACTGGATCGTCAAGACCGTACCGACCATGGGTGCCGGCTGGTGTCCGCCGGGTATGCTGGGCATCGGTATTGGCGGTACCGCCGAGAAGGCGGCTGTGATGGCGAAAGAGTCGCTGATGGACCCGATCGATATTCACGAACTGCGCGAGCGTGGCCCGCAGAACCGTATCGAAGAGCTGCGTCTGGAAATCATGGACGCGGTCAACGCCCTGGGCATTGGCGCTCAGGGATTGGGCGGTCTGACCACCATTCTCGACGTCAAGATCATGGATTACCCGACTCACGCGGCGTCTTTGCCTGTGTGCATGATCCCGAACTGTGCCGCTACCCGCCACACCCACTTCACCCTGAACGGCAACGGCCCGGCCGTACTGACGCCGCCGAGCCTGGATGACTGGCCGGAAGTGACCTTCGAAGTCGGCGCCAATACCCGTCGTGTCAATCTGGACGAGATCACCCCGGAAGCGGTGAAAGAGTGGAAAGTCGGTGAGACCATCCTGCTGAACGGCAAGATGCTGACCGGTCGTGACGCCGCGCACAAACGCATGGTTGAAATGTTGAACAACGGCGAAGAGCTGCCGGTGGATCTGAAAGGCCGCTTTATCTACTACGTGGGCCCGGTTGATCCGGTGCGCGATGAAGTGGTCGGTCCGGCTGGCCCGACTACCTCTACCCGTATGGACAAGTTCACCCGTCAGATCCTGGAAAGCACAGGTCTGTTGGGCATGATCGGCAAGTCCGAGCGCGGCCCGATCGCCATCGACGCGATCAAGGACAACCAGGCTGTCTACCTTATGGCAGTTGGTGGTGCAGCTTACCTGGTATCCAAGGCGATTACCCATGCCGATGTGATTGCCTTCCCGGAACTGGGTATGGAAGCGATCTACGAGTTTGAAGTGAAGGATATGCCGGTCACTGTGGCCGTGGATACTTCAGGCGAATCCGTACACACCACCGGTCCGGCCAAGTGGAAGGACATCATCGCCCACAAGGCGGTGTGATGCTGTGGTATAGCAAGAATACGCTGTAACAAAAAACCCGCTTCGGCGGGTTTTTTGTTGTTGGGTCTGACGATTCGACACCAAGGTATCTGAGCTTCAATACCAATTCAGGGTTGCATTTCAAAACAATAGATTAAATAATGCGAATCGTTTTCATTAAAATTACATATTGGGTTAATCATGCAGTCCATACACAGTAAGGCCGCTTTGCTTGCACTAGGCTGCTCAGTGTCGCTGCTGGTCCAGGCAGGACCACTCGATCAGGCGCAGCAGACACTGCAACAGAGTCATCGTGAAGGCGCACAGGTACAGCGTAACATCGATCAGCTGGATCGCCAGACTCGGGAAAACTACGAAGAGTACAGTGCGATCCTGCGTCAGGCCGATCTGGTGGAAGCCTACAACCGGCAGTTGTCACGCATGATTGACGATCAGTCCCGTGAACTTGTCGATATTGAAGAGCAGCTGGCGTCACTGGCTGAAACCGAGCAGGCTACGCTGCCTCTTCTGGTTCGCATGCAGGCCATGCTGGAACAGTTCGTCGCGGCTGACCTGCCGTTCCTGCTTGAAGAGCGCCAGCAACGGACGGAGAGGCTGGCACGTTTGATGGATCGGGCCGATGTCAGTTTGGCGGAGAAATATCGCCAGATTCTTGAAGCCTATCAAATCGAAGCTGAGTACGGCCGTACGCTGGAAGCCTGGACCGGGTCGCTGAACCAGAATGGGTCGGAGCGAGAGGTAACCTTCCTGCGACTGGGGCGTGTGGGGCTGTACTACCAGACGTTGAATGGTGAAGAGAGTGGTCGCTGGAGCAAAGCCGAAGATGGCTGGGAAGTCATGGATGCATCGCACAACTGGTCGATTCGCAAAGCGATCAGCGTTGCGCGTCAGCAGTCTGTACCTGAGTTGTTGGAACTGCCGCTTGAGCTGACAGGAGGTTCACTGTGAAACAGGTCATGAAGATCGCGCTCGTGGCATGTGCCATCATATTAAGTGTGCCGGCTCAGGCCGATGAATTGCAGAAATTGCTGCAGCAGATTCGTTCAGATGTATCTCGGGATCGCAGTCAGGATGCCGAGCGCTTGCAGGCATTTCAGGGTGATCATAATCGCCAGTTGGCCCTGCTGAATGATGCAAGGAAGCGACTGGCGGCGGCCGAAGCCGAGCAGGAAAGATTGAAGGCCGAATTTCAGGCCAATGAGGATGCGTTAACTGAGCAGGGCGAAGCCCTGCGCATGCGCAGCGGACAGCTGGGTGAGGTGTTTGGTGTGGTCAAGCAGCAGGCACAGGAACTTCAGGGACAGCTGTCTGACTCCTTGATCACGGCAGAATATCCCCAGCGTGATGAGCTATTGGCCTTCGCCGAGCTCAAGCGTATTCCTTTGCTGGCCGAGCTGGAGGGACTCTGGTTCCTGCTGCAGCAGGAAATGACCGCTACGGGAGAAGTTGCCCCCTTCACAGCTTCGGTGGTGAAGCCTGATGGCAGTCGCGCCGAAACAAATGTGTTGAGGATTGGTCCGTTCACGGCCCTGACATCTGAAGGCCACTATCTGAACTATGAAAATGGTGTGTTGCAGCAGTTGCCGGTGCAGCCAGACAGTGGCGTGATCACGCAGGCCCGTGATTTTATGGCTGGGCAGGGCAATGTGGTGGTAGTCGACCCCAGTCGCGGCAATCTGTTGGCGTTGCTGGCACAAACCCCTGATCTGAAGGCGCGCATCGCACAGGGCGGGCTGGTGGGTTACATCATTCTGTCGCTGGGCGGCATTGGTCTGCTGGTTGCGCTTTGGAAACTGATGACCACGATCACAGTCGAGTTGAGTGTACGCAAACAGCTGCGCCAGCCGCAGCAGGCGCATAGCAATAATCCATTGGGCCGAGTGATGCAGGCGGGAGAATCGGGCCGTACGACTGATGAAACCGAATTGAGAGTTGATGAGGCGCTTCTCAAGGAAGCCCCCATTCTTGAGCGTGGCCTGACTCTGCTGAAACTGGTCGCGGCCGTTGCGCCACTGCTGGGCCTGCTGGGCACCGTAACCGGTATGATCGGCACCTTCCAGAGCATCACTCTGTTCGGAACCGGTGATCCCAAACTGATGGCTGGCGGCATTTCCCAGGCGCTGATGACCACAGTGCTGGGGCTGTGTGTGGCGATACCGCTGCTGTTCTGTCACAGCCTGCTGGCTGCACGCAGCCGTCGCCTGCTGCAGCTGCTGCATCAGAAGGGGCTGGCCTTGCTGGCCACGCAGCGTGCAAATCTCAGTGATGCGGACGAGGCGCGCCATGCTGCCTGATCTGTCCCAGTATCAGGCAGCACTGGAGGGCTTTTTCAAGGCGGGTGGTCCTGTGCTTTGGGCGCTGCTGCTGGTCAGCCTGCTGCTGTGGACGCTTTTACTGGAGCGGCTCTGGTTTCGCTGGATCGATTTCCCGCGTCGCATCCGTGCCTACCGTAAGCAACAGCCCGGCGCACTGCGAGGCCTTGAACGAGCGGATCTGCTGCTGGATCTTCAGGGGGCATTGCCGTTGATACGAACCTTGATAGCGCTGTGTCCGCTGATCGGGCTCCTCGGTACCGTGACCGGCATGATCCACCTGTTTGACACCCTGGCCTTGAACGGTACCGGTAATCCGCGTCTTATGGCCGCTGGTGTGGCCCGTGCGACCCTGCCAACGCTGGCAGGCATGGTAATGGCCGTCAGTGGACTGCTGCTGTGGAACCGTCTTGCCCGCTGGAGCCAGCTGCAACGTACCCGTCTTGATATCACAGGAGCCAGAGGATGAGGCAACGACTCAATCTGGAAATGCTGGAAAATGATGCCGAAATCGACATGACGCCGATGCTGGATATCGTGTTCATCATGCTGATTTTCTTTATTGTTTCGACCAGTTTTGTACGAGAGGCCGGGGTCGAGATTGAACGTCCGGTGTCGGATACGTCTGAAGTGCAGGAAAGCCAGGGCGTGATGCTGGCAATTACGGCGCAGGATGAAGTCTGGCTGGATCGTCAGCCGGTGGATATCCGTATGATTCGACCCACACTGGAGCGGCTCAAGGTGGAGCAGCCCGATCTGGGTGTGATGATTCAGGCGGACAAGGACGCTAAAACCGGTTTGCTGGTACAGGTCATGGATCAGGTGAAACTGTCCGGTATTGAGCAGGTTGCAGTCGCCACCCGCGAGGGTAAGGGTTGATGCGAGCGCTGTTGTTCCTGCCAGGGGCTGTGCTGGTCAGCCTGTTGCTGTTTATGTTGATGGCGCATCTTGCCGGTATCGGTCGCACTGAACCACCGGTAATGACAGATCATACAAACATCAATCTTCACCGGCTAAAGCTGGACTCAGAGGTACAACTGCGCCAGCGGGAATCGCTGCCGCCACCTGAGCCCGTGATACAGCAGCCGGATACACCACAACCGCCCGCCATACAGCAGACGGCGGCGATCAATATGCCAACGGTTGCGCTGGATATGCCAGCGCCCAACCTGGATATGAATATTCGCATCAATGCTGCAGCGAATCTGTCGGCTGCCCAGGCTGTTGCGGCACCGGCGCCTTCGCCGGGTATCAGCATGAACCTCAATGCTACGCCGGTTTCACGAATGAATCCGCAATACCCGCGGCGTGCCTTGACGCGTCGCATAGAAGGGTTCGTTGTCGCCGAATTTACGGTGGATCGCTCCGGGCATGTCGTCGCTGACTCGTTTGAAATAGTCGAGTCTTCACCGCCGGGCATGTTTGACAGTGCCGTTGAGCGCGCGCTATTGCGTTGGCGCTTCAATCCGCTGACTGAAGGGGGGCAGGCCGTGCCGTTCCGAACCCGTCAGCGTCTGGAATTCAAGTTGGAGTAATCGCATGAAGCGCACGATCATTCTGTTGCCGTTACTGTTATTGCTGAGTTTGACCGGTGCTGTCCGGGCCGAAACGGTGAATATATCTCCTTTTGTGCTGCAGCAGTTGAATGCAGCGCAACAGGCGATGGCACAAGAGCAGTTCGCCAAGGCGACCGAGGTGCTGGACAAGCTTGCGCAGCAGGATCTGAGCCCACCAGGCAAAGCCTATATGCACCAGTTTCGCGGTAACCTGGCACTTCAGCAGAAACGTGAGGCCGAAGCGCTGAAGCAGTTTAAGGCCGCCTGGGAGCTGAAAGCACTGACCGAACAGGATCAGCGCCGGTTGCTGCACACGGTGGCTCAATTGCAGTTAACACAGGATCAATGGAAGAAGGGTACCGCGTCTCTGGAGCACTGGATGCAACTGGTGCGTGCGGCCGGGATGGCAGACAGTGAAATTCGTGCCGATGACTATCTATTGCTTGCACAGGGCTATTCGCAACAGGAGCAATGGCAAAAAGTCGTTGATCCCATCAAGACTGCAATCAGAATTAAAGGCCGTGCCCCCGAAGACTGGTATCGTCTGCAGCTGGCTGCACACTTCCAGCTTAAGCAGTGGCAAGGCGCGACAGCTGTATTGGAGCTGCTGACTGAACGTTATCCACAGAAGTCTCAGTACTGGGAGCAGCTGGCCAGTGTATATCAGATTCGTGAGCGTCACGCTGATGCGTTGGCAACGCTGCGTGCCGCCTGGATTGGTGGCCATCTGCAGAAAGAACGACAGTATATCTGGCTGGTGCAGTTGATGATGCAGCAGGGTGTCCCTCAACGCGCCGCCGAAGTGTTGCAGCAGTCCCTGCGAGCGGGCACTGTGCGTGATACCCTCAAGCACCAGCGCCTGCTGGCTCAGGCACAGCTGGATGCTAAGCTCTATGAGCAGGGGCGCAAGACCCTGCAGCTCATCGCCGAGCGCAAGCCGGATTATGACACCTGGCGTCAGCTGGCCTACCTGGAGCTGCAGCTCAAGCGCTGGAGTGACATGAAGCGCAGCATTGATAAGGCCGTTGCGCTTAAGCCGGATGCGGCTGAGCTGCTCTTGCTGCGCGGAATCGCCGATATCAACCGCGCTGAATATGAACTGGCGCGCTCCAGCTTTGAACGTGCCAGTGCGTACAATGGTACCCGTGATCAGGCGAAGAGCTGGCTGAATTATCTGGAGCAGGTACAGAGCCGTAGTTAAGCGGCAGAAAACGCATTGCTTTTATGGCAGGATATCCCGCTGATCCAAGCGGAATCCTGTCATGAACAACATATCGAACCCCTCTGCCGGGCGAATGCCCGCACAGCAATGGTCCACCCGTCTTGCCTTCGTGCTGGCCGCTGCCGGTGCAGCGGTCGGGCTGGGCAATATCTGGAAATTTCCCTATATCGCTGGTGAAAATGGCGGCGGTGCCTTTGTGCTGGTCTATCTGGCATGTATCGCTGTATTGGGGCTGCCACTGCTGATGGCCGAAGTACTGATCGGTCGGCGCGGTCAGCAGAATCCGGTCAACTCCATGGGGGCTCTGGCACAGGAGGCGGGTGCCAGCCCACTGTGGAAAAACGTCGGCCGGTTGGGCGTGTTGACCGGCTTTCTGTTGCTCAGCTTCTATGTGGTGGTAGCTGGCTGGGCCCTGGCCTATATCCCTTTGACCGCCAGTGGTGTATTTGCCCAGCTGCAGCCAGCTGAAATCGGGCAGCAATTTGATGCGCATCTGCACAACCCGTGGGTATTGATTGGCTGGGGTACGCTGGTATTGGTGTTGACGCTGGGGATCGTCGGACGGGGTGTGCGCAGTGGTTTGGAAAAGGCTGCTAATCTGTTGATGCCGCTGCTGTTCCTGTTTCTGGTTATCCTGGTGGGCTTTGCCGCCAGCAGTGGTCACTTTGCACAAGCGGCCGCCTTCATGTTCAGCCCCGATTTCAGCAAGCTCAGCGCTTCCGGCATTTTACTGGCGCTGGGGCATGCCTTTTTTACCCTAAGCATCGGCGGTGGTGCGATGATGGTGTACGGCTCCTACCTGCCCAAGTCGGTGTCGATTGTGCGCACCTCCATCCTGATTGCCATACTGGATACAGCGGCTGCGCTGCTGGCGGGCATGGCGATTTTTCCGATTGTATTCGCGCATGGTCTCGAACCGGCAGGTGGTCCTGGGCTGATTTTCGTAACCCTGCCAATCGCTTTTGGTCAGATGCCGTTTGGCACGCTGTTTGGTACCTTGTTCTTCGTCATGCTGTCGGTAGCGGCACTTACCTCGGCATTCTCCTTGATTGAGCCGGCCATTGCCTGGCTGACAGAAAAGCGTGGCATGTCGCGGCTTCAAGCCTGCCTGCTCGGTGGCGGGGGCATCTGGTTGTTGAGCCTGGGTACAGTATTTTCCTTCAATATCGGTGCCGACTGGACCCTGGCCGGAAAGACATTTTTTGAGGCGCTGGATTATCTTACCTCTGGCTGGATGCTGCCACTGGGAGCTTTGTGCATGGCGTTGTTCACAGCCTGGGTTATGAAGCCGGAACATACGGCTGAAGAGTTGGGTGCACGCAAAGGGGTGTTGCGTATCTGGTTGCGGCTCATGCGCTATCTGGTACCGGTGATTATCCTGGTGATCTTTTTGCAGGCAGTGGGCGTCATTGCATTGTAGTTCGGTGCATAAAAAAGGCGCCCACAAGGAGCGCCAAATGAATGAGGGTTGCTTCTGGTCAGAAGCGGTAGTTGGCGGAGAGCCAGAAGTTGCGTGATTTCGCTTTCACGTTGTAGTCGTCGATGTAGTTGGGATCCCAGGTTGTACCGCCATCTTCTGTTGTGAAAATGGTCTGGTAGCTGGTGAAATCTTCATCCAGCAGGTTGTTGATGCGTGCGTTGACCGTGAAGTTCTTCGTCACGTTGTAGCTCGCACCCAGATGAAAGATGGTGTAGTCCTTGTAGAATTCCGGGTAATCCACGTCAGATGACCAGCCGCGTGGCGTACTGGTGAAGCGCTCTGAACGCATTTCAGCGGTGAGGTAGGTGCTGAATTGCGGTGTTGCCTGCCAGTTCAGTGTTGCGTTGGCCATGTGTTTGGCTGTGCCACTCAGAGGCTGACCTTCGTTGGCACCGCTGGTGATGCGCGCATCGGTGTAGGTATAGTTGGCGCGCAGGTATAGTGTGGGTGTCAGTTGATATTTACCCGCCAACTCAATACCGTCAATTTTGGCACTGTCGATGTTGATCAGCTGACTGAAGGTGTAACCATCGCCCAGCACCTGATTCCATTCCGGTGCCAGGTTGGCACAGTTGCCAGTGTTAGCGGCTGGGTCATCGCAGTGGTAGATGCCATCACCACTCTCGATCTTGTCCTTGAACTTGTTCGAGAATATGGTGGCGTTAAAGTTGTGGCCTTCCGGATGTGAGTAGTAGATCGCCAACTCGCTGTTGACGCTCGTTTCAGGCTGCAGGTCCGGCGTGCCATGGAAGGGGCGTGTACCCTGGCCACCAAAACCGGTGATGCCGTTATACAGATCGCTTGCTTTGGGGGCTTTATAGCCTGTGCTGACGCCGCCTTTCAGTGTCCATTCGGGTGTCAGATTCCAGTTGGCATAGACGCGAGGGCTGATATGACCACCAAAAATATTGTGGTGGTCATAGCGGACACCGCCGGTCAGAGTGAAGGCATCAGTCATCCCCCAGTTGTCTTCGGCAAAAAGTGACCACTGCTTGTGTTCCTGTACGCTGCCATTGGCAAAACCGCTGCCATTCATGCCAAACGTGCCATCTTCCATTTCGGCATCAATGTACTGACCGCCATATACCAGCCAGTGATCACCGATTTGTGAGTCCAGTTTGACATCCAGAGTGGTCTGGCGGGTTTCCAGTGCTCGTTTGGGGCGAGGCAGCAATGCCGCTTCTATCTCGGCATCCGTCGCACCGTCAGCCACCATCTGGTCATATTGCAGTCTTTCTGTTGCTGTCAGTGGCAGAGTGCGACCATCATTGCTGGTGGCAACATGGTGCAAGGTGATATCTGAGTGGCCAAAGGCCCAGTCACCCTCATGGCGTACGGAAAACTGATCACGGCTGAACTGCTGCTCCAGGGCGTAACCTGCACGCGGCAAACGGTTAACGCTGTCAGTGGTGCCAAGAGGGTTTGCACCATCGGATGGTTTGTTGTCGTAGGTTTGCTCGGATGTCTCGTAATCAAAGCTCAGATTCTGATTATCCGCCGGCTTGAAATCCAGCCGGATACCAAGGTTATGATTTTCATTCTCGGTGGTTTTGCCGCCAGCGCCATAGCCCAGCTCACGCGGTACCGGGTTACCGTTCGGGTCAACAATCTCAGCAAAATTGTGCTCTGAAGCATCACGCTCATACAGGCTGCCGCGAATGCCGATATTGAGAGTGTCCTGAATCAATGGGCCACTTACGGCGAAATCGGTTGTGGTGTCATTGCCGAAGTCGTCGTTGGTCTGATGGGTACGGCTGTGTGAAACCGAACCGTGCCACTCGGTACTGTTGCGTTTGGTGATGATGTTGATGACGCCACCCAGTGCGTCGGCTCCATACAAAGTTGAGGCCGGGCCACGGATGATTTCGATGCGCTCGATCATCTCCTTGGGCGGGATGTGGTTGAACTGGTTGCCGCCAAAGTTGTTCGGATAGATGTCACCCACGTTGTTCTGACGCTTGCCGTCGATCAGGATCAGAGTGTAATCAGCCCCCATGCCACGAATACTGATGCCACCCTGGCCGGTTTTGTCAGTAGTTTCACCCACATCGATACCCTCTACTTCACGCACTGCATCCAGCAGAGTGATATAGGGTTTTTTGTCCAGCTCTTCACGGGTGATTACGGTGATGGATGCAGGCGCATCTGTGAGTTTCTGCTCGATACCAGCGGCACTGATCACCATGGTATCCAGCTTGACGGCTTCTTCCGCATGGATGGATGCAGAGATGGCGGCACTCAAGGCGATTGCAGCAGTGCGGTAATGTGACTTCCTCACGTCTCTATCCTTTTCTCATTTCTAATTGGTTTTATATACAGCGAACCTGACACGGGTGTTCAAGTGGGAGGGAATCTAGCAACCAAAAATAAAAACGTCAATAAAAAGAATCATTATCATTTAGATTAAATTTGTTTTGTTCCCGCGGTTTCCCCAATAACGCAGTGGCAGGATACAAAACTTTACACTGATAATCATTATCATTCGTTGATGGTGATTGAGAATTGTTATAGTCTTTTGCGCTCTGCCGGTGATGGGGTCGTGGTAATGAATGGGGCAACACAAAGCGTGATGAGTGTTGATCAAACTGAAATGGAGCGTGTCTCTGAAGGCGCGCAAGGGAATGCTCAAGCTCGCAGCCGCTGGCTGCGCCGTTTGATGACTTGGCACTGGATCAGCTCGGCGCTGGCGCTTTTTGGCATGCTGCTGTTTGCGTTCACTGGTATCACCCTCAATCATGCCGGGCAGATTCCGGCGACGCCGGTGGTTGAGACCGTTGAGGCCCGGCTCCCGCCCGAACTGATTGAGTCTCTGTCATCGCGGACTGACGCTTCTCCGGCAAATCTGCCCGGTGACCTGCGTCGCTGGCTGGGGAAGGAGGGCATAGGTTTGGGTAACGCCCAGCCTGAATGGTCCGACTATGAACTTTACGTATCGCTGCCGCGTCCCGGCGGTGATGCATGGCTTAGTGTGGATTTCGAATCCGGCGAGCTGCTGTATGAATCCACCGATCGTGGCTGGATCTCCTATCTGAATGACCTGCACAAGGGGCGTAATACCGGCACCGCCTGGAGCTGGTTCATCGACCTCTTCGCCGTACTGTGCATCGTGTTCTGCCTGACGGGGCTTGGGGTTCTCTATTTACATGCGCGGGAGCGGATCAGTGTCTGGCCGATTACGGGGCTGGGTGTCATGGTGCCGCTGCTGCTTGCCATATTGCTGGTGCATTGACTGTGCATCTTGATCGAGGAGCGTTTATGCAATGGAAAACAACAGCAGCGGCTGCGCTGCTGGCTGTGGGCAGTTCAACCGCCATGGCCGCTGAATTGAAACTGGATGTGGAGATACCGGCGCTGCAGGTGGCGGAATACCACCGGCCCTATGTAGCGATCTGGATCGAAACCGACAAGGGGCGGCATCAGACCGATTTGGCGGTCTGGTACGACCTGGAGCTGAAAGACAACGAAGGCACCAAATGGCTCAAGGACTTGCGCCAGTGGTGGCGTCGCAGCGGCCGTCAGCTGGAGTTTCCGGTGGATGGCCTTTCGGGCGCAACCCGCCCGGTGGGCACCCACTCGCTGACCTTTGGTGATGAGCATGCAGGGCTGGTGGCCATGAAGCCTGGTGACTATCAGCTGGTGGTGGAAGCGGCCCGTGAAGTGGGTGGCCGTGAGCTGCTCAAGCTCCCGTTCACCTGGCCGGTTGCGGCCGCCAGCGAGCAGACTCAGAACGGCGAACATGAGTTGGGTCGTGTAACCCTCTCACTCAAGCCCTGATAGCAGCGGTTTTGAGTGATTGCGCTCGTGTAACCGTCCCCATTCAAACAAGGAGAATACAATGAATCTGAAACAACTGGCTGCCTGTTCACTGCTGGCCCTGGGCATGGGCGCTTCCATCGAAGCTCAGGCGCATCGTGCCTGGATGCTGCCCTCCGCGACCGTCCTGTCTGGCGAAAACGCCTGGGTCACCGTAGACGGCGCCATCTCCAACAATCTGTTCTATTTTGAACACCACCCACTGCAGCTGAACAATCTGGAGATTCTGTCGCCGAGTGGTAAATTGGTTGAAGCGCAGAATCAGGCTACTGGGAAATACCGTTCGGTATTTGATGTGGAGTTGGCAGAAGAGGGTACTTACACTCTGCAAAACCGTAACCAGGGCGTGTTTGGTCGTTACAAACTGGAAGGTGAGATGAAACGCTGGCGTGGCAGTGTAGACGAAATCAGCCAGATTCCGGCTGAAGCGGAAGATCTGCGCCTGAGTGAAATCGATAGTCGCATGCAGGTGTTTGTCACCAAGGGCGCCCCGACCGATGCCAACTTCAAAACCAGCGGTCAGGGCATCGAGTTGGTGCCGGTAACCCATCCGAATGATCTGTTTACTGGCGAACCGGTGGAGTTTCGCTTTTTGCTCGATGGTGAGCCGGCGGCTGATCTCGAAGTCACCCTGATCCGTCACGGCATCCGTTATCGTGATCAGGTTGAAGAGATCATTGTGAAATCCGATGCCAAGGGTCAGGTCAATCTGGAATTCAGCGAGCCGGGCATGTACTGGCTGGAAGTTGAGGCAGAGCGGGACAGCAAGCTGCTTGAAGGCGCCAAGCGTCGTCTGAGCTACAGCGCTACTCTGGAGGTGCTGCCGCTTTGAGGCATGCAGGCAAACTGATTCTTGCACTGCTGGCGCTGACCACGGCGCTGGTTTGGCAGATGGAGGACCTTGGCTCGGGCCGGCAGTGGCTGGCAACGCTGGTGCTGTCGGCCTACGCCCTGCTGTTGTGGTGGGCAAAGGTGCGCAGGCAGCGGCAGCAACCGGCTGTCAGTGGTGAAGCGGACTACCTGATCGCCTATGCCACTGAAACCGGCACCGCCCGCCAGCTGGCACAGCAGATGCGCAAGCGACTGGGCAAACAGGGCTGCACTGCAGCCCTGACCGAGCTCAACCGGTTGGCGGATCAGTCGCTGCCCGCCAAGGCGCTGCTGCTGGTCGCCAGTACCACTGGCCAGGGTGATGCCCCGCGCACAGGGGATCGCTGGCCAACCAACGATGACCTCAAGCGCTATGTGGACCTGCCCTTTGCCGTGCTGGCGCTGGGGGATCGCAGTTATCCACAGTTCTGTGCCTTCGGTCTGTCGGTTGCCGGTCAACTGCAGCAGGCGGGTGCCAAACCGCTATTCGCGCCGGTGCAGGTCAGTCAGGCTGACCCGGCCATGGTCAACTACTGGTATCAGTGTCTGCAGAAGGCGGCTGACATTCCGGTCTGATTTTGCTGCAATAGACGCATTATCAGACAGGACTTCATGTGGCCGCTTCCAACCCTTCATTTTTATCCCGTTATCTGCTTCGTCCCCTGTGGCGAGTGCTTTGGCGTGCCCTGCTGGTATGGTTGATTGTAACCGCGGTTGTGACAGTGGCGCTGCGTTATGTGGACCCGCCGTTCTGGTCCTGGATGATCTGGCGCGGCATTACAACGCCCGAAGGCTATCCCGAGCGCTATCGCCACCAATGGGTGGATTTGGATGCCATTCCTCTTCACATGCAGCTGGCGGTGGTTGCGGCCGAGGATCAGCGTTTTCCCCTGCATGGGGGGGTGGATTTCAAGGAGCTGGAGCAGGCAATACGCGATGCGATAGCCGGGAAGTCTCTGCGCGGAGCCAGCACCCTGACCCAACAGACTGCCAAAAACCTGTTCCTCTGGCCAGGACGTGACTGGACCCGCAAGGGACTTGAATTGCCGTTGGCGCTGTTGCTGGAACAGGTTTGGGGCAAGCAGCGAACGCTGGAGGTTTATCTTAATATCGTCGAGTTCGGCCCCGGTGTGTATGGTGTTGGTGCGGCAAGCGAGTACTGGTTTGACAAGCCGGTACAGCGGCTGAGCCGGAATGAGGCTGCACGGCTGGCGGCGATACTGCCCAACCCCTGGGTCTATTCGGCTCAGCCGCCTTCGCGTCATGTGCGCCAGCGTACTGACTGGGTATTGCGTCAGATGCAGCAACTGGGGCCAGACTGGATCGCCAATATCGAGTAATGGTTATAAGCTGTTCAGTTTTTATGCTTATTGTGACAGAATTGCGCGTTTCCACGCACGCAACTGCAGGCTCCATGAACCGTCGGCAGTGATCCCGTGTACTTCCTCTTTCCGCTTTCGTGTCGGTGTACCAGACTGAACGGAAGAACGTTGCGGCTGATCGCCGTAACCCAAAACGGATGATGACCGATGATTCGACAATCGCCTTTGGCTCTGTTGCCGCTGGGCCTGTTCCTTGCGCTGTTTATTGGCAGTGGTCTCTACTACCAGTCTGCCGGTGTTGATTTCGCCTTCTACCAGATCTCGGCTCCCGTAGCGATTCTGCCTGCCATTGTCTTGGCGCTGATCCTGCAAAAGGGAAGGCTGAATGAGCGTATCGAGACGTTTATCAGCGGTGTGGGCGAGCATACGATCATTACGATGGCACTGATCTTTCTGCTCGCGGGTGCCTTTGCCAGTGTGGCCAAGGCCGTGGGGGGTGTGGATGCCACCGTTAATTTTGGCCTGAGTATCATCCCGCCCCAGTTCGTGTTGCCGGGCCTGTTCGTGATTACGGCCTTTATCGCCACGTCCATGGGAACGTCCATGGGCACGATTGCCGCAGTCGCTCCCATTGCAGTCGGCGTTGCGGAAGCGACCGACCTGTCCCTGTTGCTGGCAATCGGTACAGTGGTGGGTGGCGCCATGTTCGGTGATAACCTGTCGATCATCTCCGATACCACCATTGCTGCGACCCGTACCCAGGGCTGTGAAATGAAGGACAAGTTTCGACTCAACTTCAAGATTGCCTTGCCGGCAGCATTGCTGACACTGGTCTGGCTCTATATTCAGGGCAGCAGTGCCCGGGTGGAGGCGCCGGGTGAGTATGAGCTGCTGCGCGTGTTGCCCTATCTGGCCGTACTGGTGCTGGCGCTGTCAGGGTTGAATGTCATGGTTGTACTCTTTGTGGGCATTCTGCTGGCGGGAGGTGTAGGGCTGTTTGCGACGGATGGCTACTCAATCGCACAGTGGTCCAAGGATATCTATGCGGGCTATACCGGCATGCAGGAAATTCTGATCCTGTCGCTCTTGATTGGTGGTTTGGGGGCTCTGATGAAGTCTCAGGGAGGACTGATCTGGCTCTCCAGCATGATTGACAGGCTGTCGCGCCAGAGCAGCGATCCCAAAAAACATCGCCGCTCAGGTGAGGTCAGCATCAGTGCCGCCGTGGCGCTGACTAACATCTGTACTGCCAATAATACGGTCTCGATTATCATCTCTGGTGGCCTGGCCAGGGACATTGCCGAGCGCTACGGTGTTGACCCGCGTCGCAGTGCCAGTTTGATGGATATTTTCTCCTGTGTCGTTCAGGGCATGCTGCCATATGGTGCTCAGGTGCTGCTGGCTGGATCGATAGCTGGACTGTCGCCGCTCTTGCTTGCGGGCAACATTCATTACTGTTGGGTGTTGGCAGGCGCTGGACTGGTATCGATTATGCTTGGCAAGCCAGGTGTCCCTGCCTCTCGGCACTGAGTGGATTCGCTCTCGCAGCTGAAGCGCGGCGCTTTCGCTCCTGATGAGAAGGCGCTTTCGCTCCTGATGAGAAGGCGCTGGCTCTATTCTCTATGAAATTTTCATGAAGCGCTTTGTGGTCTTACTGCAACCTCTTGTGCTCAGGATCAATAAATCAGACAATGGTTAATAGTAATCTATCTCATTATCAATATTGATCAGAGGGAGCTTGTCTTATGTCATCGCGCTTTACCTGGAAACCCCTTGCGCTGGTCATATCCGCATCTGTTGTGTTGACGGCCTGTAACCAATCGGAAGCTGAGCAGGTATCAGTGAATACCCAACCCGCACAGGCGGTTGAGCAGTCTGTTGCGAGCCAGCAGGCTGTTACACAGCAGCAGGTTGTGGTGCATTATGCGGACCTTGCCCATGCCACTTACAAGGATTCATTGGTCACGGCGCAGGCGCTGAAACAGGCAATTGCAGAACTGTTGGCATCTCCGACCGAAGCGAATCTGCAGTCAGCTCGTGAAGCATGGTTGAAAGCACGAGTGGCCTATCAGCAGTCTGAGGTATTTCGCTTCGGCAATGCCGTTGTCGATGACTGGGAAGGCCAGCTCAACGCCTGGCCGCTGGATGAGGGCATGATCGATTACGTCAAAGAGGCTGACTACCAGTATGAACTGGGCAACGAAGGCGCTCTGGCTAACATCATTGCCAGTGAAAGTCTTCAGGTAGGCGGTGAAACCATCGATGTCAGTGAAATCACCCCACAGCTGCTGGCAGATCTGAACGAAATCGGCGGCTCCGAAGCGAATGTGGCCAGTGGCTATCACGCCATCGAGTTTCTGCTCTGGGGGCAGGACCTGAACGGCTTTGCCGTAGGTGCCGGTGAGCGTTCCGTCAGTGACTTTGCGCAGGGCGAAAACTGCACCAATGGCAATTGTGACCGCCGCGGCCAGTACTTGACGGCTGCATCCGAGCTGTTGGTTCAGGACTTGGAGTGGATGGTTGCACAGTGGGCACCGGGTGCGCAGGATAACTATCGCGCCGAATTGCTGGCCGCTGATACATCAGAAGTTGTACGGCGCATGCTGTTCGGCATGGGATCTCTGTCTCTGGGTGAGCTGGCTGGTGAGCGCATGAAAGTGGCTCTGGAAGCCAATTCCTATGAAGATGAGCACGATTGCTTCAGTGACAACACGCATAACTCTCATTACTACAACGCCAAAGGTATCCAGAACGTCTACCTGGGGCGCTATGTCAGTACCAGTGGTGAAGAGCTGAAAGGCCCGTCCCTGTCTGATCTGGTTGCGACCCAGGACACTGAGCTGGATACGCGTGTGAAGTCTGACCTGGCTTCCAGCATGCAGGCGCTTGAAGTCATGGTTGCCGCTGCCGAGAGCAGTGAAGCGCCGATGCCGTTTGACATGATGATTGCTCCTGGCAACGCAAAGGGCGCTGAGATCATCAATGCGGCGATCATGGCGCTGGTTAAACAGACCGGCAGCATTGAACAGGTAGCTGGAAAACTGGGGATCACCTCGCTGGAGCCTGATACCGCCGGTCACAGCTTCTGAGAACTCAGGCCATGCATCTGCCATGGCTTTCAAATGCAATAACCTTCGTTTGACCGGGCAAGGATGCTCGGCTGACCACCGTGAGAAGACAACAATGAACATGTTACGCAGCGGACTGTTGGCCCTGATGCTGCCGCTGGCCTCGTCCAGCCTGGCTCAGACGGACTATCCGATTCAAACCAATCCGAAAAGTGGTGGCGAGGGCAGTGTGGCCCAATCTGACCACAATGCCTATTCATTGCCACAGGCCAACCTGGCCATGAGCGAAAGGCTGAATTTCAGCGTTGGTAACAGTTTTTTTCGCAACCCCTGGGTGATCGCGCCGGCCAGCACGGATGCCCGTGATGGCCTTGGTCCTCTGTTCAACACCAACTCCTGCCAGGGCTGTCATATCAAGGATGGCCGTGGCCACCCGCATGAGCCTGGTGAGCCGCCCGTTTCCATATTCCTGCGCCTGGCGGTGCTGGGCGACCCGGATGAGAATGCCGAAGCCATCCGCCAACACGGCTTCATTCCCGCGCCGGTATACGGTACTCAGCTGCAAACTGCCGCCATTCCGGGTATGGAGCCCGAAGCCGATCTGTTGCTGGAATGGAAAGAGCGAGAAGAAAAACTGGCTGACGGTACGGTTGTGAAACTGCGTGAGCCCGTTTTTACCATTGAGAACCCCCGCTACGGCCCACTGCCGGAAGGCTTGTTGACTTCACCCCGTGTTGCTCCTCCCATGATTGGTCTGGGGTTGCTTGAGGCTATTCCTGAAGAAGATATCCTGGCGGCAGAGGATCCGGATGACCGGGATGGAAACGGTATTTCCGGTCGTGCCAACCGTGTCTGGGACAAAGCGACCAAGACCAGCGGCGTCTTGGGGCGTTTTGGTCTGAAGGCGGCCGAGCCCAATGTGATGCAGCAAAGCATGGGTGCGTTTGCCGGCGATATGGGGCTGACATCGACACTGGCACCTCATACTGATTGTACGCCTGAGCAGGGCTGTGAGCGTTTTCCGAATGGTGGCGATATCGAAGTCAGCGACAAGATCGCCAACTTTGTCGGTTTCTACGCCTCCAGTCTGGCAGTACCGGAGCGTCGTGACATGGATGACATGGATGTGCAGAAGGGAGCAAAGTTATTTAATGAAGCGGGCTGTGCAGCCTGTCATACACCGCGGTATGTAACGGGTCAGGTCAATGGTCGACCGGATCTGAGTGGGCAGGAAATATGGCCCTACACCGACCTTCTGCTGCACGATATGGGACCGGGGCTGGCTGACAATCGTCCCGAGTTTCTAGCCAATGGTCAGGAGTGGCGCACTGCACCGCTTTGGGGTGTAGGGCTTGCACAGTTGATCAACCCGCGAGCCGGTTTCCTGCACGACAGTCGTGCTCGGACTCTGGAGGAGGCCATTTTGTGGCACGGAGGTGAGGCGCAGGCGGCAAAAGAGGTATATCGGGCACTAGACGCGCAACAGCGCGCGACACTGATCAGGTTTCTGGAGTCTCTGTAATGAAAAAACTGGCATGTATGGTTGTTGCCGCAGTATTACCGCTTGCCGCGCATGCGCAAACGCCTCTGCAGAGCTGGCACGCAGACCTGTCACAGGGATATGCCCGGTTGGCCGCTACATCAGGTCAGCTCTCCGAAGCACTGAATCAGTATTGTGCGATGCCTGATGCAGCGGGACAGTCGGCTGTTCGAGAGCAGTGGATAAAGGCATTCATGGCTTGGCAGGCCGTTCGTTTTGTCGAGTTTGGACCGATCGAGCAGGACAGTATGGGCTGGCAGATGCAGTTCTGGCCGGACAAGAAAAATCTGATTGCCCGTAAGAGTCAGATGCTGCTGCGCAGCGAAACACCGGTCACGGCCGAGACGCTGGCGAACGAAGGGGTGGCCGTAAAAGGATTCCCGGCGCTGGAATATCTGTTGTTTGAGCATGAAGCCAAAAGCGGCCCGGGCAGTGCCTGTCCTTTATCGTCTGTTATTGGTAATCAGCTTGAAGCCAATGCTGAAACACTGGCGCAAAACTGGCAGCAGTTTCAGCCTCACTTTGAGTCCCGTGACACGTACACCGCTGATATGGTGAAATCGGCGATCCACGCCACCGAAATTATTCGTGACAAGCGCCTTGGAGAGCCCATGGGACTGCATGGCAGCAATCGGCGGTTGCACTTTTTGGCCGATGCCTGGCGCAGTGAGCAGTCACTGGCGACTGTTCAGGCCTCACTGGAAGGGCTGAACGACTACTTCATGCCCGGGCTTGAGCAGGTCTTGAAAGACTCGGCGCCGGAGTTGCTGCAGGAAACCCGTGAGCGGCTGACCGCGGCACTCGAAAAGGCCCGCGCATTGCCGTCTGGCATGAAAGCGTTGCTGAACAACGATGAGGGCTATGCACAATTGCAGTCCCTGTTCATCAGCATGGATGCGCTGGTGATCCATCTCAATGATCGCGTTGCGGTCGAGCTGGGCATTGTGAAGGGTTTCAACTCCAGTGACGGTGACTGATCATGCTCAAGCGTCGTGATTTTATGCTGGGCATGGCTTCAGCCGCTGCCTTGGCATCTCTGTCCCCCGGGTTGCTGGCCCAAACCCGCGAGGGCTACTTCATCAGTGCAGCCAATACGGCGGCGGGTGAACATCGTGTGCTGATTGCGGATGAACAGGGACGTGTGCTGCACAGCCTCGAGGTGGCCGAGCGTTGCCATGCGGGCTGTCTGCGACCGGCGTCTGATGAGGTGGCCTTCTTCTCGCGCAGACCTGGCCGGCAGCTCAATATTATCGATGCGAAGCAGGGCCGGCTGGTTCAGGTAGTAACCTCTGAACCGGGTGAGCACTTCTATGGTCACGGGGCATTTTCGCCCGAAGGCGACCTGCTCTATGCAACGGCGCACCGCTATAAGGAAAGCGAAGGGGTACTCAACGTATACGCGGCTGACCAATCTTACCGCCTGATAGGTCAGATCCAGCTTGGCGTAATGGACCCGCACGAGGTGCGGTTGCATCCCAATGGGCGTGATCTGGTGGTTGCCGCGGGTGGTATTCAGACCCATCCCGACTACGGCCGGATTAAGCTCAATCTTGATCGGATGCAGCCGGCCCTGCTGGTCGTGGATCGTCTCACGGGCAAGGTGACTCAACGGCATCAGCCGTCTCACCACCAGCTCAGCATGCATCATCTGGATATCAGCCCCGAGGGGATTGTAGTGGCTGGCTATCAGTTTGAGGGGGCTGAGTGGGAGCGGCCCAACCTGATTGCCTGGCTCGATGTCCAGAAGCAGCGATTTGAAGAGATCCGTTTGCCGGATGCCAATCAACAGGTGCTGCGCAATTACATCGCCAGTGTGGCGATGGATGCAGTGACTGGAATGGTTGCCGTTACGGCTCCTCGCGGCAACCGTGTAGTCCTGTTGGACTATCGCCGACGTCGCTATCTGCACAGCATTGAGCTGCAGGATGTATCGGGCGTGTTACCCCTGCCGGAAGGCGGTTTCATCTGCACATCGGGAATGGGGGGCGTCTATCGCCTGGCACCTGGCAGCCAAGAGTTGCAGCAAGTCAGATCTGACAGCATCCGTTGGGACAATCATCTGACGCAGGTGTGAATCTGTCGATTTGACGGGGGGCGGAGATCGGCACTGATCAAAAAGTGCGCTATACTCGCGCCCCCTGATTCATCCTTAGCGCAGAGTCGTCCATGTCCGCTGTCACCCCGATCTACGAATATTCCAAATACTGGGCCGAGTGCTTTGGTCCGGCGCCGTTTCTGCCCATGTCCCGTGAAGAGGTGGATCAGCTTGGCTGGGACAGCTGCGACATCATCATCGTCACCGGTGATGCCTATGTGGATCACCCGTCGTTTGGCATGGCGATCATCGGTCGTCTGCTGGAGGCTCAGGGATTTCGGGTGGGGATCATTGCCCAGCCCGACTGGCACTCTGCCGATGCATTCAAGGCACTGGGCAAGCCTAACCTGTTCTTCGGTGTCGCCGCTGGCAACATGGACTCGATGATCAACCGCTATACCGCTGATCGCAAGATTCGCTCCGATGACGCCTATACGCCGGGCGGCAAGGCGGGCAAGCGGCCGGATCGCGCCAGTCTTGTTTACAGTCAGCGCTGCCGCGAGGCGTACAAGGAGGTGCCGATCATTCTTGGTGGCATTGAAGGTTCGCTGCGCCGTATCGCTCATTACGACTACTGGCAGGACAAGGTACGACGCTCCATCCTGCTTGATGCCCGTGCCGATCTGCTGCTGTACGGCAATGCCGAACGCGCTGTGGTGGAGGTTGCCCACCGCATCGCCCGGGGTGAGCCGGTGAGCGAGATCACCGATGTGCGCGGCACCGCCTTTGTGCGCAAGGATACGCCCGAGGGCTGGATGGAGATCGACTCCACCCGCATCGACCGCCCCGGCAAGATCGACAAAATCATCAATCCCTATGTGAATACCCGGGACCTTGAGGCCTGCCAGCTGGAGAATGGCCGAGAGGGAGGCGAAAGCGCCGAAATGGACGGCGAGGACGAGGTGCAGATCCTGCATATCGAGCCGCGGGTGAAGCTTGATCGCAGCCAGACCGTGATCCGAATTCCGTCGTTTGAAAAGGTGCGCAACGACCCGGTACTGTACGCCCACGCCAACCGGGTTTTGCATCTGGAAACCAACCCCGGTAACGCCCGTGCGCTGGTACAGCTGCACGGCGATCAGGAGGTGTGGCTCAACCCGCCGCCGATCCCCTTGACCACGGCGGAGATGGACCATGTGTTCGGCTTGCCGTATCAGCGTGTGCCGCACCCGGTCTATGGCAAGGCGGAGATCCCGGCCTACAAGATGATCCGCTTTTCGGTCAACATCATGCGCGGCTGCTTCGGTGGCTGTACTTTCTGCTCGATCACCGAGCACGAGGGACGCATTATCCAGAACCGCTCCCATGAGTCGATTCTGCAGGAGATCGAACAGATCCGCGACAAGGTTCCTGGCTTTACCGGCGTAATCTCGGATCTGGGTGGCCCCACCGCCAATATGTACCGACTGGCGTGCAAAAGTTCCGAGATCGAGGCCGCCTGTCGCAAGCCCTCCTGTGTGTTCCCGGGCATCTGCCATAACCTGAACACCGATCACAGCTCGCTGACCTCACTGTACCGCAAAGCGCGTGACGTCAAGGGGGTAAACAAGATCCTGATCGCCTCCGGCCTGCGCTACGATCTGGCGGTAGAAGATCCCGAGTACGTGCGAGAACTGGTCACCCATCATGTGGGGGGCTACCTGAAAATCGCGCCAGAACACACCGAACGCGGCGTGCTCGACAAGATGATGAAGCCGGGCATCGGTACCTACGATGCGTTCAAGCGCATGTTCGAGAAATTCTCGAAAGAGGCTGGTAAGGACCAGTATTTGATCCCCTACTTCATCGCGGCGCATCCGGGCACCAGCGATGAGGATATGATGAACTTGGCGCTCTGGCTCAAGCGTAGTGGTTTCAAGGCGGATCAGGTACAGGCGTTCTATCCTTCACCGATGGCCACCGCCACGGCGATGTATCACACTGGCCGCAACCCGCTTCGCAAGCTGACCTACAAGAAGAGCGGCGAAAAGGTCGAAACCGTAAAAGGGGAGCGTCAGCGCCGCTTGCACAAGGCGTTTCTGCGCTGGCACGACCCGGACAACTGGCCGCTGCTGCGTGAGGCGCTGACGGCGATGGGCCGTGCCGATCTTATCGGTGATGGCGAAAAGCAGTTGATCCCGGCCGAGCAGCCTGAAGATGCCCGCCATGTCAGTCCAAGGCGCAAGAACTCGCCTGCATCAAGCCGTGCAGGCAAGGGTAAGCTGCTGACTCAGCATACCGGTTTGCCGCCGCGTGCAGGCAATACCCCCAACAGGAGCGGTCGCAAGAAACCTCCCGCGGGGCGCAGGCGGCAGGGGTAGGCGCCGTCAGGTTTTGAAGCGCTTGATCAGCTGGCTGAGATTCTGTGCCAGCTGCAGCTGCTGTTCGGCATGTTCGGACAGGACGCGGGCGCTTTCACTGATGGTTTCGGCGCTATTGTCGATGCCGGTAATGTTGCGGCCGATATCGCTGATGGCGGTGGACTCCTCCTCGGCCGCCGCTGCGATCTGGGTCGACATGTTGGTGATATCGCCAATGGCAATGACAATCTGATCCAGCGCCTGCTCGACCTCTTTGGCACGGCTGGTTGCAACCTCCATATCCTTCTGGTTGCTTTCAACCAGGGTATTGGTCTGTTGTGTTTCGTGCTGCAAACGACGGATTATCTCGTCAATTTCCGAGGTGGACTGTTGCGTACGTTGTGCCAGTGTACGCACTTCATCAGCGACAACTGCAAAACCTCGGCCATGCTCGCCGGCCCTGGCGGCTTCGATAGCGGCATTGAGTGCCAACAGGTTGGTCTGTTCGGAAACGTTGTTGATTACATTGGTGACATCGGAGATGCGTTGGCTGCTTTCATTGAGGCGTGTCGTCATTTCAGCCAACCGCTGGCTGTCGGAGGCAAGACTGGCAACAGCCTCGACCGCCGCCTGTACCTTGGCATGACCGTCCATCGCCAGCTGATTGGCCTGATGTGCGGCATCAGATGCACTGACCGTACTGTTGGCTACATCCTGTACTGCCGTCGAAACCTCTTCAACCGCTGCCGCCACCTGCATGGTTTCATTGCTCTGTGACTGCAGGCTCTGTTCTGCCTGCTGCACAATACTGCTGGTGCTGAGCGCTTCCTGATTCAATTGGGTGCTGGCGGTGGCGACTTCTCTGATCGCGCTGGAGAAGTTGTCCAGAGTGTGATTGAGGTAATGTGCCACCGTACCCAGCTCATCACCGGACAGAACAGCGGCGCGAGCGGTGAGATCATGCTCGTTGCGCACCCGGTCCATGGTATTGGCGAGGGCATCGACCTGACGGTGAAGGCCCCGTATGATCCATGATGAGATCAGCGCAACCAAAGCCAGAATTCCGGCCAGGGCGGAACCCGCGAGCCAGGTCTGGAACAGGGCTTGCTGGTGCTGGTTGGCAGCCGTATTGAGCAGCTCGCCGGCAATCTGGTCTTCGAAGCTCTTCATGACATTGATGCGATCGGTCGCGCGATCAAACCACTCCGTGCCGGGCACTCCGAAATTGCCGCTCGTTGCTTTGTCCATTGCCACCTTGCGTAAACGTTCTACGGCAGAAAACTCCGCAGAGCTGTCCAGCTGAGAAAAGCGGCTTCCCTGTTCTTCAGTGGCCAGTACCTTGAATTGGGCCAGGTAGGTCTCCTGCTGTGACACAAGGTTCAGAAAGCGTTCATAAAGACCGGGGGCGAAGCTGTCGCGGCCGAAAACGTTGCTGAGGACTGCACGTTCGATTCCGGCGCGCTCCTTGGCTTGCAGGTACGCATAGAAGGCTGCGGACGCACGTGAAATGGCTGCATCATCGCTGATACGTGAGGTGGTGGCGGATACGCTCAGCAGCTCGGCTATCAGATCCGTGAAATAGCCCAGGGCGCGGGAGAGTTCAATATCACGGTTGTCTGCACTTTGGCGAATAGTGCGTAACTGCCCCAGCTCTCGCTGGATTCGGACCAGGGTTGAGGTGATATCGGCATCGGAAAATGCCTGCCCTTCAAGGTAGTTTTGCCAGCGCGACATTACCTGATCGGTTTGTTGCCTCTGCTGGCGCAGAGTATTGGCAAACGCCTCGGTACCTGCCCCGAGCCAACCGCTGGTGGCGCCTCGTTCTTTCTGCAATTCATGCACGAGTGCGCTGTTATAGGTAGTAAGTTCAACCTCGAGCTCCAGCTTGTTCAGCGCCGCGGCGTCGTGATAACGATCAATCAGTGTATCGCCCAGCAGCATAGTGATGCCAAGTACGGGAAGCAGTAACAGCAGCAGTATTTTGTGGATAAAGCGGATTTTCATGGGTCGAGATCCCTTGCGGCTGTCGAGACGGCGCGACGACAAATAGCTGTTTGTTGAAGGTTAGAGCGTTGTGGGTGGATTTGCCAGCGCCAAATTGGTGCAGAATGCCCTGTAAGCAGTGACTTGAATAGGGTGATTGACAGGCTGAAAAAATTCGCAGAGGCGGCATTGTATTTGCCCTGAACTTGGGTATTATGCTGGAAAGCGTTTAAATCCGGTGCTAATGAAATAGCCGCCTGCGGGCAGCCGGACAGCCGATATGACATCGGCCCGGAGTTTGAGTTACTTGATACGACAGCCACACAGCGGCATGACTGCCGCCCGCAAAACAGACGCCATAACCCTCTTTCCCGGTTTTGGTGTCTACCGTCCTCTCTTCAGCCGCTTCTCGGCCAGTGTGAAGAACGTACCTTCTGTTGTCAGTCCTTTTGCCTCTGTTTTTTCATGTTGTGTTGTACTCACCTTGCTACAGTCTGTAGCGAGGATAAGTGCGTCATGGAATTGCAAAGACTGCACATCAGACTGGTTGATGACGGACAGCGAGGCTGTCTCAGTGTTACCTGAGTGTGCCAATACCAGGGAAGATTTCTGCATTCGGGCATGATACCCGAAGGCTGAAAGAGGCCGGATACCAGCAGGTTCCGGTATCAAGGGGTTCGAACGGTGTGTCGAACCTTTAGCGACTGGATCGCACTTTAGTGCATCCAACCATAAGAAAAGCCGGCCAATGGCTGGTGTACATGTAAAAGAAAGAGGCAAAAAATGTCACAGCTCGTAACTGGTACCGTCAAGTGGTTCAACGATGAAAAAGGCTTCGGCTTTATCCAGCAGGAAAACGGCCCGGACGTATTCGTTCACTTCCGTGCCATCAACGGTACTGGTCGTCGTTCTCTGCAGGAAAACCAGACTGTAACTTTCGAAGTTACTCAGGGCCAGAAAGGCCCGCAGGCTGAAAACGTCACTGTTGTTGCCTGAGCATCGACAGTCCGGATTCCAACAGCGGGCGTCATGCCCGCTGTTCTGTTTATACCCCGCGATTTACGTTTGCTGCACCAAAGGTACTGAAAGCGGCAGCTGCAGACCTGTGTCGCTCTCTCCCATCAGCCAAGGCTGATTGAGCTCAATCGCATCCTTTAAAAATTGCCACAACAAGCGTACCCGCAACAGCTGGCGCTGTTCCGCACGGGCGGCTATCCAGAACTCACGGCAAATGTCGATCTCAGACCTCAATAAGGGCTCCAGTCGAGGGTCCTGCTCCGCCATGAAGCAGGGCAGCACAGCCAGTCCACTGCCGGCCAACACGGCATGCAGCTGGGTGACAATGCTGGTGCTGCGTTGTGCAAAGCGGGGCAATGTCGGTAATCCCTGCAGCAGAGGATCGAGATAGCACAGTTGATCACTGAAGATCAGATCGTCCACATAGCCGATCAGATCAAAGTCTGACAGCGCATCAACTCCGGCCGGGCGCCCCCTGCGATCCAGATACCCCTGCTCACCATAAAGCTGCAGCCTGTAGTGGCACAGCCGCGAAACCACCATCTCGGCATTTCGTGGACGGTCGATTGTAATGGCCAGATCCGCTTCATGCCGCCCCAGGTTGACCGCACGGGGAAGGGCAAGCAGCTCAACCGTCAACTCCGGATAGCGGCGCTGGAATGCACTCAAAAGCGGCGTGATAACGTAGGTGCCAAAGCCTTCGGTTACACCGAGTCGGATCTGGCCGCTGACCTGAAGGTTCTGGTCACTGATACTCTCGCTTGCCCCTGTGACCTGGCGAGCCATCTCTTCTGCAAACAGCAGCAGTTGCTCACCGGCGGCGGTTAACCTGTAGCCGTGGGTGCTGCGCTCAAAAAGTTGCGTATTGAGTTCGGTTTCAAAGCGACGGATACGACGTGATACCGTGGAATGGTCTATGGTTAATCGGCGGGCTGCATCGGTCAGCCGATCGGCACGGGCCACTTCTAGAAAGATCTGGATGTCCTGCCAATTGAGCATATGGAATATTCCTTGTGCATTTTTGCACAACCAATGTGCTTGGATGGCCGTTGTCTGTCAACAGGATGCGCCGCTAGACTCGAAAGCAGCTGCAGACACTGTTCTGTTTTGCCTGAGTACACAAAAAATATAAGGAGATCAGGTAGATGTCGGTTCGAGAAATTCCGCTTTTCATTGATGGTCAACCGGTCCGTTCACAGAGCCCAGAGTGGCGCGATGTCATCAACCCGGCCACGCAGGAGGTGGTCGCCCGAGTTCCTTTTGCCACGGTGGATGAAGTTAATCGTGCGGTAGCTTCAGCCAAGGAGGCGTTCAAAAGCTGGCGCAAGGTGTCGCTGGCTCAGCGCATGCGCATCATGCTGAAATTTCAGGCACTGGTGCGTGAACATACGCCAGAGCTTGCTGCCTTGATTACCGAAGAGCATGGCAAGACGTTGCCTGACGCCGAAGGTGAAGTGGGGCGTGGTCTTGAAGTTATAGAGCATGCCTGTTCCATCACCTCACTGCAGTTGGGGGAGATCGCCGAGAATGCCGCCGGAGGCGTGAATGTCTATTCGCTGCAGCAACCGATCGGTGTGGGAGCTGGCATTACGGCGTTTAACTTCCCTGTGATGTTGCCTTGCTTCATGTTCCCGCTGGCCATCGCTACAGGCAATACCTTCATTCTCAAGCCGTCCGAACAGGACCCGACGTCGACCATGCGTCTGGTTGAGCTGGCGCATGAGGCTGGGATACCGGCTGGCGTATTGAATATGGTGCACGGTGGTGCCGATGTTGCCAACCAGATCTGTGACCATCCTGATATCAAGGCGCTGTCGTTTATCGGCTCCACTCATGTGGGTACTCATATCTACAACCGTGCCGGTGCGGCCGGCAAGCGTGTGCAGTCCATGATGGGGGCCAAGAACCACTGTGTGATCATGCCGGATGCCAACCGCAGCCAGGCGATCAACAACGTGATCGGTTCCTGCTTCGGTGCGGCAGGGCAACGCTGCATGGCTAACGCGGTTGTGGTACTGGTCGGGGAGGCGAAGGAGTGGCTGCCCGAGATGATCGAGCGCTCCAAAGAGATGAAAGTGGGGCCGGGTACCCAGCGTGATGCCGACCTGGGGCCATTGGTATCGCCACAGGCGCGGGACCGCGTTGTTAGCCTCATCGACGCGGGAGTGGCTGAAGGTGCAACTCTGGCACTAGATGGTCGTAACATCAGTGTGGACGGTTATCCTGACGGCAACTTTGTCGGGCCAACCATCTTCACCGATGTGAAGCCCGAAATGCGCATCTACAGCGAAGAAATATTTGGGCCGGTCATGTGCGTCGTGTGCGTGGATACACTGGATGACGCCATCGATTTCATCAACGCCAACCCCAACGGCAATGGCACCTCAATTTTTACCAGCTCCGGCTGGGCTGCGCGCCGCTATGAGAACGATATCGACGTCGGCCAGGTGGGCATTAACGTGCCGATCCCCGTTCCGGTGGCCTTCTTCAGCTTTACCGGTTCACGAGCATCCAAGCTGGGCGATCTGGGCCCCAACGGCAAGCAGGCGATTCAGTTCTGGACGCAGACCAAAACCGTGACTTCTCGCTGGTTTGAACCTGACAACGAGTCGCTTGGGGTCAATACTACCATTTCCATGAAGTAACTGGAGTCGCTCCGGCTTTGCATCGGAGCGATACATTCAGGTTTCAACCCACGTAATAACAACAACAGGAAGTGAAATCATGAGTCAGTACTCTCGCATGACAACCGCCATCGGCGCAGGTGTGGCAGCACTTGCGCTTTCCACTACTCTGCAGGCAGCAGGCCCCGCCAAACTGGACGTGGCCAACACCTTCAATACCAATATTTTCATCGGTGAAGGTGCCGTACGTTTTGCCAAGGAGCTGGAAACGGTAACCGACGGCAAGGTACAGCTGAAGGTCCACAACCCTGGCGATCTGGTACCCGCGTTTGAAGTGTTCAACGCCGTATCTTCGGGTGCAATCCCCGCAGGCTGGGACTGGATCGGCTACTGGGCCGGTACGGTACCGGTGACAAATCTCTACGGTGCGTTGCCATTTGGCCCAAGCCCGGAAGCCTTCATGTCATGGATGTGGGCCGGCGAGGGCACCGAGATTCTGCAAAGTGCCTATGATCAGTACAACGTAAAAGTGCTGCCCTGCTTCATTTCACCGCAGGAAACCGGTGGCTGGTACAACAAGGAAATCAACGATATCAAGGATTTCGATGGTCTGCGTATCCGTATTTCCGGGTTGGGTGCCAAGGTGTTGAACAAATACGGTGCATCCACTCAGCTGATTCCGGGCGGTGAAATCTACCTCGCCCTCGAGCGTGGTCGTATTGATGCCTCCGAGTTTTCGGTACCTCAGGTCGATCAGTTGATGGGCTTTGAAGAGATTACCAAGTACTACTACTTCCCGGGTTGGCATCAGTCGGCCAGCTGGTTCTCCTTCATTATCAACAAGGATGTCTGGAATCAGTACGACGAGAAGATCAGGGCACAGTTTGAAACCGCGTGTCGCGCCACCCTGCAATGGGCCATGGCAGAAGCGCCGGCTGAGCAGATCCGTACCATTCGCAAGCTTGAAGAGAAGGGAATAGAAGTAAAACGTTTCCCGGAACCCGTGCTGGCCGAACTGCGCAAGGGATGGGATGAAGTCCGCGAAGAAGAGATGAAAAACAATCCGTTGTTCAAGAAAGCCTATGAGTCGTTGATGGAGCATAGCAAGCTGGTTGATGAGTGGTACGAGCTGCAGGCCATACCGCGCTGATCGGCTATCGACACGGGCCCGCCTTCGTGGCGGACCCGTGTCAGTACCTGACAGCCATTCGAACTCTGCACGTCAGCCTATGCCGGCGTGCAGTAGAGGGACAGTCGTTGCGGATAATGGATATCGTCTTATTGATGAGTGTCATAGTTTGGTCTGACACCCACTGATAGGACTTAACACCATGAAAAATAAAACTAAATCTCTTGCGGTAGGCGTTTCTGTTTTAGCGATCAGCATGTCGGTGGTGGCGGAAGGTCCGTCCAGACTTGATGTGGCCAGCGGCTATTCACTTCGGAACATGTTTGGTGCCAGTGCGCAGAACGTGGCTGAGCAGGTTGAGTTGCTCAGTGGCGGCGAGCTGAAGCTGAAAGTCCATGAGCCGGGTGAGCTGGTACCTCCCTTCGAGATCCTGAACTCAGTATCCTCCGGAGCGATTCCCGCGGGCTGGAGCAGTATTGCCTATTTTGCCGGCACCTTGCCGATCGCCAACCTGTATGGCGCATTGCCTTTCAGTCCATCTGCGGAAGCCGTGTTTTCATGGACTGCAGCAGGTGAAGGGCGTGAGCTGCTGCAGAAATCAATGGATAAGTACGGTGTCAAGGTTGTGCCCTGTTCCTTCCTGCCTCAGGAACCCGGTGGCTGGTTCAACAAGGAAATCAACGGCATTGAGGATTTCAAGGGACTCTCAATGCGAATTTCAGGTCTGGGAGCCAAGGTGCTTAACAAGTATGGTGCCACAACCCAGCTGATCCCGGGCGGTGAAGTCTATCTGGCACTTGAGCGTGGTCGTGTGGACGCAGCGGAGTTTTCAATCCCGGCCGTTGACCAGTCCATGGGGCTGCACGAGATTGCCAGCAACTATTACTTCCCGGGTTGGCAGCAGGGTGCCGGCTGGCTTGCCCTCTTGATCAATCAGGGCGTGTGGGACAGCTACTCCGAGACACAACAGGCAAGGATAGAAACCGCGTGCAAGGCTAATATCCAGAAGGAGTTTGATGAGGTATTGCCGGCACAGATCAAGGCACTTCAGGAACTTAGGGATAAAGGGGTCAACGTAAAACGCTTCCCCGAGCCTGTCCTGGCGGAACTTCGCAAAGGCTGGGATGAAGTGCGGGAAGAAGAGATGCGCAACAACCCGGAATTCAAACAAGCCTATGAGTCGCTCATGCAGCACTCTGCTCTGGTAGATGAATGGTATGAACTCCAGCAGATATCAAACTGATACTCCTATACCCGGCTGGCGCCTGCAGGGCGCCCGCTGGTGTTCAATCGTTGCCTGCCCCCTGATCGGGGTTGGGCGGTGGCTCGGTCGGATCAGCAGTTGGTTGGTGCTGGCTGTAATGGTGGCTGTGCTTACAACCGTGGTGATGAACGCCATGGGCATCAATGAGTTGATGCGTTGGGATGGCAAGGTGTTTCTGCTGGGGGAAGCCGTGACAATCAACACGGTCACCGAGATGCAGTGGCACCTGTTCGGCCTGTTAACGCTGATCGGGGCCAGCTATGCCATGCATGCGGATACACACGTTCGTGTGGATATGCTGCACCATTCCATGTCCCGTACCACGCAACACTGGGTGGAAATTGCGGGGCATACCCTGATGCTGTTGCCGTTCTGCATTCTGGTCGCCTGGCTGTCACGGCATATGGTGCAGATGTCGTTTATCTCCGGTGAGCAATCCAACTATGGGGGGCTTACGGATCGTTACCTGATCAAAGGTGCCTTGCCGGCCGGTCTCATGTTGCTCGCGCTGGGTGCGCTGGGGCAGATATTTGACCGTTTGGCACGGATCATGGACCCGGCACGTGATGTAGAGGAGAGCTCTGATGCTGGATGAATATGGCCTGGCCATCGCCATGATTGTGGCGCTGCTGGTGGGAATTTTCAGTGGCTACCCTGTTGCGTTTCTGCTGGGGGGGCTGGGTATTCTGTTCGCCTTCATTGGCGATATTCCGTTGCCGTTTCTGGGAACGGTTGCTTCCCGCATTTTTGGTGGCGTGATTGAGAACTGGCTCTTGATTGCCATTCCGCTGTTCGTCTTTATGGGACTAATGCTGGAGCGTTCCGGGGTGGCCAAAAACCTCCTACTGACGCTGCAGCGGCTGTTCGGTAACGTGCGTGGCGGCCTGGCTGTATCGGTGGCACTGCTGGGGGTTGTGATGGCTGCGAGCACCGGCATTATCGGAGCCTCGGTTGTGATGCTGGGGCTGCTGGCGCTGCCGGTGATGCTGAAGCAGGGCTACAAACCTGAAATGGCATACGGTGTGGTGGCGGCGTCCGGTACCCTGGGTATTCTGATCCCGCCATCGATCATGCTGGTGCTGATGGGTTCCATCATGAACATTTCAGTTGGCGACCTGTTCAAGGCCGCTCTGGTTCCCGGGCTGATGCTGGGCGGACTTTATACGCTTTACCTGCTGTCGGCTGCGTACTTTCGCCCGGATTGGGCTCCGTTGGCCCGTGAGGGAGGCGAAGCGCATTTGTCAGAAGATCAGTCCCCGCTTGGGTTGGCACTTTTGCGTGACTTGTTGGGTCCCGTTGTGTTGATCGTGGCGGTACTGGGTTCGATTATGGCGGGCATTGCGACACCGACGGAAGCCGCTGCCATTGGGGCGGCCGGCTCCATGCTGCTCGCTCTCTTTCTGCGACAGCTGAACATGAATACGCTGCGCCACGTATGTCGTTCCACCTCAAAAACCTCGGCTATGATCCTGTTCGTGGTGATTGGTGCCACCTGTTTTAGTGTGGTGTTCAAGCGCCTCGGCGGTGCAGACATGATTGAGGAGCTGATCACCGGGACAGGGCTTGGGCCGTACGGTTTGCTGTTACTGTTGATGGGACTGATCTTCCTGCTGGGTTTTTTCCTGGAATGGATCGAGATCAGTTTCGTGATTCTGCCGTTGCTGCTGCCGGTGGTCGCCGGGCTCGAATTTGAGGGGCTTAACGGTAGTGCGCTGATGGTATGGTTTGCGATCCTGGTGGCGATTAATTTGCAGACCAGCTTTTTGACGCCGCCCTTTGGCTACGCGCTGTTCTATCTCAAGGGCATCACGCGGGGGGATGTGAGTATCGGTATCATCTACCGTTCAATCATCCCGTTTGTACTGCTGCAGCTGGCCGGTCTGGCACTGTGCATTATGTTCCCGTCGATCGTGCTCTGGTTACCGGGACTGAGTTGAAACTGACAGGGCGGGCTGGTCCCGCCCTGCTGTCTATTGCAGACAAGCCAACAGGTGTTTTTCCAGCTCGGCACTGTCGATCTGACGGTCGGCGAGTATTTCGATACGTGAGTCTCGGCGCCAGGCCAGCTCACTGACTTCTGCTGCTTTATCCCCGCGATTGCGGTTGTACCCCACCCATGTATGACCGATCCCCATTGCAGCCTTGATTCGGGTGGCCTCGCTCACACTGTCGAGAAACGTTTGGATGGCTCTGTAATCGAAGCGGTCAGCTGCCGTAAAAACCCAGCCATAACTGAAATAGCCCTCGGCCTGTCCTTGCTTGAATAATGGCTGCCGTGGCTGTGGTGACTGTTCCGGCCGTGATATTACCGGTGCCATTAGTGGACTGGCTTTCGCGGACTCGGCATGCGCCTCGGGAAACTGTGCGCTGAGCTGACCATCGTGAACCAGATCGAGCCAGGCGAGGTCCAGCTGTCCTCTATCAACCCTGAAGACTCCCTGCTTGGGTGGGAACATGTGTTGAGACAGTTCCAGTGCTTCCCGCGTCAGGTTGGATTCCGCCAGATCGGTGCGGTTCAGGACAATGACATCGGATAGGTTGAGTTGATCCAGAAACCCCGGCTGCTGCATTACCTCGGGCTGTGTCAGAACAGCTGGGTCAAGCATGCAAATGATGCTGCGCAGATCGAGTACGTCTGCAAACTGTGCGCTCTGCAAAGTATCGACGATACGGGCAGGGTGACCAAGTCCCGTGGGCTCGATCAGTAGCCGGTCCGGCCTTGCCTTGCGCAGAAGTGTTGCCAAGGTGATCGGCAGGCTTGGACCCAGTGCGCAGCAGAGGCAACCGCCCGCCAGTTCACGCAGCTCAACGCCATCGGAGTGGGTCACCAAACTGGCGTCGACACCGATCTGGCCAAATTCGTTGATCAGTACGGCCCAGCGTTCGGAGGGGGGCTTGAGACTCAGCAGGTGATTGATGGCAGTGGTTTTGCCGCTGCCGAGAAACCCGGTGATGATGTTGGTTGGAACGGAGTGAAGTGGCTGTGCGGGCACAAGAGAATCCTGTCAGTGTTACAGGATAACAATTGTCTGCCAGCCACTCGGTCCTGACAAGCTCAGGCGCACACTTTCTCGTGTTTGCGTTTGGCGGCAAGGTAACGGGGGGTTGGGCCCACATCTTCATAAATGGGCTCGTCATCCTCCACCCGAATCACCTTTTTGCCGGGTTTGTACGGCATATGGGCTTCGATGTCGGTCAGAATCGTGTGCAGAAGGACAGGTGTCAGCTCAGTGATATCCATGCCGTACACTTCCGCCAGTGCCTGCAGACGAACCAGATCTTCCTGTTCGATCGGCAAGGTGATGGTCTGCAAACGGGAACGGCGATGGGATTCATGTTCAAGCTGCTGCAGCAGTGTGTCGATATGGTTGCCGGGCATGGTGACGCTCCTCAGGCTGAAACTCGACAGAGCCCGCCGTTTCGGTTGCGGCGGGCACCTGAGTTCAGCATAGACGAGCCAGAATCAGCCTGCACGGGCAGCAGGCAAAAAATCAGCGCTTGATAAACCCCCGGGATTGCAGGAAGGGCAACATGTGTGGCCGCGCTTCCTTTACCAGCATGCCGGAAATCTGCTCACTCCAGCTCATTTCCTTATTGCCGCCGGTACGGGTGCGATAGTACTGGCGTACCGTCTCGTCATAGTCACGGATGACAGCCTCGTCCTGACTGTCATCGTAGCGGTCCTGTTTAAGCACCACTGACAGGGGAAGGCGTGGTTTGACTTCCGGGTTCTGATCGGGTTTGCCCAGGCACAGACCAAATACCGGATAGACCAGTTCAGGCAACTCCAGCAATTCGGCCACATCCGCAATCCTGTTGCGCAGGCCGCCAATATAAACACCACCAAGCCCAAGTGACTCGGCTGCAACGATGACATTCTGTGCAAACAGGGCACAGTCCAGTGAAGCGGTCAGGAATTGCTCGGTATAACCGGACTGCATTTCGGCTTCGTGCATTGAGCAGGCCAGCTGGTGCCGCTTCATGTCAGCACAGAACACCAGAAACAGAGGGGCTTCCGCTACATAGGCCTGATTACCGGCCATCTCGGCCAGTGCATTGCGCTTCTCCCCCTGAGAAACTTGAATAACGGTGCAGGCCTGAATGAAGCTGGACGTGGCAGCCGCCTGTCCGGCCTTGATCAATGTTTCCACCGTGGCCTGATCGACAGGTTCCGAAGTGAATTTGCGGATGGATCGGTGAGCATTGAGCAGTTCAATCGTCGGGTTCATGGCGTTTCTCCCAAAAGATGCGTGGCAGGATTATACATGGATCAGGCGAAAGGTCAGGTTGATGCGCGGTTCATGGCAGCGCCGGCTGCGTGGCAGGCAATGCTGCCAGTGGTGCTGGGTTGGGCCGGCCATCAGCAGCAGCGAACCGTGCTCCAGTATTAGAGTGTGAGTCTCGCGATGGGTATTGTGGCGCAGTCTGAAGCGGCGTTCGGCACCCAGACTGATGGATGCGATCAGCGGGTTGGGGCCTAGCTCAGGCTCGTTGTCTGCATGCCAGCCCATGGCATCCTGACCATCGCGGTAGAGGTTCAGCAGCAGGGCGTTGAACGGCTGGCCGCACAGTGATTCCAGCCGCTGTTTCAGTGGCCGCAGAGCGGGTAACCAGTCGCTGCCGGCCAGACGCAGCCCCGAATAGGTGTAATAAAGCCCGGGATCAGACTGAAATGCCTGCAGGCGCGGAATCAGATGTTCGCGGCCAAACAGCCGGATCCTATCCTGGCGCCAGTTCACCCGCTGCTGCAGCAGTTGCAGCAGAAAATCAGCTTCCTTGCGCTCAAGGAAGCACGGGCGGTAGCGCAACTCGGCGTTCGGCAGTGACAGTTCAGTCAGTGTCACGTTGTTGCATCAGCTCGCGCACCGCCTCGGCGATGGGGGGGGCGATATCGATCTGGTTGCTCAGGTGCGGGATGCAGGCGGTCGTGACCACATCGGCAACCTGAGTCAGGCGTGTATAGGCGTCGCCGGCAAAGATGCCGTGTACGCCGATGATGGTCGCTCTGGGCAGGCCGGCAGACTGCAGGTGGCTCAGGGTTTCCAGCATGGTACGACCGCTGGAGATGATGTCATCCACCAGTACCGGAGTGCATTGCTGCCCCTGTTCAAGATCCGGCAGCGAGATGCTGACATCATAGTCACCACGGCGCTCCTTCTGCAGAATCTGGAACGGTACTCCGGCAAGACCGGCTACATGGGATACCCACTGTTCGCTTTCACTGTCGGGACCGATCAGCAGCGGATCACGGATATGCTGACCGATCCAGTGTGCAATCAATGGGGCGGCCTGAACCACGCGGGATGGGATGGTATAGATCTCGTCCAATGAGTGATAGCGGTGCAGGTGCGGATCCACGGTCACCAGATAATCGAAGGCCTCTGACAGCAATCGGGCAAAGGGGCGGGAGCTGACACACTCGCCCGGTTTGAAGCGCTTGTCCTGTCGCATATAGGCCAGATAGGGGGTGACCAGACCTACCTCGGACGCCCCCATCTCGCGCAGAGTGTCCGCCAGGAACAGCAGTCGCAGCAGCCGCTCGTCAGGGTGAAACAGGTTGCAGAGGATGACACACCGGCGTCCCTTGCATTCGGTGTGTACCCGCAGATAGCTTTCGCCGTCGGGGAAGCGGCGTTGTTCCAGTACCCCCGCCTGCGCATCCAGCAGTCGAGCCAGTTGTGATGCCAGTGCCGGGTCGGAATCAGGATTGAACAGCAGAATACTCATGCGCAGGCTTCCTCGCTTGAATCGGTCAGTTCGATCACCTCCAGATGATCATTCAGATACTCTACCGCATAGTTGAGTTCGCCGGCATTCTCGGCGTGAATCATCATCAATACATCCTGACAGGCAACCCGGTCGCCGAGTTTGGCACAGATCTCAACCCCCGCCGCCGGATCAGCCGGAGCCCCCGCGAGCTTGGCAATCTTGGCCAGAATCCGGTTGTCGATCCGGTCCACGATGCCGTCACGGTCAGCCACCATTGCATAGCGGTAGGGCGCCACAGGTGGCACCTTGAGTCCACCCTGGGCGAGACAGATGGCGCGAAACTTGTCCCATGCGCTGCCGTTATCGAGGGTTTCTTCGGCCAGGACAACGCCCTCTTCAACGCTGATGCCCTTGACCATTGCCAGCATGGCACCGGCGACGCTGATGGCTCGTTCACGTAAATCCAGCGGGGCGTCGGCATGATTTTGCATCACTGCCAGCAGGTCATGTGCTTCAAGGGCCGGGCCAATGCCTCTGCCCACCGGTTGGGAGCCATCGGTAAAGAGGATTTTGAGTGTCAGGCCCAGATTCTCGGCAACGGCCAGAAAGCTTTCTGCCAGCCGTTCGCCGGCTTCCTGGCTGCGCACCTTGGCGGTAGGGCCAACCGGAATGTCGATCAGTACATGAGTAGCACCAGCTGCAATCTTTTTCGACAGTACAGACGCAATCAGCTGCCCCTCGCTATCGATATCCAGTGCTCGCTCGACCTGGATCAGCATATCATCGGCCGGGCTCAGTCGCATGGAGCCGCCCCAGGCCAGACAGCCACCTTCAGCCCCGACTACTTGACGCATCTGCTCCAGTGTCAGGCTCACTTCGGTCAGTGTTTCCATGGTGTCGGCAGTACCGGCCGGAGAGGTGATGGCACGGGATGAGGTTTTGGGTACTGTCAGGCCGCAAGCGGTCAAAATGGATACCACGATCGGGGTGGTACGATTGCCGGGCAGGCCGCCCACACAATGCTTGTCGACCACCATGGGGAGCTTCCAGTCTACAGTGCTGCCTGACTTGACCATTGCCTGAGTCAGTGAAGTGATCTCGTTGTCATTAAGGCTGTCATCACCACAGGCGGTAATAAAGGCCGCCAGGTGCACATCGGCATAACGGCCATCCACAATATCATTGATAATGCTCTGGAACTGCAGATCGGTCAGCTCATGACCATATACTTTGGCACGGACATAGGATAGCGACTGCACCGGCTTGGGGTGTGACAGCCAGATGGGATCGTTATGCTCCAGTCTCAGACGCAGCCAGGCTGACTCTGAGAAGCCGACCTCCTCTTCACTGAGCAGATCGCTGGTGATGATATTGAGTGAGGCAATCAGGTGCTGGTTCTGATGGGTCGTTACCAGCACGCGTGACAGGCTTTCAAACCCTTCAGAACGGCAGACATGACTCTGGGCCGGCAGGTAAAGGGTGGGCTCGTGGTGTGTATCTATTCCGAGCCGGCGGGCCTTGAGAGGCGCCATGCGCTCAGGGGTCAGCATCATCATTATTGCGGATCTCCGATCGGTTACAGCCTTTGGCTCAGTGTAACCGAACAGCAGTAATTGCGAATAATCATTCAAGGAGATAGTAGAGAGTGAATACTCTTTATTTTAAATCAAGCTAAGCTTTTCGTTTTTTATTATTTTTTATGATAAATGCCGCTTGTTAACGTGGTGCTAACCAACACTAATCAGTCAGGAAGGCCCAAAATGCTTAACAAAACGCTTAAAGGTACATTGCTCGCACTGGCAATTTCCGGGGTGGCTGCCGTTCAGGCTAAAGACGTTACCCTGCTCAACGTATCGTATGATCCTACCCGTGAATTCTATCAAGAACTCAATCCGGAATTTATCAATTATTGGAAAGCGCGCACGGGTGACAATGTCGAAATTCGCCAATCTCATGGTGGTGCCGGCAAGCAGGCACGTGCTGTTATTGATGGACTTGAGGCTGATGTCGTCACTCTTGCGCTGGCATACGATATCAGCGCGATCGGTGAGCGCACAGGGAAGCTGCCAGCTGACTGGCAATCACGACTGCCCAACAACAGTGCCCCATATACCTCCACCATCGTATTCCTGGTACGTAAGGGCAATCCAAAGGGAGTTCAGGACTGGGATGATCTGACCAAGCCGGGTGTTGAAGTTATCACACCTAACCCCAAAACCTCGGGCGGCGCACGCTGGAACTACTTGGCGGCCTGGGGATATGCGCTGGAGAAAAACGGAGGTGACGTCGAAAAAGCCAAGGAATTTGTGTCCAGTATTTATAAACAGGTTCCTGTACTTGATTCTGGTGCTCGTGGTTCTACCAACACCTTTGTTCAACGCGAAATCGGTGATGTGTTGCTGGCATGGGAAAACGAAGCCTTCCTGGCCGTCAATGAACTGGGCCCGGAAAAGTTCGAAATTGTCGTGCCCTCCGTATCAATTCTGGCCGAGCCTCCCGTAACTGTTGTCGACAAGGTGGCAGAGGCCCGAGGCACGCGTGAAGTGGCCGAAGCATACCTGTCTTACCTCTACTCCCCGGAAGCTCAGCGATTGGCTGCCAAACACTACTATCGTCCAGTGCTGCCTGCCCTTGCTGATCCTGAAGATATTGCACGTTTTCCAAACGTGAAGACATTCACCGTGGATGAAGTGTTCGGCAGTTGGCATAAAGCACAGGATGTTCATTTCAGTGATGGTGGCGTGTTCGATCAGATTTACGCCAAGTAACCTGACGTTCAAATGACAGCCCGGCTTTACTCGCAAGCAGTGAGAGCCGGGCTTTTGCTGTAACGGTTTACAGGCAGGAATGGACTATGAAACAGAATGTCATGATAGTGCCGGGCGTAGGTGGTAGTGGGCCAGATCATTGGCAGAGCTGGTTTGAAAGTCAGTTACCGAATACACATCGTCTCACGGGTATTAGCTGGGAAGAGCCAGTCCTTGCAGAGTGGGGCCGTTGTCTCAAGCAACAGGTCAAAATGGTCGAGGGTAAGGTGTGGCTGGTAGCACACAGCTTTGGGTGTCTGGTTAGTGCGGTGATTGCTGCGGACATACCTGAAAAAGTTGCGGGCGTATTGATGGTGGCGCCTGCGGACCCGCGCCGCTTCCATCCCCTTGGTCGAAAGCGCTGCATTGATGCTGAGTTGGAGTCGCTGGAACCACTAATGCCTGCATTCAAGCTCGGCCTACCAGGCTTGCTTGTATACAGCAGCAATGATCCCTGGATGCAGGAAGTGAAAGCAAAAGCCTGGGCTGGACATTGGGGCTTGCCAACCTACTCAATGAGCTCCGCTGGTCATATCAATACGGATTCAGGTTTTGGTGCTTGGCCTGAAGGACTTACCATTTTGACATCGCTGATGCAAAACAGCGAGAAGTCAGAACCGCATGTTCAGCGTCAGCCGCTGCTCGTGCGCAAGGCTGGTCGAGGGAGCGTACTGGCAAAGGTTCGGCTGGAAACGCGCAAGCAGCTCGGCATTTGATTATAGGCACTCCGCTGTACATTCACTTTTCTCAAGTACGTAATTTAAGGTTGGTATCAGGTAGAGCGGTACAGAATGACTCCACATCTGGAGGATTTTCTGTATGCCCAATCGAAATCTGATCCTGAGTCTCATTGCACTGCTGGCGGTACAGCTGGGTGTCTGGCAATGGAGTCTCAGCTATGAACATTTTCTGACCCTCAGTGGCTTTCTGGCCATCAATTTTATGTCCATCACGATGCTTCTGGCCATGCGACCGAAATGGCTGGAAGTTCCCTTGGGTGGTCTGGACAAGCAGTATCACCTGCACAAGTGGACCGGCATTTTGGGCGCCGTTTTTGCCCTGACACACTGGCTGATCGAGATGGGCGATGACGCCTTCAAGGTGCTGTTCGGGAAGGATCGCAGCCTGCGTGAAGCTGACTTTTCGGGTCTGCTAGACAATTTGCAGGGAATGTTTGAGGACTGGGGAGAGCCCGGCCTGTATCTGCTTCTGGGCCTTGTGCTCATCACCCTGATCCGTTGGGTCCCTTACCGTTTCTGGCGCTATCTGCACCGTGTCATGCCGTTGATCTATCTAAGCCTGGCGGCCCACTCTCTGCTGCTGGCACCACTGAACTGGTGGCAGCAGCCGACCGGCTGGCTGATGGCGCTGTTGATCGGTGCAGGCAGCATCGCCAGCCTGCAGTCGCTGGCGGGGCTGATCGGCAAAA
>NZ_JBEPQA010000014.1:0-94827 GCF_040547585.1 Marinobacterium sp. MBR-111
CACTTAATACCAAAAACCCCGGTCTCGTTGAGGCCGGGGTTTTTGCATTGGGGCGAAGCACAGGCAGACGGCAGGCAAAAGAAAGGGCCCGGCGCATTCCCTGCGGCGGGCTCTGTCACTGACTTCCCTGTCACTGAGCTTGCGAGAGCTCAGTTGTACTCAGTCTTTGATACCATATTCGGCACGATAGGCTTCAATAGCCGACAACTCCTGTTGCATGTTGCCTTGTTCATGCAGGTACTGCACCAGATCATCAAGACTGATGATACTGATGACCGGCACGGCATAGTCACGTTCCACTTCCTGAATGGCAGATAAATCGCCTGTACCTCGCTCCTGTCGGTCCAGAGCAATCAGTGTTGCGGCAGGTGCTGCACCGGCCTGTTCAATGATTGCCATTACCTCGCGAATGGCTGTGCCAGCCGTTATTACATCGTCGATGATTAAAACACGGCCTGTAAGCGGCGCACCTACCAGGTTACCACCTTCACCATGATCCTTGGCCTCCTTGCGGTTGAATACGTAAGGGATATCGAGATCATATTCATTGGCCAGGGCCACGCAAGTGGCGGCTGCCAGAGGAATACCTTTGTAGGCAGGGCCAAGCATCACGTCGTATTCAATGCCGGCATTCTGCAGTGCTGCAGCATAGAAGCGGCCAAGCTGAGCCAAGGCAGATCCTGTATTGAACAAGCCTGCATTGAAGAAATAGGGGCTCTTACGACCTGACTTCAAGGTAAACTCGCCAAAGCGAAGAACCTCTTTTTTCAAGGCAAAGTCGATAAAATCACGTTTGTAGTCGAGCATCTTTTTCTCCGCATGCAGGTGAGTGTGGCGCTAATAATACCTGCTGGGGCTGTTCCCATCCACGAGAAGGCCTGTAGAAAAATTTCAATTTCCGGTGCGCAGCCGGTACAATTCCGCTTTGACCTTCCATCCCAGATTCGTTCGAATACGCTCACGGGGCAAAGACAGTATGCGTGTTATTACCTTCAATACTCAGGGTATTGAACAGGCAGCAGATAATGGCTTTTTTGACTGGATGGCCCAGCAGGATGCTGATGTGGTGTGTCTGCAGAATCTCAAGGCAAAAGAGTACCAGCTTGATGGTGATCGCTACCATCCGGATGGATATCATGCGTATTTTTTTGACGCTTTCGAAGATGGCTTCAGTGGTGTAGCCATCTATACACGGCATCTGCCGAAGGCGATCATGACTGGTCTTGGCTTTGAGCAGTGCGATTTCAACGGTCGCTTTATTCAGGCAGACTTTGATAAGGTCAGCGTCAGCTCGATGACCATCCCTTCCGGTCTGCGCAGTGAAGAAGCTCAGGCAGGAAAAATGGAGTATTTGGAGCTGCTCATGGGGCACCTGAAGAAAACGCTGCGAAAACGCAGAGAGTTTATCTTCGCTGGAACCTTCAATATTGCCCACAGACCAGTCGACCTGAGCAATTGGTATGTTAATCAGCGAGTATCGGGCTTTCTCGCAGAAGAGCGGACCTGGATTGAAGAGGTCCTGGATGAGATGGGCTATGTCGATGCTTTCAGGGAGGTTAATAAAGCTGAGCGACAGTTTACATGGTGGCCCGACTATAACCGTGCCTGGTCGCTGAACGAAGGTGCGCGTTTGGATTATCAGATTACAACGGCAAACCTGCGCAAGGTTGTAAAAAATGCGCGGATTTACCGTGACCAACGGTTCTCGGAGCACGCGCCCCTGACAATCGATTACGACATCGATATCTGACAGCAAGCCGCCGGCAGTAAAACCGGCGGCTTGCTGTTCAGCCTGCCAGTGCCTGCTTTTGCAGTTCAACCAGCTCGGAAATGCCCTTGCGAGCCAGATCCAGCATTGCGTTCAGCTCCTCCTGAGAGTAGGGGGCACCCTCTGCAGTTCCCTGCACTTCAATGAAACCGCCCGCTTCAGTCATGATGACGTTCATGTCCGTTTCCGCTGCTGAGTCTTCGGCATAGTCCAGATCCAGCACTGCTTCACCTCTGTAAATACCCACGGATACGGCAGCGATCATCTGCTTGACGGGGTTACCCTTCATGGCGCCGTTTTTGTCCTTCTTCAGTACGTTAATGGCATCCATCAGGGCCACGCAGGCTCCGGTAATTGAAGCCGTGCGCGTGCCGCCATCCGCCTGAATGACATCACAGTCTATAGTGATAGTGTTCTCGCCTAGCTTTTTAAGATCAAGCGCTGCCCTGAGGGAACGACCGATTAGGCGCTGAATTTCAATGGTACGACCTGTCTGCTTGCCGCGGGCGGCTTCGCGGTCGGAGCGAGTGTTGGTTGAGCGGGGTAGCATGCCATATTCGGCGGTAACCCAACCTGAACCACTGCCGCGAAGGAAACGTGGAACACCGCGGTCCACAGTAGCGGTACAGATCACCTTGGTATCACCAAACTCCACCAGAACAGAACCTTCTGCGTGGCGAGTGAAATTGCGGGTGATGCGTATATCACGCATCTGGTCCGCTTGTCGGCCGCTTGGACGCATTTTGTTCAGCCCGAGGTTCTGTATCTGTTCGGAGAAGCTGGAACTCATGTTACCTACCCTTGGTCGCTGTCATGGCCCGCGCAGGACTGGCCGATGACTGTTAAAATGGATCAGGTAGCAATTCTAATAGAGATCGCCTGATTATGACACGAAGCATGACCGCCTTTACCCGCCAAGAGCAGCAACAATCTTGGGGGACCCTCATTTGGGAACTGCGATCGGTGAATCATCGCTATCTGGAGCCGCATTTCCGTTTACCGGAATCCTTGCGCGATATTGAGGGCAAACTTCGTGAACAGCTGCGTCAGCTGTTGAGTAGAGGCAAGGTAGAGTGCACGTTGCGCTTTATTCCGGAGCGTAGTACTGAGTCGATGCACATTGATCAGGTGCGTGCTCAAGAGGTCATATCAGCGTTAACCCAAGTCAGCGAATTGATCCCAGAGTCGCAGCCGATCAACCCCATGGAGGTAATGGCTTGGCCTGGTGTGCTGCAGGAATCAACGATCGATATGTCAGAGGTCAGGGCCCAGGCAGTGCTCTTGTTTTCACAGGCGTTGAAGGATCTGGTTGCCGGACGTGAGCGTGAAGGCACTGAACTGGCCGAGCTGATTCAGCAGCGGCTTACTGCCATTGAGCAGATTACGTCGGACGTACGTACCCTGATGCCGAAGATCCTGCAGGGACAGCGTGACAATTTGCGTTCCCGGCTAACGGAGCTTAGTGCAGAGTTGGATGCCGCGCGCCTTGAGCAAGAAATTGTATTAATTGCGCAGAAGGCGGATGTGGATGAAGAGACTGACCGCTTGCAGACACATGTGCAGGAGGTCCGCCGTGTGCTAAAACAAAAAGGTCCAGTTGGACGGCGGCTGGATTTCCTGATGCAGGAGCTGAATCGGGAGGCAAATACACTGTCTTCCAAGTCGATAGTCGCGGCCACTACGCGCAGTGCGGTAGAGCTGAAGGTTATGATCGAGCAGATGCGAGAACAGATCCAGAATATCGAATAAGCCTCAGCTGCTTTTGTCGACAGGGTGTTTGCGGTTGCGTCTGCAGCGTTCGGAGCAGTAGACCACTTCATCCCAGCAGCGCGCCCACTTGCGTCTCCAACTGAACGGGCGGTTGCAGCCACGGCAGATTTTCTCAGGCAGATGCCTTTTGTGCATGTTTGCGTCCTGTCGGTTTGCCGGGGTTGCGAACATGCCGACGCAGCAGGCGGCGGGCTTCGGTCTGTACTTCGGGCCGGTTACGCCACTGCCACAAGCGCTCACGGGCAGCGGCTGCCGTGGTCTTCAGTTCAACCAGCGGGGCAGGATAATCAGTACCGATGTGTAACTGAAACATCTGCTCCTCCATCGGTGTCATTTCCCAGGGAGTGTGCAGTAGATCGTCAGGTAGTCCATTCAGTTCGGGAACCCATTGACGGATGAACACGCCGTTCGGGTCTTGCTCTTGCGACTGCAGAACCGGGTTATAGATGCGAATGGTATTGATCCCGGTAACGCCCGCCTGCATCTGGAACTGGGGGTAATGAATGCCGGGTTCGTAATCGAGAAACAGTCTGGCCAGTGGCTTCACGCCCCGTTTCCAGTCAATGTTGAGCTGGTGGCAGAGAAAGCTCACCAGCATGGCACGCATGCGGAAGTTGATGTAACCGGTTGCATGCAGACAACGCATGCACGCATCAACCAGGGGGTAGCCAGTCTGCCCATTGAACCAGGCGTTGAAATCAGCCTCGACCTGCTCATCATGTCGATAGGGAAAATCCAGATAGGCCTTGTTGACCGGACGAAACTCCATGGCGCATTCGGTTTCGAATTTCTGAATGAAATGGCAATGCCAGTGCAGACGGGAAGCCAGTGCACTCAGGCTGCGACGCCACCCGGGCGTGTGCCAGTGTGCCAGCAGCCTCTGATAGACCTGACGCAGACTCAGGTTACCGAAGGCAAGATAGGGTGAAAGGCGGGAGCACCCTGTGCGGCTGAGTGAAGGGCTTGAAATGGCTGCGACATACTCCTTGCCACGAAACTCGAAGAACTCGTTCAACCAAGCCTGTGCTGCGGACTCTCCACCGCATTGAAAAGCGGGGTCAGCCAGTAACCAGCTGTCGGGTGGCTGCCAGTGCCAGGAGGGCGGTAAAGACACTGTCTGCAGCCGAGCCAGGGTCGGATCAAGCACGGGGGCACGCATCACAGCTTTCCAGTGTGTGTCCCAGTTGCCGCGATTGAAACAGCCGCGCATGACTGCGTTGCTGGGAAACTCCCGCCAGTGAATGCCCTGCTCAGTGCACCAGTGCTTAAGGGTTCTGTCGCGGGAAAAGGTACTGGCATCCCCGCTTTCCTCGTGACTGAACACGTTTTGGATAGCATACCGTTGCTGCAGGCGCGCCATCACCTCGATGCACTCCCCATGCATCAGCGTGACTTCGGCCTTGCTGCAGGCGGCTGCCAGCTGTCGATTCATGTCCCGGATTGATTCGTGCATGAAGCGCCAGTGACGCAGGCTCAGATGAGGGTTCTGCAGTTGAGATGGCTCAACCATAAACATCAGCAGGGTTGGCAGACCGGTCTCAATGGCACTGAGCAGCGGAGCGTGGTCCTGCAGGCGCAGATCGCGCTTGAACCATACTACATTGATGGCCCTGCGCTCAGTCATGACGAACCCAAACAGGCCAGTCGGCGGCGTCGCGGCTGTCGAGAGCACTGCTGGCGGTTTCCGGCGCCCAGCGGCTGACATACTCCCCATCGGGGTCGAACTGTTCAGCCTGACGCGCAAGGTTGAAGTGGCGTCCGCCGCGGGGATCGGCGCCAACACCGGCAATATACTGCCAGTTGCCCCAGTTGCTGGCTACATCGTGGTCAATCAGTTGCTGCTGGAACCAGGCCGCACCGTAGCGCCAGTCGATGTTGAGCTCGTTTACCAGACAACTGGCGGCAATCTGACGCCCACGGTTGGAGATAAAGCCGGTGACGTTGAGCTCACGCATACAGGCATTGACCAGTGGCCAGGGGGTCGTGCCCTGGCACCACCGCCTGAAACGTTCGGGATAAAAGCTGGTCAGGGGTGTCCGTGTGGCTATGCCACTGCGTGCGAACAGGCGCGCCCGGTGCTTGAGTGCATACCACTGGAAATACTCGCGCCAAAGCAGTTCAAAGCCGATCCAGTAGGTTGACTCGTTGCTGCCTTGTGCCTGCTCGTAGGCTTTCAGTCGACTCAGAATGCGACGTGGCGACAGGCAGCCATTGGCTAGCCAGGGACTGAAACGGGTGCTGTTGCTCCAGCCCTGAAGCGCATTACGGGTCTGTTTGTAAATCGAGGCATGAGACTGGCTGAAATAGTGCTCCAAGTGTGCCATGGCCTCGGTACATCCGCCACGAAAGGCAGTGTCCCGCAGCTCCATAGATGGCATCAGAAGCATACCCCCGGGCAATCCATGCGGAGGGGGTGGCAATGCTGCAGGGGCGGAAACCGCGCTGGTGGGATCGGGTCCGGCTTCAAGTTGATGGCGAAAGGGTGTGAACTGGTCTGGCAGCTGTGTCAGTGTAAAGGGCAGCTGCTCCGGGCTGAACAGGGTATGACAGCAAACTAACAGAATCTCAATCTCGGTCAGGGCGGCCCGGACGCGGTTGATCTGTCGCTGTTCGTACAGGCCAACCTGTTCGCTCACCACCAGTCGTTCGGGCTTCAGTTCGCGCACCAGCCAAAGCAGTTTTTCAACCGGGTCACCCTCCAACAACAGCAGTCGCTGACCCTTGAGTGCCAATGCATGATCCAGCTGCAGCAGGCTTTGCTGGAGAAACGCTCTGCGATGCCTGCCCATGGGCAGGCTCTGATAGCGATCAGGTTGCCGCCATTGGTTGTCCAGACAATAAACACATACAAGCTCCGTACTGTCCTCAACGGCCTTGAGCAATGCCGGGTTGTCGTCCAGTCGCAGATCCTGGGTTATCCAGTAAAGTGTAAGGCTCACTGTATGTTCTCCATCCAAAGCCTTGTTCTGTACGAAATGGCACCCAAGTCAGATCCGATACAATGAGGAACGAAACGAAAATTGTGAAAATTACGCCATTGTTCGATGGAATTTCATTTCTTTAAAAAGAACGCAATTAGGTTTTTTGTTGTTTTTTAGTTAAGTTTTTGCCGATTTTTCGCGGTTTTTTGGGTGGGGGTATGGGCCTCTCAACAGAGGGGGCCTGTTTTTGCGTTAAGATGCTTAGATGTGCTAAGTATTTAAAAAGGAACTATTCTGTAACGGGAGCGGCGGTGCCTCGGACCCATAATCTGGCCGAGCACTCGTTTTGCGAACCCTGGATTGGAGACCAAAATCATGCACAAGCTCAAGACACTGGTAGGCGCCTGTACGGTGGCTCTGGCAACACTCGGAACGGCCGCTACAGCTCAGGCGGCAACTTGGCGATACGCTTTCGAGGAGGCCATTACCGATGTACAGGGTGTCTATGCCACCAAGTTCAAGGAGCATATCGAAGCCAACTCCGACCACAATATCCAGCTGTTTCCCTACGGTACGTTGGGGGAGTCTGCCGATACCATGGAACAGGCCCAGGCAGGACTGCTGCAGTTTGTTGATCAGTCTCCGGGTTTTACCGGCTCTCTGATTCCCGAAGCTCAAGTGTTCTTCATTCCCTATCTGTTGCCGGAAACTCATGAAGCACTGGACAGTTTTTTCCGCAACAGCAAGGCGATCAATGAAGACTTCAAGGAAATCTATGCACAGCATGGCCTTGAATTGCTGAAAATGTTTCCCGAAGGTGAAGTGGTCATTACCACTCAGGAACCGTTTGAAAAGCCAGCTGACCTTAACGGCGTCAAAATCCGTGTCATGACCAACCCGCTGTTGGTGGAGTCCTACAAGGCATTCGGTGCAACGCCCACTCCACTGGCCTGGGGTGAGGTGTATGGCGGATTGCAGACCAACATCATCCAGGGACAGGAAAACCCCTTGTTCTGGGTTGAGTCAGCCAAGATGTATGAAGTCAGTGACGTGATTACCTTTACAGGCCATAACAACTTCACCACTGCCGTGATGGCCAACAAGCGCTTCTTTGATGGACTGCCAGAGGCTGATCAAGCCCTGATACATGAAGCGATGGACGTGGCGTTCGACCATATCATGGAGTACCAGAAGGGGCTCAGTGAGCGGTCACTGGAGAAAATTCTTGAGCAGAAGCCCGAGATTGAGGTCGTGCGCCTGACAGAGGAGCAGCGCGCGCCTTTCCGTGCCGCAGCCAAAGAGGTTGAAGCCAAATACATCGAAATGACAGGCGACAGCGGCAAGGCCTTGCTGGAGCAGTTCAAGCAGGATCTGGAAGCGGCAACCGCTGAATAACCGTGATGAACAAGGGAGGGCTTTGGCTCTCCCTTGGCTGATCGCTGAGTGGAGGGCTGGATGTCCGCTGACACTGATATATCGAGTAAGCCTGTTTCAGCTCTGCCCGGACCTCTCGGGTATCTGGATCGCTGGCTTGGGCGTGCCGAGGCATTCATTCTGGGTGCCGGAGTGTTGCTGATGGCACTGAATACCGTCGCGAATGTGGTTGGACGGTTTGTATTTCAGCACAGCTTCTTCTTTACCGAAGAAGTGAACCGCATTCTGATCGTCATGATCACCTTTGCGGGGATTGGCTATGCCGCACGCCATGGGCGTCACATTCGCATGTCGGCCCTGTTTGATGTGCTGCCGGCGGGCGGCAGACGTTGGCTGATGATGCTGATTGCGCTGGTGACGTCGCTGGTGATGTTTGCACTGGCTTTCTTTTCCATTCGTTACATCGGTTCGGTAGCCAGTTCCGGACGGGTACTTTCATCTTTGCAGGTACCGGTATGGTGGATTTTTCTGTGGGTGCCAGTCGGACTGAGCGTGACTGGGGTTCAGTATCTGCTGACGGCACTTAAAAATTTGGTTTCCTCTGATGCGGTGTATCTATCGACAGAAGTGAGAGATGGGTATGACCGCAACTGATGCTGTATATGGTTCCACTACGGAAGGGAGTCGATAGATGACCGCCATTATGGTCAGTACCATGATCGTGCTGTTGCTGCTTGGATTTCCGATGATGATTCCGCTGATAGTTGCGGCTTTCATCGGTTTTTACAGCATGTTTGGCGGCTTTGATCAGATGGATTTCATGATCCAGCAGTTTATGGCCGGCATTCGTCCTACCTCCCTGATCGCAGTTCCCATGTTTATTCTGGCTGCGGACATCATGACCCGAGGGCACTCGGCTGATCGTTTGATCGATATGGTGATGAAGTTCATTGGCCACGTACGGGGCGGGCTGGCGATCAGCACAGCGACCGCCTGCACCCTGTTCGGAGCTGTTTCCGGCTCAACACAGGCAACCGTAGTCGCCGTCGGCTCCCCTCTGCGCCCTAAAATGCTCAAGGCAGGCTACAAAGACAGCTTCGTGCTGGCGCTGATCATCAACGCCAGCGATATCGCTTTCCTTATCCCCCCCAGCATCGGCATGATCATCTATGGTGTGGTATCCAACACCTCAATTTCTGAACTGTTTATCGCAGGTGTCGGGCCGGGTTTGCTGATTCTTGGCATGTTTGCACTTTACAGTTATATCTATGCCTGCATTAACCGAGTGCCCACAGAGGAAAAGGCCAGCTGGCCCGAGCGCTGGCAGGCCGTGCGCAAAGCGATTTGGCCCTTGGGCTTTCCGGTCATCATTGTGGGCGGTATCTATGGCGGTATATTCAGCCCGACCGAAGCGGCAGCTGTGTGTGTCCTCTATGCCGTACTCCTCGAATTCATCGTGTTCAGGGCTCTCAAACCCGCTGAGCTGTACAAGATTGCCAAGTCGACCGGTCTTATCACGGCGGTTGTGTTCATTCTGGTGGCGGCCGGAGCGGCCTTTTCCTGGATCATCTCCTTCGCGCAGATACCCCAAACCATTATCGCCTCACTGGGGCTGGCCGATGCCAGCCCTTCAGGGGTGCTGATCGCGATCTGTATAGCGTTTTTTATCGGCTGCATGTTTGTCGATCCGATCGTGGTGATTCTGGTACTGGTGCCGATCTTTGCCCCGCTGGTCGCTTCGGCAGGGCTTGATCCTGTGCTGGTTGGGGTGTTGATTACGCTGCAGGTGGCCATTGGTTCCGCTACCCCGCCGTTTGGCTGCGATATATTCACCGCGATCGCCATATTCCGGCGTCCCTATATTGAAGTGATCAAAGGCACTCCTCCTTTTGTCTTCATGCTGATACTGGCTGCGGCCTTGCTGATCATCTTCCCGCAGATCTCTCTGTTCCTGCGTGACCTGGCGTTTGGCTGAGGGTATTGGAAGCAGGGTGCTGGGTCAGTCTGGAGCTGCGTGCTATAGTTTCGGTTCGCAATCAGGATGACATCGGGACAACAGGCAATGACTCAGCTCGCAGGCACACTGTACATTCTTTCGGCTCCCTCTGGCGCTGGCAAGACCAGCCTGGTCAAGGCTCTGCTGGAGCAGGACCCCCAACTGGTGGTATCGGTATCCCATACCACCCGGGCAAGGCGTCCTGGTGAAGTGGGTGGCCAGGATTACAATTTTGTCAGCATGGATGCATTCAACGAGCTGATCGAGCAGGGCCAGTTTCTTGAGTATGCCGAAGTGTTCGGCAACAAATACGGCACCTCCCAGCAGTGGGTGCGTGAGCAGCTGGCTGCAGGGCAGGATGTAATCCTTGAAATTGACTGGCAGGGTGCCGAGCAGGTCAGACGTTTGATGCCCGAAGCGGTAACGGTTTTCATTCTGCCTCCCAGCCGAGCCGCTCTGCGTGAGCGACTGACCAACCGGGGTCAGGACAGTGATGCCATCATCGCCGGACGGATGTCTGCTGCAGTAAGCGAAATGAGCCACTACCCGGAGTATGACTATCTGGTGATTAACGACCGGTTCGAAGTTGCACTCGATCAGCTTGCCAGTCTTTTCAAGGCACGGCGGTTGCGGCAGGAGGTGCAGCAGCAGTTGCAGGCTGAACTGCTGAGTGAGCTCTTGTCTGAACGCTGAAACCCCCGTAGACTTATCGGTCTTTTCTCTGGCTCCAACCCTGTCTGAGGTCCGCAATGGCACGAGTAACCGTTGAAGATTGTCTGGAAAATGTCGAAAACCGTTTTGAATTGGTGATGATCGCATCTAAGCGTGCACGCCAGATCGCAGTTGGCGGCAAGGACCCCAAGGTCGATTGGGAAAACGACAAGCCCACCGTTGTTGCCCTGCGTGAAATCGCTGAAAAACTGGTCGATCGCAGCGTGCTGGATGAGCAGGTACAGCGCTGATCTTTCCCCCGCACGCGTAATACGGCATCATCAGGGTATATGGCTGGCCCAAGTGCCAGCCTTGGCCTGACGGAGTGATAGATGCCGACCATTGATGCCCTTTCACATCGCCTCGAAGAGTATCTGACACAGGAACAGATTGCTCGGGTGCGTCGCGCCTATTTCTATGCCGAGCAGGCCCACGATGGTCAGCGCCGTAAAAGCGGCGAACCCTATGTGACTCATCCACTGGCCGTAGCCAATGTACTGGCCGGGATGCACATGGACCATCAAAGCTTGATGGCGGCTATGTTGCACGATGTAATCGAAGACACCGAGATCGAATATGCGGGCATTGAGGGGCAGTTCGGCTCCTCTGTAGCGGATATTGTCGATGGCGTCTCCAAGCTGACCCATCTGGAGTTCGAGACCAAGGCGGAAGCCCAGGCCGAGAATTTCCAGAAAATGGTGTTGGCGATGGCGGAAGATATCCGCGTCATTCTGGTCAAGTTGGCAGATCGGCTGCACAACATGCGTACCCTCGGTGCCATGCGGCCTGACAAACAGCGTCGTATTGCCCGCGAAACCCTCGATATTTATGCACCCATTGCCGCGCGTCTGGGTATGCGAGACCTGCAGGTTGAACTGGAGGATCTGGCATTCCAGTCCTATTACCCGATGCGAGCCAAGCGCATTCGGCGCGCAGTTGTTCATGCGCGCGGACAGCGCAAGGATATCATTGAACAGGTGCGAGAATCGATCCAGGCCCGGCTGGATCAGGAAGGGCTCAGCGGAAGTGTATCCGGTCGCGAGAAACACCTCTACAGCATCTATCGCAAAATGAAGGTACAGCGTAAGGCGTTCGCCGACATTATGGATGTGTTTGCCTTTCGGATTGTGACCGGCAGCGTTGATGACTGTTACCGTATTCTGGGGGCCGTGCACAACCTGTACAAGCCGGTACCTGGTTGCTTCAAGGATTATATTGCCATTCCCAAGGCCAATGGTTACCAGTCGTTGCACACGGTGCTGTTTGGCGCCCGGGGCATGACCATCGAGGTACAGATCCGTACCCGTGACATGGATGCGGTCGCCAGCCAGGGGATTGCCGAACACAGTCATTACAAGGTCAAGGGTAGTACTGAAAGCGCACTGGGTTCTTACAACCGTGCTCGTAAATGGGTACAGGGGCTGCTGGAGATGCAGCAAAGTGCCGGTGACTCGATGGAATTTATCGAGAGCGTGAAAAAAGACCTGTTCCCGGACGAGGTCTACATCTTCACCCCCAAAGGGCGGATTTTGGAGTTGCCGCGTGGCGCAACACCGGTCGACTTTGCCTACGCCGTGCATACGGACGTGGGTAACTCCTGTGTTTCCTGCCGTATCAACCGTCGCCTGGCGCCACTGTCGGAACCTCTGGAAAGCGGTCAAACGGTCGAAATCATCACTACGCCGCGGGCCCAACCGAACATGGCATGGCTCAATTTTGTGGTGACCGGCAAGGCACGCACCAGCATCCGACACTTTCTGAAGAATCAACAACGCAATGAATCGATCGAATTGGGGCGTCGATTGTTGAGCCAGTTTTTGGGCAACTACGGTGCAAGCCTTGATGACATTGACCCTGATCAGTTGGCGCAGCTGCTGGACGAGGCTGAGTTCAAGCAGCTGGATGACCTGCTGGAAGATATCGGCATGGGCAACCGCATGGCGTATGTGGTAGCGCGCCGTCTGCGCCCTGCCGAGCATGTTGAGCAGGACCCTGGGTTGACTGAACAGGGCCGGCCTCTGGCTATTCGGGGTGCTGAGGGGATGGTCATGCAGTATGCCCGCTGCTGCCACCCCATTCCCGGAGACAGCATCATCGGGCATATCAGCAGTGGTCGTGGGCTTGTGGTACATCGTACCGACTGTCGCAACATAGGTTACCTGCGTGATAACCCCGAAAAAACCATCTATCTGGAGTGGTCAGCACCACAAAGCAACGAAGAAGAATTTGTGGTCGGGCTTTTCCTTGAGGTTGAATCCCAGCGCGGCATCATTGCCAACCTGGCGACGGCCGCTGCCAGTATGGGTGCCAACCTGCTTAAAATCGACAGTGGCGAGCGTGATGGTCAGCTGTTCAGCGTGAACATGGAGCTGACGGTTTACAACCGTGTGCATCTGGCACGGGTGATTCGCAAGCTGCGCAGCCTGCGTTCAGTCAATCACATTAACCGCCAGTAACATATGGCTGGCTGATAGTTCAGCGTCCCAGTGCCTTTCCCTCGCGGCGCGGATCGACCCCCGACTCCCAGCGACCATCGGACCGTTGACGAATGGCGTGTACTCCGCTGTTGAGTTCCCGAATGCTTACGCGATGCCCCATATCCCTGAGCTCGAACAGCAGTTGCTCGGCGGAGGTGGCTTCCTCCAGTTCGGTATCGCCGTTACGGTTACTTATATTGGGCTGGTAGAGGATATCCTGCAGTGACATATTGGTATGCAGCATCAGCAGGAGAGTTTGTGCCACATAGTTGATGATACGACTGCCACCAGGAGAGCCGAGCGCAGCGATCGGGCGATTATCGGCGTTGAATACCATCACCGGTGCCATTGAGCTGCGTGGGCGCTTGCCTGGTTCAACCCGGTTAGCCACTGGCACGCCGTTGATCTCGGGGATAAAGGAAAAGTCAGTGAGCTGATTGTTGAGCAGAAAGCCCCCTGCCATCAGGGTCGAGCCGAATGCCATCTCAATACTGCTGGTCATCGACAGCAGGTTGCCATATCTGTCTCGAATGACGAAGTGGCTGGTTGACGGCAACTCGGGCGAGCGGTCATCGGCACGGGTCAGTTCCACTGGCTGGCCTGGCTGGGCCTGCCCCATGTCGTGCTCAGAGCTGATCAGGCTGGCGCGCTGGCGCAAGTATGTGGAATCGAGGAGCGCCGCTGTTGGGACCTCCACAAAGTCCGGGTCAGCCAGGTAGCGACCCCGGTCGGCATAGGCCAGGCGGCTGGCCTGGGTAAACAGATGAGCAAAGCCACTACTGTCGTGAGGCAGTGCAGCCAACGGAGTGTGCTGCAGCAGGCCCAGTATTTGCAGCAGCGTCACACCACCCGAAGTCGGTGGTGGAAAGCCACAGACACGGTATTCGCGATAGGGCAAACATATCGGCTTGCGTTCCCGTGCAACATAGCTCGCCAGATCCGTTCGGCTGATCATGCCCGGGTTGTCTTTAGCCTCGGATATGCTGGTTAGAATCTGGTCTGCAATCGGACCGTGATACAGGGCGTCCGCCCCTTGGGCGGCGATCAGTCGCAACGATTCGGCCAGTTCAGGGTTACGCAGCAGAGCTCCGGCAGGCAGCGGCGCACCGGAGTGGTCAAAAAAGTACTGGCGACTGGCCGCATAGCGATCCAGCCCGGGATTGACTCTGTCTGAGATCAGTTTGTGTAACCGGTTACCGATATGGAACCCCTGCTCGGCACGGGCAATGCTGGCGTCAAACAGCATCGACCAGTCCAGTCTGCCATGGCGCTGATGGGCCAGTTCAAGCATCCGCAATACTCCCGGAACCCCAACTGAGCGCCCGCCAACAAGCGCTTCATGCCATGGCATAGTGCTACCGTCAGATTGCAGGAAGAGATTTTCAGTGACGTCAGCCGGGGCGGTTTCACGGCCATCATAGGCGTGCAGTGTTTGGCTGGACTGGTCCCAGTAGAGCAGAAAGGCACCGCCACCAAGGCCAGAAGACTGGGGCTCGACCAGGGTCAGCATTGCCTGAACAGCGATGGCTGCATCCACAGCGGTGCCGCCCTGGCGGAGCATATCAAAGCCCGCTTCAGTCGCCAGTGGGTGAGCCGTGACCACCAGCGAATCCTCAGCGATGACGCGCTGGGGGTGTTGCCAGCCGGTAGCGCTTTCCGGTGCGATTGACTCATCAGCAGCCCAGAGGAAAGGGATCTGCAAAGCCAGCAGGGCGATAATTGCTTGGCGAAAAATGCTCATGTAGACACCTGAAATTGTCCGGCTGCACGATTCTTGATGGTGTGCTCAGGGTTGAAAACACGTCCGTTCATAAAGATGTAGACCCCCGCAGGCAGCGTCTGGGCCAAGGCCACGGCTCCTCCCAGATTGAAGGCCGCATCACTGTCGCGAAATCGGGCCGGTTGCATGGCGCCGGTGAGGACGATGGTGCGGTCATTCAGCGCCTGCAGGGCACGGGCTGTATCAACCATGGTGTCGGTACCGTGTGTAATGACGATATGTCGGCAGGTATCGGCTTCAATATGGTCACGAATCAGCGCCCGGTCATGTGCATCCATTTCAAGGCTGTCCTTGCGCAGCAGGCTTTCGATGCTGTATTGGCAACTCACACCGGCCTGTGCCAGCAGTTCTGTCGCCGCCGGCTCACCGATACGATAGTCACTCAGTGCATCGTAGTAGACCTTGTCGATTGTGCCCCCGATTGTCAGAATCTTGATCTGCATTGGATGCCTGTAGCCTCTATTTCCGTTATTCTTAATGCAAGCTTAAAGCATCGAATAGTGTCACAAAAGCGCCAACTAATCCGCCAGCGGAGAAAAGTCTTGTCTGTAGATATCGGCACACTCTCAGAGATGAGCACCCCGGCACAGCAGGCTCGGCTGGTGCTGCTGCATGATCGTCAGGGTAAGGTATTGGCGCTGCTGCCTCCGTCACGGATGCTGGACCTGACCTCGGTAGCGAAACTGTATGGGCGCGAGCTTCAGGCTGCACGAGTGGATGATGCGCAACGCTTTTTTACTCAGCCGGGTCTGCAGACAGAGGCCGGTCAGGCAAAGCTGCTGTCGTTGCCGTTGCTGCTCGACAGCAGCCTTGGCGAAATGCCACTGCGTTGCAACGAGCTTCATTCCGGTCTCTGTTTTACGCTCAGCAGCGTGCCCACGCACGACCAGGTCAGTCGCGGTCAGGTCAGTTGTGATCCGGCAACCAGCGGTGTGGGTAGCGCTGGGCTGGATGATGCGACCGTGATCACCCGGGCCGTTGAGCGATTCACCAGTTTGCGGGTTCAGCAACGACTGGAAGATACGCTGGGTCTGCCGGGTCTGTCTCAGACCATGCGCAAGATTGTAATGCTGCGCTCCGACCCGGAAGCCGGCGTGGATGAGCTGGTGCCGGTCGTGAAGCTGGACCCGAGTCTGTCTGCACAGGTGATGGGCTGGGCGTCTTCACCCTATTATGCTGCCCCCGGACGCGTACGCTCAATCGAGGACGCGATCATTCGGGTATTGGGGTTCGACCTGGTAATCAACCTGGCGCTGGGGGTTGCCATGGGGCAGGTACTGCGGCTGCCCGAAGATACTCCACGGGGTACAGTGCCCTACTGGGAGCAGGCTGTTTATACGGCTACGCTGAGCGAAAAGCTGGCGCGATCCATTCCGCTGGAGCGACGGCCCCGTCCAGGGCTGGCCTATCTGGCTGGCTTGTTGCACAACTTTGGTTATCTGGTGTTGGGGCATCTGTTCCCGCCCCACTTTTCGCGCCTGTCACGTCATATCGAGGCCAACCCCCAGCTGGAGCAAAGCCTGATTGAGCAGGAAGTGTTACATGTGACCCGTGAGCAGGTGGGTGGGTGGTTGTTGGAAAGCTGGAAGCTGCCGGCAGAAGTGTCGGTAGCGGTACGCTATCAGCATGAACCCGGCTTTGAAGGTGAACATACGGAGTATGCGCGCCTGCTGTATCTGGCCAGCCGGCTGCTGCGTCAGCATGGCATGAGTGCAGGTCCGGCAGGGCCGCTGCCGGATGAGGTGATGCAAGAGCTGGGCCTGCAGCAGGCGGATCTGGAACAGGCCATGTTGGTGCTGAAAGCCGATGCGGAAGGGCTGTCGCAGCTGTCTGATCTATTCAGCGGTTCAGTGAGCTGATCAATCCTCAAGTGACTGTTCCAGTTGCTCCAGTGCCTCCAGCTGGTCCAGCCAGTCGGTTTCAATCTGTACCTGCCGCTGCTTCAGATCGGCTTGTTGCTGCAGCAGTGTTTTCAGCTCTGTCTTGCGGTTCTCACTGTACAGGTCGGCATCCCCCAGCTGTGTTTCGAGATCGCCGATCTGGGTGGTGACCTGCTCAAGTTGTTGCTCCAGGCGAGCGACCTGCTGTTTCAACGGCCGCAAGCGAGCACGCTGCTCAGCCTGGACTCGCTTGAGTTCCTTGCGCTCGGTGGCACTGAGTGAACGCTCGGCGACACTGTCGTTGGTGGTCTCGGGCTCGCTGCGTTTCTGCTCTTCTCGGCGCTGTTGGGCCAGCCATTGGTGGTAGTCCTCCAAATCACCATCGAACTCGCTGATCTGGCCATCGGCGACCAGCAGGAACTGATCGACTGTGTTGCGCAGCAGATGGCGATCATGTGACACCAGTATCAGCGCACCCTCGAACGCCTGCAGTGCCAGGCTCAGTGCGAGTCGAACCTCCAGATCCAGATGGTTGGTCGGTTCGTCAAGCAACAGCAGGTTGGGTTGCTGCCAGGCGATCAGGGCCAGCGCCACGCGCGCCTTTTCTCCACCGGAAAAGCGACCAACCGGGTCCAGCGCATCGTCACCGAGAAAACCGAAACTGCCGAGGAAATTGCGCAGCTCCTGATCGGTGGCTTCAGGGCTGATCCGCTGCAGATGTAGCAGGGGCGAAGCGTCCATGTCCAGCGCCTCGAGCTGGTGCTGGGCGAAGTAGCCGATGCGCAGGTGTTCACCTTCATGGCGCTCGCCGGTCAGCAACTCCAGATCGCCCACCAGGGTCTTAATCAGGGTGGATTTGCCAGCACCATTGGCACCGAGCAGACCAATGCGGGCTCCGGGGATCAGACTCAGAGACTGACCCTTGAGAATAGTACGATCCGGATAGCCCAGATCTGCTTCCGCCAACGTAAGCAGGGGAGAGGAGATCTTGTCGCTGGTATCGAAGCGGAAGGAAAAAGGAGAGTCTACATGAGCCGGCGCAATCTGCTCCATGCGTTCCAGCTCTTTGAGCCGACTCTGAGCCTGTTTGGCCTTGGTGGCCTTGGCCCGGAAACGGCGTACAAACTGTTCGATCTGTTCGACGCGGGCCTGCTGTTTTTCGAACGCAGCCTGCTGCTGTGACAGTTTTTCGGCACGGAGGCCTTCGAACGCGGTGTAGTTGCCTTTATAGAGTGTCAGGGTCTGCTGGGCCTGATGCACGATATGGCTCACCACGTTGTCGAGGAAGTCTCGGTCATGGGAGATCAGCAGCAGGGTGCCGGGATACTGGCGCAGCCACTGCTCCAGCCAGATGGTGGCATCCAGATCCAGATGGTTGGTGGGTTCGTCCAGTAGCAACAGATCGGACGGGCACATCAGGGCCTGGGCCAGATTCAACCGGATGCGCCAGCCGCCGGAAAAGCTGTTGACCGGCCTTCCTGCGTCATCCGGGGCAAACCCGAGCCCGGCCAATAGCTGATGCGCGCGTGCTTCGGCGCGATAGCCATCCATCGCATCCAGCTCGGCATGCAGCTCGCCGATCCGGTTAGCCTGATGCTCCGCTTCTGCGACTGCCAGTGCGGCCTCAACGGCACGCAGACGGTGGTCTCCATCCACTACATAGTCCAGTGCACTGCGCTCGGACGTATCCACTTCCTGTGCCATATGGGCAATACGAAGCCGTGAGGGCAGTTGCAGCTCACCGCCGTCGGGTTGCAGCTGGCCCAGCAGCAGCTTGAACAGGGATGACTTGCCCACGCCGTTGGCGCCGACAATACCCACCTTCCAGCCGGCATGAAACGTCAGGCTGGTCTGTGCTAGCAACTGTTGGGTACCGCGATGTAAGCTTAGGTTCTGTATCTGAATCATGGCGCGAGATTTTAGCACAGCATGAGTCTGGAAAATCCTCTCTGGCAGTACGCATTGACACTTTATTCTCGGTCGGGGGTTGAACAATGCTGCCTGCAGTTGCAGGATCAGGGAGCCGTAGTCAATCGCCTCCTGTTTGCCTGCTGGCTTGCCAGTCAGGGCATCAAGCTTGATCATGATCGGTTACACCAATCAGGCAACCGTTGGCAGCCTGAGGTTACCCGGCCATTGCGGGCAGTGCGCTTCAGGGTGCGTGAGCAGTTGGCCGCGCTGCCCGAGGCTGAAGCCTGTTATCGAACTTTACGTCAGGCGGAGCTGGCGGCAGAGCAGCTGGAGCTCATGCTGCTGTGGCAAGATGGCCAGAGCTGGTTACCTGACAGTGAGGTGGGCGCGGCGCTGTTCCGGCACAACCTGCAGCAGGCGCTCGGCGAACACTACAACCGGGTCTCTGGTGTGCTTCTGCTGCAACTGCAGTCGGCTGCGATTGCACTGCTTGATGATGACTGAACTTTCCTCCGGGCAAGATGTACTAACAAGAACATGTCCGAACAACACTAAGGATTCACATGATGAAAAAAAGCATGCTGGCACTGGCTCTCAGTGGAGCACTGGCCACAACGGCAACAGTGCAGGCACAGGCACTGGAAACTGAACAGCAGAAACTGAGCTACAGCCTGGGGCTGATTTTGGGCGAGCGTATCCAGGCGGATGTTGAAGAGCTGGATATCACTGCATTCAGCCAGGGTGTCGAAGCTGTGTTTTCCGGCGAGGAGCCGGCACTTGATCAGCAGCAGGTTGCCGAGGTGATGCAGGCGTTCCAGAGTCGCAAGATGGAAGAGCAGCGTCAGGCGATGGCAAAGCTGGCCGATGAAAACAGCGCCAAGGGCGCCGCCTACATGGCTGAAAATGGCGCGAAGGAAGGTGTTAAAACCACTGATTCAGGGCTGCAGTATGAAGTTCTGACAGCTGGCGAGGGCAAGAGCCCCAAAACCACGGATACCGTCAAGGTCCACTACCGTGGCCACCTGATTGATGGTACTGAGTTTGACAGTTCCTACGCCCGCAATGAGCCGGTTTCTTTCCCGCTCGATGGTGTGATTCCGGGCTGGACCGAAGGCTTGCAGCTGATGAAAGAAGGTGGCAAAAGCCGCCTGGTGATTCCGGCAGACCTGGCTTATGGCCCGGGTGGTATGGGTAATGCGATCGGCCCGAACGAGACACTGGTGTTCGAAGTGGAGCTGCTGGAAGTGAATCCTTCAGAGTAAGGCTGTTCCGGTCAGGGTGAGCCCGCTGCCTTCAGACAGAGGCAGCGGGGTCGCCGGCCACTGCTGCTCCTGTCACCAGCTGTACCGTCCTACCTGAGCCAGTTCATGACCCCGTTGGACCCTGCAGCCAGCCAGCTGTTTCCGTCCGCACCAAACGCCAGTGCAATGATACCGGTACTGGTAGGTCCGTAGGCTGCTCGCTTGTGTCCCTTCCAGCGTTTGATCAGCTCGCCCCGGTTTACATCCCAGAGCTCTACCGTACCATCTGCACGTCCGGCCAGAAGGCGATCACTGTTGTCTGAAAAACGGGCGCTGAGATAGCTGAGCTTGCGTGGAAACAGGGTCTCGCCCCCACTGAGGTGAAACAACGTCTCGCCGCTGGATGTATCCCAGACCAGTGCCTGATCCAAACTGCCGGAACTGAACGCAAAGCGGCCATTGGGTGAAAGTGCAACAGTGTCGACCGTATTGCCAAGTTTCACCTGTTGCAGAATCTGGCCGCTGTCGAGATCCCACAGGCGGGCGCTGTAGTCATCAGCCCCGGTCAGGGCCGTGCGCTCGTCGCCACTGAGGGCGACGCTGCGTACCCGCGCCTGGTGGCGGAGGCTGGTGCGGATACCGCCGTTGCGAATATCGAAGTAGACCGCCTCATGGTTGGCCAGCCCAAGCAGTGCATAGGCACCGCCGCTGGAAAGATCGGCCGCCAGAATTTCGCCGGGTGAGCTCCAGAAGCCTTCTGCCATGCCGGTATCGACGCTCCACAGCACAAGATCCTGTGGGTTTGCAGTCAGGGCGTAGCGGCCATCGGGGGAAAAGTCTACCGCCGGTAACACCGAGAATACGCCAGGCTGGTGGTTCCAGTCATACAGGCGCGCTTCATTATTCAGATCCCAGAGACTGCCACCATGGGTCACGGCACCGACCAGTGCATGCCCTCCGTCGGGGGCAATGGCCGTGCTGTAGGCACCGCTTTGCTCGGTTAGCTCAAGCCAGCGGCTTGGCGAGTGAGCGCTGCCGTCACAGCCGGCAAGAGCGAATGCAGACAACAGCAGGCAGACGGATCGTTGCACGGCTACACCATGTCCTTGTGGGCGTTGTGCAGCGTTTCGATGAGTTGATCTTCCAGCTCAAAACGCTCTTCCAGGGCCTCGCCAAGTGCCGACAGATCTTTCGAAAGTTGGCACAATTGACGCAAGGTGGGGCGTTCCAGCTTGCCATAATGATCGTTGAAATCCAGCGATGCATCAGTGGAAGGCTGAATTTTCGGAAAGATTGCCTGAGAGCGCTCGAGACTGCCGTCAGCGAATTCACTGCCTTCTCGCAGCAGCTGCTCGTAGACCTCGAAGTGGCCTGAAGACAGGTAGTCCATCAGCAGTACACAAAACTCTGACAGGGAACTGTTGAGTGGGGCACCGGCCTCCTGACCCTGCAGGGAAACGAACACCGAAATCAGCTGCTGTCGCTCCTCCAGCCAGTGATCAATGATTGTGCTGACACCACCCCAGCGTTCTTTGGCGTCGCGGCATTTTTCCAGCATGTTCGATCCCTCCCGATTGACTGCCTCAATACTACTGCCAGGCAGCCAGCGGGTGCAACAAGCATCCGAAGGCATGGAGATTGCGCACCGTGCAGCGGTATACTGAGTTTTTGCACACACGATGCGGAGAGTTTTGGGATGTGGAAAAGCAAAATGCTGGCATTACTGCTGCTGGCAGCCAGTGTCAGCCTGCCTGCGCAGGCGGAAAAAACAGCTGAAGACTACATCAACTACATTGAGCTCAAGCCTTTTGTGACCAACTACGGTGGCCCGGGACCGGTTCGTTTCCTGAAGGCTGAAGTGACGATCCAGGTGGATGACCCGTCAGCGCATCATGCCGTCAATGCTCACGTTGCGCACATCCGCAATGATTTGGTGTTTCTGTTTTCGGGTGTTACGGAAGAAGATCTAGGCAGCATCGCCGCCCAGCAGGTACTGGCAGAACGGGCCCTGCAGACGGTACAGCAGCTGTTGAAGGAAGAGACCGGCAACACACATGTGGCCGACCTCTTTTTTACCAGCTTTGTAACCCAGTAGTTTTCAGCGTGCCACGTAGTCGGCCAGAAACTGATCAAACGGCGGTTGTTCGGCCTGCTCCAGTTCAGCCTGCTCCGTCAGCGAGCGAGCGGCTTCGTCCAGCAGGGATTGCTTCACGGCGGGGTCGATAAGGGGCTCAATATTGGCTCGATGCTCTGAGCTGATTGCCAGTACCCATTCACTGTAGCCCATGCCGCTTTCACGCAGGGCTTTAAGCACTTGGGCCGATGGCGTCAACGCGGAGTCTTCCAGCTTGGCGCGCTGCAGCGAGACAGATCGACGGTAGTGGTCGGTGCCCTGTGCATCGTCCAGCAGCGCAGCGGTTTTGGCCACTTTTTCCAGCACTTGGTAGCCCAGCGCCTCACGGCTGACTTCACCGGCGGGCGTCAGCAGCTTGAGACCCGGCTCGCGACCGCGGTTGACGACACGGCTGTGGTTTTCAGCCACCATCCGGCACTCGGCTTCGTCCAGGTCATCGGCCTGTCCCAGCAAACAGCTGATCAGGAAGACATTGAGGAAGCGGGCCTGATCCAGATCCATGCCCAGGGGCAGCAGTGGGTTGATATCGGTGTTACGTACCTCGATATACTCAACCCCGCGCTTGATCAGGGCGTGCACGGGCTTTTCCCCGGACTGTGTCACCCGTTTTGGACGGATGTCACTGTAGTATTCGTTTTCGATCTGCAGCACGTTGGTGTTCAGCTGACGGTATTCGCCATCGACTTTGACACCAATGTCTTCATAGGCCGCGTGCGAAGTGTGAATCGCCTGCTGCAGCGAGTCGGCGTAACTGTCCAGATGGTTGAAACAGATCTGCAGTGATGCCTGAGCCTTGTTTGAATAGCCCAGATCGCTCATACGCAGGGAGGTGGCCCATGGCAGATAGAGCGTGTTCGCATTCAGTGTTTCCAGCTGGTGAGACCGTCCAGCCATGAAAGAGGCGGACAGTGCCGGAGAGGCTCCGAACAGATACAGCAGCAGCCAGCCGTAGCGACGGAAATTGCGGATCAAACGGAAGTAGCTGGCAGAGCGAAACTCCTGCAGGCTGTCACTGTTTTCACATATCGCCTGCCACTGTGGCCAGAAGGCTTCCGGCAGGGAAAAGTTGTAGTGGATGCCTGCAATGGTCTGCATCATCTTGCCGTAACGGTATTTCAGCCCCTGACGGTACACGTGCTTGAGCCTGCCCACGTTTGAGCTGCCATAGTCGGCGATGGGGATCGCATCCTCTCCAGCAATTTCACACGGCATGCTGGCACACCATAGCTGCTCATCACCGAGCTGCTGCCAGCTGAAGGCGTGCAGATCGGAAAGAAACGCCAGTGCAGACTCCGGGCTTTCGTGTACCGGGGTGATGAACTCCAGCAGCGCTTCAGAGTAGTCGGTCGTGATGTACTTGTGAGTCAGTGCCGACCCCAATCCTTGAGGGTGGGGTGTCTGTGCGATCTGCCCGTCAGGACGCACTCTCAGGCCCTCCTTCTCGATGCCCTGCAGGGTCCGGGTAAGGAGGTTGGCACAGCCCTGGCGGGCCAGAAGTTCAAGTTGGTGTTCCAGAGTTGCCAGCACCGTCATCATTCCTGTCACTTGCGTTGAAGGGGCGCATTATACGCCCTGCCCCGGTTTAAATGCATCCGCTTGCTGTCAACGGCCTTGTTTGAGGCCGGCCGCGCGCAGTTTGTCCGCCAGAGTTCCACCTGCAGCAGCTGGTGCCGGACGAGGCGGCGGGGCGGCGGACTGTCCCGTCGCGCCGGTTGGCTGCTTGCTGGAGCCTGACTTCATGCTCAACGCAATCCGCTTGCGTTTTTCGTCTACCTCCAGCACTCGGACCTGTACGATCTGGCCGCTGCTGACCACTGTATGTGGATCGCTGATGAAGCGGTCGGACAGCTGAGATATGTGCACCAGCCCGTCCTGATGCACTCCGATATCGACGAAGGCGCCGAAGTGGGTCACGTTGGTAACGACACCTTCCAGCTCCATGTCAGGCTGTAGGTCCTTCAGGGTTTCGACGCCGGCGGCATACTGTACCGATCGAAACTCCGGACGTGGGTCACGGCCGGGCTTTTCCAGCTCGGCGATCACATCACGAAGGGTATAGGTGCCATAACCCTGTGCTTCCAGCCGGGCTCTGTCGACCTGCTGCAGTTTCTCCGGCTGTTGCAGCAGGGCTTTGAGTGACAGCTTGCAGCTGTCGGCAATCGCTTCGGCAAGAGGATAGCTCTCCGGGTGTACCGCCGAGTTATCCAGTGGCTCTTCACCTTCACGAATGCGTAGGAAGCCGGCGCACTGCTCAAACGCTTTTGGTCCAAGACGCGGAATCTTCAGCAGCTGGCGTCGGTTGCGTAGAGCGCCATTGGCATCGCGCCAGGCGACAATGTTCTCGGCCGTGGTGCGGTTAAGGCCTGCCACGTGGCTTAACAGGGCTGCCGAGGCGGTATTCACGTCCACACCGACATGGTTGACGCAATGTTCAATCACGCCGGTTAACGCATCACCTAGGCGGCTCTGATCGACATCGTGCTGATACTGGCCGACGCCGATCGACTTGGGATCGATCTTGACCAGCTCTGCCAGAGGGTCCTGCAGCCGGCGCGCGATGGATACAGCACCACGGATGGTGACATCCAGATCGGGGAATTCAGCCGCCCCCTGTTCGGATGCCGAGTAGATGGAGGCTCCCGCCTCGTTGACCAGTACGGCCTGAATGTTCTGCTGTGGCAATGCCTTGCACACTGCCTGTGCCAGCTGCTCGGTCTCGCGCGAGGCGGTGCCGTTACCCACAGCGATCAGCTCGATCTGGTGCCTTTTTGCCAGTGTGGTCAGTGTGTGGAGGGACTTGTCCCATTGCTGTTGTGGTACATGTGGATAGATGGTTGTGTAGTCGACCAGCTTGCCGGTAGCGTCGATAACCGCCACCTTGACACCGGTACGCAGGCCCGGGTCCAGCCCAAGGGTGGCGCGGGCCCCGGCCGGAGCAGCCAGCAACAGATCCTGCAGGTTGCGGGCAAAGACCTCAATGGCGGCCAGGTCAGCCTGTTCACGCAGACGTTTGATCAGCTCGGTCTCCAGCGAGGGGCGCATTTTTTTCTGCCATGTCTGCTGCAGTGTTTGCAGCATCCAGCTGTCGAGCTGGGCCGGACGTAGATGGTGGCGTTTGGCCATCTGCTCTTCCGGCCAGCCGGCAAGATTTTCCGGCAGCTGCAGGCTGGCCTTAAGTACGCCTTCGGCTACCCCGCGCAACGCAGCCAGTGCCCTGTGCGAAGGTACGCGCGCGATCGGCTCGGCGTAGTCGAAGTAGTCACGGAATTTGCTGTCCGGATCCGCCTTGCCACGGGCTGCACGAACCTGCAACTCGCCCTGCTGCCACAGTCGTTGGCGCAGGACGCCGATCAGCTCGGCATCCTCGCTCAGGGTCTCCAGCAAGATCTGGCGCACGCCCTCGGCCACTGTGTCAGCATCAATAAAACCGGCTTCAGAGTTGAGAAACTGCTCCAGCTTGCCTACGGGCAATTGCCCTTGCTGCAGGGCTTCCAGCGCCAGCGGCTCCAGTCCTGCCTCACGTGCTTCCTGTGCCTTGTTGCGCCGTTTGGGGCGGTAGGGCAAGTAGAGATCTTCAAGGCGGGCGCGACTGTCGGCCGTCAGCAGGGCCTGCTCCAGTTCCGGTGTCAGCTGCTGCTGTTCACGCAGACGACCAAGAATCGCTTCGCGCCGGCTTTCCAGCTCTCGCAGCTGCCCCAGCCGCTCATGCAGTTGGCGCAGCTGGGTATCATCCAGGGCGCCGGTCTGCTCCTTTCGGTAACGGGCGATGAAGGGAATAGTGGCGCCTTCGTTCAGCAGGGCCAGCGTAGCTGCTACCTGAGCCGGGCGGATGCTCAGCTCGGTAGCCAGTTGTTGTTCGATTGTCATGGGCGCTCGTGTTCAGACTCAGGGGAGCTGCAGAATCTGCAGCGAGTTGGTGCCGCCATGCTCGCCGAGACGGGCGCCGCGGGTCAAGATGATGCGGTCGCCGCTGCCGAGCAGTTCTCGAGCCTGAAGGCCGGCCAGAATTTCGTCATTCAGGCGCTCTTCACTGACGGCGGTGGCATCGAAAAACATCGGCATTACGCCACGGTAAAGTGCCATGCGACGCAGGGTACGGTCATTGCGGGTGAGGGCAAAAATTGGGATGCCGGAGCGAATGCGCGACATCCACAATGGGGTCGAACCGGATTCGGTCAGACAGATGATTGCCTTGATGTTCTCCACGCCGTTGGCGGTGTACATGGCAGCACGGGCAATCGCCTCGTCGGTGCGGGTACACAGGTGATCAGGTGCTACAGGGGCCGGGCGCGACAGCTGATGCTTTTCGGCACCCTGGCAGATACGGGTCATCGCCTGCACCACTTCTACCGGGTAGTTGCCGGCGGCGGTTTCCGCCGAGAGCATCACCGCATCGGTACCGTCGAGAATGGCGTTGGCCACATCGAACACCTCGGCACGGGTCGGCATCGGGTTGAGAATCATGGTCTCCATCATCTGGGTGGCGGTGATCACCACGCGGTTGAGCTGGCGTGCACGCTTGATGATATGTTTCTGCACACCGATCAGTTCTGCATCACCGATCTCTACACCCAGATCGCCCCGCGCCACCATGACACCGTCGCAGGCGTTGATGATCTCATCCAGCGCTTCGGGTGTGGCTACGGTTTCGGCGCGCTCCACCTTGGCGATAATTTCGGCGCGGCTGCCGGCGGCTTCCAGCAGTTCACGCGCGACGTTAAGATCCTCGGCGGTACGCGGGAAGGAAACGGCGACATAATCCATTTCCAGCTCGGCGGCCACCTTGATGTCGTGCCGGTCCTTGTCGGTCAGTGCAGCGGCACTCAGGCCGCCGCCCTGACGGTTGATCCCCTTGTTGTTGGACAGAGGGCCGCCGACCGTTACTTCGGTTTCAATGCGACTGCCATTGATCTCCAATACCTTTAACTGTACGCGACCATCGTCCAGCAACAGAATGTCACCTGCGCTGCAATCCTGCGGCAGTGCCTTGTAGTCCACGCTGACAGCGTTTTGGTCGCCAGCGGTTCCATCCATGGCGGCATCCAGTGTAAAGCGATCACCGATCGCCAGCTGGATAGGCCCTTCCTTGAAGCGGGAAATGCGAATCTTTGGGCCCTGCAGGTCACCCAGCAGGGCCACGGACTCACCGGTGCGGCGGCTGGCCGCACGCACGGCATCCACCCGGCGGCGGTGATCGGCTGCGCTGCCGTGTGAGAAGTTAAGACGTACCGTGTTTACGCCGGCACGGATCAAGTCATCAATTACGCCGGCTTTGTCAGTAGCAGGGCCCAGAGTGGCAACAATTTTGGTACGCTTAAGCATCTGTTTGGGTCTCATGGTCGAGGATGGGACGGGAGCTGCGACTAAAGTATGATTCTGCATCTGTTTTTTCAAGCACTGCCGGGTAATCAACCGGTGGCTGACTGCCCTTATGGGGGCGGCAGGTGAATTCCGCCGTGCGCAGCAGCCACCGGCCCCTGTCGTTGTTGCTGGGGTTATTGGTGCTGGTACTGGTGTTGCTGCAAACGGCCCAGCTGAGTCAGCGACAAGCACTGGAAGCACTGCAAAGTCGGGCCGAATCGGATCTGAACCGCTATGCCCTGAGTGTGCAGCAGAAGCTGGATCGGTACAAGGATCTGCCACGGCTGCTGGCAACCCACTCCAATTTCATGGAAGCACTAGCCCAACCGGAAAATCCCGATGTTATTCAGCATACGAACCTCTATCTGGAACAGGTAACGCGTATCCTGGGTGCATCAGACAGCTACCTGATGGATGCGCAGGGCGTCACCCAGGCCGCGAGCAACTGGAACCGGGAGAACAGCTTTGTCGGGCTGAATTTCGGCTTCCGGCCCTATTTTCGTGATGCCATGGCAGGCAAGGCCGGACACTATTTCGCGCTGGGAACGACCTCTCGCCAGCGTGGCTATTATTTTTCCTGGCCGGTCAGGATCGGTGAGCGGATTGCGGGTGCGATCGTGGTCAAGATCGACCTGAATGAGGTGGAACAGGACTGGAGCGATCCGATCATCGATATTGCCGTGACCGATGAAGATGGCGTTATTGTCATCACGACTCGGCCGGAGTGGAAGTTCCATGCACTGGGCGGTTTGTCTTCACAGGATCTGCAGCGCATTCAACAGAGCCAGCGCTATCTGGGACAGCCACTGGAGCCGCTGGAGCTGGTTCGCCACCAGACGCTGGAGGGAGGGCGGGCTGAGCGGGTGACCCTGCGAAGGACAGGTGATCAGGCATCCCATCCGGTTGCCCAGCGCAGTGAGGATTTCCTGCTGCTGACCAAGCCGGTGCCTGATACTGGCCTGAACGTGGCGGTCTTTGCGCGCACCACTCCCGTGGATCGGGCCGTGCTGCAGGCCGTTGTGTTGGCGGGTTTTGTCTGTATAGCGTTGTTATTGCTGGTGCTGTTTATTCAGGCTCGCTGGCGTATTGTGCGGCAGCGACGTGAATTTGAAGTTCGTGAACTGCAGGCCCTGCAGGCGGCACGGGATGTACTGGAAACTCGTGTTGAAGAGCGAACGGCCGATTTGACACGGACCAACGCCCGCTTGCTGGAAGAGATGGAACAGCACCAGAGTACCCAGAACGAACTGGTACAGACCGCCAAGCTGGCAGTGTTGGGCCAACTGGCGGCCGGGATTAATCATGAGCTGAACCAGCCACTGACGGCGATCCGCAATTATGCCGATAATGCTCAGGCCTTCCTGCGCCTGGAACGGTTTGATCGGGTTGGGGATAACCTGAAAGAGATAGCCGGGCTGACCGACCGAATGGCGAGGATCATCCACCCGTTGAAAGAGTTCGCTCGCAAAAGCAGTGGCCGTCCGATGCCGGTGTCATTGCAGGCCGTTAAGGATGGAGCCATGTCGATCATGTATGGGCGCCTGGGCCAGCAGGGTGTTGAAATCGTTTGGCCGGCAGGGCTGTCTCGGATCCATGTGCTGGGCGATACGCTCAGACTGGAGCAGGTGCTGGTTAACCTGTTGGCCAACGCCATGCAGGCAATGGAGTCGTGTGTGCACAAACGAATCGAGGTTGGTCTGGAACAGCAGAGTGAGCGGATAAGGCTTTCGCTGCACGATACCGGTCCTGGCATTGAGGCGGAAGATCCACAGCAGGTATTTGAGCCTTTCTACACCACCAAACAAAGTGGTCAGGGCCTGGGTCTGGGGCTATCGATCTCCCACAGGATTATTGAAAACCTGGGTGGGCACCTGACTGCGGCCAATCATCCCGAAGGTGGTGCCGTGTTCACCCTTGAACTGCTGCTGGCCCAGCCCGCCGAGGCTGGCATAGATGGAGATTCACAATGAACAAGCCTGATCTTCTGCCGGTTATTTTGATCGATGATGAACACCATATCCGTGTGGCGGCTGGACAGACGCTGGAGCTGGCCGGATATGAAGTGACGACGCTGGAACGCGCTGAGCCAGCACTCGAGCGCGTCAGCGAGGACTGGCCAGGGGTGGTTATCACGGATATCAACCTGCCGGGAATCGATGGACTGGAGCTGATGCGCCGCATCCATCAGGTTGACGCAGACCTGCCGGTCATTTTGATTACAGGGCATGGTGATATCTCCATGGCCGTCAGCGCGATTCGCGAAGGGGCCTACGATTTTATTGAAAAACCCTTTGCAGCTGAGCTATTGCTGGATGTTGTGCGCCGTGCACTGGACAAGCGCAATCTGACACTGGAGATCCGCCAGTTGCGGGATGAACTTGAAGCGCAGAACGTGCCGGGCCCGCGTATCATTGGCAATACCCCCATCCTGCGCGCCTTGCGTCGTACCAGCCGCTCTGTTGCCGGGATGCCGGCAGACATCCTTATTCATGCCGAAACCGGCTGTGGCAAGGATCTGCTGGCGCGCTATCTGCATGAACACGGACCGCGGCGTGAACACAACTTCGTTGCCATCAACTGTGGTGCCGTGCCGGAAAACCTGATTGAAAGTGAGTTGTTCGGCCACGAGGCCGGGGCGTTTACCGATGCCAAAACGCGTCGCATCGGCAAGTTTGAGCACGCCAGCGGCGGCACGCTGTTTCTGGATGAGATTGAAAGCATGCCGATGGCGCTGCAGATCAAGCTGCTGCGTGTGCTGGAAGAGCGTGCCATCGAGCGACTGGGTTCGAATACGCTGATTCCGCTGGACTTGCGTGTCATCGCTGCCACCAAGGTGGACCTCAGGCAGGAGGTGGCGGCAGGCCGCTTCCGTGAGGATCTGTACTACCGTCTTAACGTGGTCAAACTGGATATTCCGCCCTTGCGGGAGCGGCGAGAGGATATTCCGCTGCTGTTCCAGCACTTCGCTCTGGTGGCATCTTCCCAGTACGGGCGTGAAATGCCATCGTTGTCAGCCGAGCGCATGCATAGCCTGATGCTGCATGACTGGCCCGGTAACGTCAGGGAGCTGCGTAATCTGGCCGAACGCTATGTTCTGCTGGGGGAGGGCTGTACTTTCGATTTCGATAATCGTCCGATCAGCGACCCTGACTCGGTCGGGGAGATGAGCCTGCCGCAGCAGGTGGAGCGGTTTGAGAAAATGTTGATCCATACCGAACTTGGGCGACACGGAGGATCGATCAAGGACACCCAGGAAAGCCTGGGGCTGCCACGCAAGACACTGTACGACAAGATGAAAAAGTACGGCCTCGACAAGCGTGATTACAAGCAGTAATCGATCGACATCAGAGTCGGTTGCCAGCCAAACCTGATGGATTTGGCTGGCAACCAGCGGGGTTTAGAGCTTGAAGCGGCTGAGCATTTGCTCCAGCTCTTTTGACAGCTGTTCCAGCTCATCTGAAACACGGTTCAGATGCTCGGAACGCTCGGCGGTGTCTTCTGCACTGTTGCTGATCTCGCTGATGCTGCGTTCCACACTGCTGGCCATTTCACTCTGCTCGCGGACGGCACTGGCGACCTGATGGTTAAGGTCGTTGATCACGCGGACTTCTTCCGTGATGTTGGTCAGCGCTGAGTTGGTCTTCTGTACCTGCTCGACTCCGTCGCCTGCCGCTGCCAGTGCCTGTTGCATCACGGTTACGGCCTCTTGGGCATCATTTTGCAGTTCGGCAATGATGTGATTGATCTCTTCGGTAGAGTTATGAGTCCGGCTGGCCAGTGTCCGTACCTCGTCCGCGACCACGGCAAAGCCACGACCCTGCTCACCGGCTCGAGCCGCTTCGATCGCCGCATTCAGAGCCAGCAGGTTGGTTTGCTCGGCAATTTTCTGAATTACCTCCAACACCGTCCCCACATTCTGACTTTGACTGTCCAATTTCTGGATCACTTGGGTGGCGCGGTCTATATCCTGCTGCAAACGAGTAATGGCGGTAATGGCCTGCTGAGTAACGCGCGCGCCGTTACTGCTTTCCTGCAGCGCCATATTGGATGCGGACACCGTGTTTTCAGCACTGGCCGCAACACTGCGTGTGGCGGCTTCCATCTGCTCCATGGCCGAAGCGACGGAGCTGGTTTGCATTTGCTGATGATGTACAGCCGACGCCGATGCGGTAGCGACTTTGCTGATACGGCTGCCTGAGTCGGCCAGTTGTGCCACGGTTTGACGAACATGCTGCATGCTGTCGTGGATGTTTTCCAGCATCGAGTTGAAAGCAGCCGACATCTCGCCAATTTCGTCGCTGGAGCTGACCGGAGTGCGCTGGTTCAGGTCGTTGTCGCGCTCAATAGCATGAATAGTCTCGGCCAGGCGGTTCACTGGCGTGACCACGATACGACGCAGCAGCAGGCTGATCAGGATGATGCCGGCAACGAACAGTGCCAGCTCGATCAGGGCAACACTGATCAGATTGCTGTTGATCTGCTTGTCCAGCGCTTCATAGGAGTAGGTCACACGAACGGCTCCGACCACTTCACCTTCTTCCACCTGATGGCACAGCAGGCAGTTGGTGCCCTTGTAATCAGACAGGGCGCGCATTGGCGTGACGACGGTAAGGCGGTGCCCCTGCTCATCGTTCAGTTCTTCAATCACCTGCTCGCCGAGCATGGCTCGTTGATCATATTCATCAACCGGCATCGAATCTGGAGTACCGGGGCCGTACACGTCTGTGATCTGCTGACCACGAATAATGCGGGCTTCAGTGATGGCTGGGTTGGACAGAATTTTTTGCTGTAGCGTGCCACGGTTGGCCATGGCGCCACTGAGCATCAGCATGTTGATGCTGTCGAAGTAGGAATCAGCCGAGTCAAGAGTCGAACGGGTAACAACGTTGTCAACCAGTGAGGTTTCGCTGCGATATATGGTGGTCAGAGAGCTGATGAGAATAATCAGAAATACAGCAATCAGCGAGAGGTTAACCTTGTTTTGTATCGACAGACCTTTTTTCACTGTATCCCGTTCCGATCTTAGGTTGGAGGTTGTTATGTGACAGGGGGCAGACACTAATTGTGTATTCACATTACCAGATCCTAAGCGAAAAAACGCTGAACCGCTACAGACCCGGATCAACTTCAGGCCCGTTAACACAGCTACTTGTGAGCCCTGTGCCCTGAAATGAAAAAGGGCGCCCCGGCAGGGGGCGCCCTTGACTATTACCACGGATCCAGGGGCTAGCTGGCCAGAGCAGTGCGACGTGTTGCCAGCTGCCAGAACAGTACCAGTGCACTCAGGCCGATACCGATAGCATCGGTGAGCAGGCCACCGGCAATCATCGCCAGAGCGGCCACCAGCAGCATGCATCGCTGGACACGGTTGACACTGCCGTTCAGGAACCAACCCTGAATCGAGGCGGCCAGCAGATAGATGCCGGCCGAAGCGGTAATGAACACGCGCAGGACCTCACCCCAGCCGCCCTGCATCAGCAATGCGGGGCTGTAGAAGAACATGAATGGCACGATAAACGCAGCCAGACCGAACTTGAACGAGGTCACGGCGGTCTTCAGCGGGTCTGTTCCGGAAATCGCGGCAGCCGCGTATCCGGCCAGTGCAACAGGCGGTGTGATGGCTGACAGTACCGCGTAGTAGAACACGAAGAAGTGTGCAACCAGCGGCGGAATGCCGATCTGCTGCAGACCCGGAGCCACCACGGATGCCGCGACGGCGTAGGCGGCCGTGGTTGGCATGCCCATGCCCAGCAGGATGCTGATGCACATGGCGAAGAACAGTGCCAGCATATGGCTTGCATCTGCAATCCCCAAAAGCATGGAGGCGAAGCGAGCGCCCACTCCGGTCAGGCTGATGACCCCGACAATGATACCGGCACAGGCACAAACAGCGATCAGCGGAATCGCCATGCGCGCACCCAGCGACAGGGCTTCAAGCAGCGCGCGGATGCCCATGCGGTAGGGGGTCAGCCAGGAGACAACGGCGGCACTCACCATAGCCAGTGTACCGGCCCGAATAACCGAGTAGCCCATGAACAGCGTGGAGACCAGAATGATGATCGGCAGGAACAGGTAGACCTGCTTGATCATCTGGCTGAACACTGGCAGCTGGTCTTTCGACAGGCCTGACATCCCTTCGCGACGTGCTTCCAGGTCAACCATGAAATAGATCGACAGGAAATACAGTGCAGCCGGGATCAAAGCGGCAATGGCGATATCGGTGTAGGGAATGCCGGTCACTTCCGCCATGATAAAGGCGCCTGCTCCCATGATGGGGGGGACGATCTGGCCACCGGTGGAGGCGGCGGCTTCGATACCACCGGCACTGCGTGGGTGGTAACCGACCTTTTTCATCAGCGGGATGGTAAGACTGCCGGTGGCCACCACGTTGCCTGCCGAGGTACCGTTAATCATGCCCATCAAGCCGGATGCGAATACTGCCACCTTGGCCGGGCCGCCACGGGCGCGACCGGCCGCGGCAAAGGCAAAGTTGACGAAGTAATCACCTACACGCGATGCCTGCAAAAAGGCGGCGAAGGTGATGAACAGAATGATGTAGGTGGATGATACCGCGGTGGTTGGGCCGAGAATGCCGTTATCGGTGTAGATGTAGGTGAAGAAACGCTGCATGGAGTAGCCACGGTGCTCCAGAATACCCGGCAGCCAGGGGCCGGCAAAGGCGTACGCCAGAAATACCGCCGTGATGATAATCAGGGCCAGACCGGCGACACGTCGTGTCAGTTCCATGATCAGAACGACACCGGCCAGTGCTACCAGAAACTCGGTTTGGCCCGCCATCGGTGTGCCTGCAGCCATGCGCCAGCGACCCAGAACAAACAACAGGTAGGCTGCAACAACAATGGCCGACAGCATCAAAACCCGGTCAGCCCAGAAAATATGCCGGTTATGGCCGGTACGCCAGATCCAGCTGCTGATGACAGCGGCCCCGGTTCCGAGTGCCAGTGCCCAGGCAACCTGAGGCAACAGCCAGTTGGGCGGCAGTTCACCCAGCACCATACGACTGAACCACGCATAGGCGATGCCTGCGGCGGCCAAAACGATAGCCAGACTGGTTGGCACGCGGGCGGCCCACTGCAGTGGCGACAGCGGCGCTGGTTGTGTCTGTCGGTCGAGGGTAAAAGCTGCGATCAGTGCAAACCCCACCACCAGGCCGCCTGCGACATGGATGATGCGGAATGCCCAGGTTTCGATGGGGGATACGTTCAATGCGTAGAGGTGCAGCAGTGTGTAGCACACACAGGTGAAGAAAATGATCTTGCCAACTGCGCCACTCAGATCCCGCTCGTTATGACCAAGCGGAACATCGGCTACGCCTTCTGCGCCGATTTTGTCTGCTGCGGCATCGGCGGATGCCGGAGTTTTGTCTGTCATGTTATATGGACCTGCATTAAGCCATGTTGAGCGCTGCCGGTCAGTGGTCCGGCAGCGCGGGCAAACGTCCCTATTGAGCGAATCAATCCTTCATGTTTGCCGGGATTTCATAGCCGTTCTCTTCGAACCAGCGGACTGCACCGGCGTGCCAGGGCACGATGGTGTTGTACTTGTAGTTCTCCGGCAGGGTTTCCTTGGCCGCACCATGGATCTGCAGCATGCGGTCGTTGTTTTCCATCACGGTCTTGGTTACGCCGTATACCAGCGATTCCGGCATGTCCTTATGGGTGATGGCAAAGTTCCACAGTGACAGCGCAGATACATCTTCATCCAGTGAAGAGTAAACAGAAGCAGGGATGGTACCGGCACTCAGCTCAGGGTAATCAGCTGCGATCTTTTCAATGTTCTTCGGCGAGTAAGAGAAGATGTTCACATCAGCTTGGGCTTCCAGCTGGTTGAAGGCTGAGATCGGCACGCCGGCTGCAAAGGCAAAGGCGTCAATCAGGCCATCCTGCAGCTGACCGGCCTGATCGGCCGCACCACCATTACGGGTGCTGACGTTCAGCCCCAGTTTCTTGAACAGCTGCGGATGGTACATGTCAGCGGTACCGCCGGCAGGGCCAACACCCACGGTCTTGCCATCCAGGTCATCCACGAAGTCGATGCCTGAGCTCTTGAGGGCAATGATCTGCAGAGTGGTCTGATACATCGGGAATACAGCGCGGACATCTTCATGGGACATGCCCGGTGCCAGAGCGCTCTTGCCCTGCAGTGCTGCTACCAGCGGCCCGGTGGTGACCATGCCAAAGGCATGCTCGCCCATCTGTACCAGAGTGGCGTTCTGAACCGGACCACCGGTCACTTCTGCACCGGCCGAGATACCCAGGGCTTCACCGACCATATTGGCCCAGCCGGCGCCATAGATGTAGTAAGTGCCACCCTGGCTTGCGGTACCCACCGTAATGCTGCTGGGCCAATCGCTGCGATCTTCGGCGAATGCTGCGGTGGTCGCCATGACAGCGCCGATACAGCCGGCAACCAGTGATTTCTTGGACAGAATATTCATTATTGTATTTCTCCTGTTGTGTTGCTTGTTGTCTTGCGGTTGTGCTCCAGTGACCTGATAAGGCTCAGGACCTGACGGTCAAAACGGGAATGGGGGAGTGGCGTACCACACGCTCGGCTGTAGAGCCGACCAGTATTTTTTCGATACCGGTCTTGCCGTGGGTACCCAGAATGATCATGTCGGCACCCAGCTGTTTGGAGGCCTCGATGATGTCGGTGTAGCCACTGCCGAACATCACCTCATGGGTCAGCTGAATGCCCTGAGATTCGGCATCGGCAAAATGCCGCTGGCAGAAGGCTTCCATATCCGTGTTGGCCACCTCTGTGACCTCATGAATAAACGTATCGATCACGTCAGCGGGAATGCGCTTGCGGCGCTGGTCGGACAGCTCCGTGATCACATGCAGCAGATGGAGTCGTGCACCGGTCAGTGTGGCGAGGGTGCGGGCATGTTCTACGGCCTTTTCTGCGCCTTCCGAAAAGTCGGTCGCGAACAGCAATGTGTTGTAGGTCGCCATGGATGTACCTTTACTTGTTGTTGTATCCGGCAGTGGCTGATGCAAGCCCGGGCGCCGTGTAACAGCTGTAAAGCAGGCTCCGTGCCAATCTGTGGCAAACAGCCTTTTTCGGGGGGTGGGATATGAGCAGGCGATCCGGTAAACCGCAAGATGGGCGGAGAATCACCCGTAGTCATGGATGAAATGGGTGGAAAGCCGCCCGTTTGTTGCTGTTTTCTGCCACCGGGTGGTTCAGGCTATAATGCCCCTCCTTTTGAATCCGACAGAGAGACAAGATGCTCGGAGTAATCGCAGCATTCTGGGGCTTTACCGGTATCTGCCTGCTGCTGGGCAGTGCCGTCTGGCGCCTTGGCAGCATGGCGCTGGATATGCCGCTGGACAGTTTTGACTGGTATCACTGGGTGGCGCTGGTACTGTGCTTGGGCTTCATGGGATTTGCAGAGGGCTACCGTGGCTTTCAGCAGAACTTTTCACCCCGCACGGCCGCGCGAATCCGCTACCTGAAAGGTCATGTCACGCCGCTGCGACTGCTGTTGGCACCTTTGTTCTGCATGGGATTCTTTCATGCCCAGCGGCGTCGGCAGATCATCACCATCTGTCTCAGCAGCGGCATTGTGTTGTTGATACTGCTGGTGCGACTGCTGGAGCAGCCCTGGCGCGGAATTGTGGATGCGGGTGTGGTGCTGGGTCTGAGCTGGGGGCTGGCGTCGCTGGCGCTGTTCACCCTGCAGGCGCTGACACGTGATGTCTATGATGTCTCGCCGGAGACACCGGATCGGCCGGTGGGGCCGAGTCCGGTGGTGCGAGCGGGCTCAGCCCAGAAATAGCTGATAGGCAGGGTTGTCGGTCTCGTCGTACCAGGTGTAGCCGATCTCTTCGAGGAAACGGGTCACTTGGCTGCGCTCGGTCTGCGGGACCTGCATGCCAACCAGTACGCGTCCATAGGCGGCACCGTGGTTGCGATAATGGAACATGGATATGTTCCAGCGTCCGCCCAGCTTGCTTAGGAATTTCATCAAGGCGCCGGGGCGTTCCGGGAATTCGAAGCGGAACACCGCTTCATTGTCCACGCTTTGCGGGGCGTGACCGCCGACCATGTAACGTACATGCAGCTTGGCGGTCTCGTCGTCGGTGAGATCGACCACCTCATCCAGATGTTCGCGCAGTTCTGTCAGCAGCTCTTCACGCCCGTCATTGTTCGGCCGTACCTGAACACCGGCAAAGACGATCGCCTGATCATCATCGCTGTAGCGGTAGTTGAATTCAGTGATGTTACGCTTGCCCAGTACGGTGCAGAACTTCTTGAAGCTGCCGGGGCGTTCCGGGATTTTGGCGGCGATGATCACCTCACGCTTTTCGCCCAGCTCCGAGCGTTCGGCGATATGCCGCAGCCGGTCAAAGTTAACATTGGCACCTGAGTCGATGGCGATAAGTGTCTGGCCGCTGATGCCTTCACGGGCAACGTACTTCTTCAACCCGGCCACGCCCAGAGCCCCGGCCGGCTCGCACACCGAACGGGTGTCATCGAAAATATCCTTGATGGCGGCACAGATCTCATCGATCGAGACGGTGATCACTTCGTCCACGTGGTCCTTACAGATCTCCCAGGTGTGCTCGCCTATCTGGGCAACGGCCACGCCATCGGCAAAAATGCCAACCTGGTCCAGAATTGCACGTTCGCCCTTCTCCTTCGCCAGTGCAAGGCAGGCGGATTCGACCGACTCAACGCCGATGACCCGAGTTTCCGGACGCAGATACTTGACGTAGGCGGCAACGCCGGCGATCAATCCACCACCACCTACCGGTACGAAGATCGCATCAATATGACCACTTTCCTGACGCAGGATTTCCATGGCAATGGTGCCCTGGCCCGCAATCACCTCAGGATCGTCATAGGGGTGGACATACACCAGCCCCTTTTCAGCCATCAGCTTTTCCGAGTGGCGGCGAGCATCGTCAAAGGCGTCCCCGATCAGTACCGCTTTGCCACCAAGGCGGCGCACGTTGTTCACCTTTACATCCGGTGTGGTGCGCGGCATCACGATGGTGGCCTTAACACCGAGCAGTCGGGCTGCCATGGCAACGCCTTGTGCATGGTTGCCGGCAGATGCGGTAATCACGCCGCGCGCCTTCTCATCGTCGGTGAGCTGCACCATCTTGTTATAGGCGCCGCGCAGTTTGAAGGAGTAGACTGGCTGTTCGTCTTCACGCTTGAGCAGCACTCGGTTGCCAAGGCGTTCAGACAGGCCGCGCGCTTCGTCCAGCGGTGTTTCGATGGCGGCATCATAGACACGCGCTTCGAGAATTTTCTTGATATATCGGTGTGGCATAGGGACAGGTATCAGCATCGGTTCAGGTGGCCCGAAAGGGCACAGGATCAGAGAATGGTATCGGCTTGACTGCCCAGCGTCTACAAGGGCAACCCAGGGTTGCTATAATCCGAACTCAGTTTGAATCAGCGACGGGCACAAAGATGACACAGGAAAAGATGAAACTGGCGGTAGCGCAGGCAGCCGTTGACTACATTAAACCCCGACTACGTGATGACAGCATAGTTGGAGTCGGTACTGGTTCTACAGCCAACTGTTTCATCGACGCACTGGCGCAGGTGAAAGACCGCTTTGCGGCGGCTGTTGCCAGTTCTGAAGCTACAGCAGAGCGCCTACGCGGGCACGGTATTGACGTGCTGGATCTTAATTCAGTCAGCCAGATGGAGTTCTACATTGATGGGGCTGATGAGTTTGACCCCTACATGAACTTGATCAAGGGCGGTGGCGGTGCGCTGACGCGAGAAAAGATAGTTGCAGCCGTGGCAAAGGAGTTTGTTTGTATAGTGGACCAGTCCAAGCAGGTGGACTTGCTCGGAGCATTCCCGCTGCCGGTGGAAGTGATCCCCATGGCGCGCTCGTATGTGGGCCGTCAGTTGGCGGCGCTGGGTGGACAGCCCGTGTACCGCGAAGGCTGTGTGACTGACAACGGAAATGTGATTCTGGATCTGCACGATCTGGAAATTCTGGATCCAAAAGCGCTGGAGGTGCAGCTGAATAATATTGTTGGCGTGGTGACCAACGGTCTGTTTGCGCAACGTGGAGCGGATCTGATTCTGATGGGGACGCCCGAAGGGGTCCAAACCCTCAAGCGCTGATATCAGCGTCTGGTCTTGTCTGCATCATGCGGGCAAGGCCGGGGCGGGTCACTATCCTGCTCCAGAAAGGCCAGTATCGGGCAGTCTGCCGCTGAGCCTTCACCGTCACACAGGGCGGACAGTCCTTCCAGCGCTGCCAGTATCTGCTGCAAGTCACGTACCTTGCTGCGAATATCAACAATGCGTTGTTCGACCCGCTGTTTGACGGCAGCCGATTCCAGTTCGGGGTGCTGTTGCAGTTGCAACAGGTCCAGCGTTTCTTCGAGTGTAAAGCCCAGCCCCTTGCAGCGGCGGATAAAGGCCAGCCGTTGCAGGATTGCAGGCGGGTAAACGCGATAGCCCGAAGGCAGGCGTTCAGGGGGCGGGATCAGGCCTCGGCGCTCGTAATACCTGAGGGTTTCGACGCTGAGGCCTGAACGGCGCGCCAGCTCACCAATCTTGAGTGAGCTCATGCGGCCAGTCCGGTGTTTACCACTGAACCACCTTGGTCAACACGATGCTCACCGGCATGGTTACCCAGGCCAGTGCGACCAGGTTGATCAGAATCCAGCCGTAGCCGGAGCTGTCACGAAAGTTTTCATCATGATGAGCCATGTTTCACCCTTATCCAATAGAACTGTTTAATTAATGATCAGCATAGGGCCGCCGATTATAGCTCAAGGGTTAGGGTTTTTATAGCCAAAGGTAATAAGCGCTCTTTTTGTAAGGTTATTGCTGCACCCGGCTAACCTGAGCGCAGCAATCGGTAGCATTGGTCCAGCCGCAGTGGTCGTCGAATCAACAGTCCAATCAGCACGAATAACAGGGCAGCGAATGGTGGCAAACTGAGCCAGAGCAGGGGGTGCAGGCGCGGGTCGATCTGCAGAAGATACAGGTGCAGGCTGGCCAGCACGGCTTCGGCACTGATACTGGCCAATACGCCACACACCAGTCCAATCAACAGAAACTCCAGCAGATCAAGGCGGCGTGCCTGCTCTGCGGTCACTCCCAGTGTCTGTAACAGGGCTGACTCAAACCGGCGTTGCTCCAGTGCTTGCAGCAGGGTAACGCCGAGCAGCATCAGGCCGCAGCCGAGGCTCAACGACAGTATGAGAGCCGAGCTGTCGGCCAGCCGCTTCAACCATTGCGATAGTTGAGACAGCAGCTGATCAATGTCGATCAGTGTCAGCGAGGGGAACTGCTGCAGCAACTGCCGCGACACCTGTTGTCGCTCTGGCGGCAGGTGGAAGCTGGTGATCCAGGTTGAGGGCGCTCCCTCAAGCGCACCCGGACTGAAAATGATGTAGAAGTTGGGGCGGAAGGAGGTCCAGACTACCTCGCGAATATTACTGATGCGCCCCTCAATCTGCACTCCGCCAACGTCGAAGCCGAGTCGGTCACCGATCTTGAGTCCCAGCTCCTGTGCCATCTCCCCTTCGATGGAGATCAACGGCTCGGTGCTGTCAGCCGACCACCACTCACCCGCTTGCAGCGGATTGTGTTCAGGGCGTTCAGTGCTCCAGCTCAGATTCAGCTCGCGACGCAGGGTGTTGTGTGATTGTTGCTTCTCGTTGAGCTGGGGTTGAACAGGTGCGCCGTTCAACTCAGTGAAGCGGCCGCGAATCATCGGGTAAAGCTCGGTTTCAAGCGACTGCTCATCCAGAAATTGGTCCAGCGCTTCCTTTTCCCAGGGCTGAATGTTGATCACAAAATAGTTGGGCGTGTCGCTGGGGAACTGCGCCTGCCACTGCTGCAGCAGGTCGGAGCGGCTGATCCAGATGACGCTGAGCAGAGTGAGCAACATAACGACCACGGCGGCCTGCAGCCGGTGCCACTGACGCTGCTGGCGCAGACGCATCAACAACAGACGTCCCAACAGCAGGCGTCGAGCGAGCGGTTTGGCGCTGGCGATCAGCGCCCATTGAGCCAGCCAGCCGAACAGTACACCGCCAATCATCAGAAACAGCAGCAGGCTGATGGCCGCTGCCGGTGCCTGCAGGAATGCCAGCAGGGTGATGATCAGCAACAGGGCAGAACTCCCCTGCAGCAGCATGGCGATGCGATCCCGTGGAGGCGGATCGCCGCGCAAGAGGTGGGCGACCGGAATGCGAGCCAGTTGCAGAATGGGAGGCAGGCCGAGCAGTACCAGCAGTGCCAACCCCAACGCCGGGCCAGTCAGCCAGCGCAGCCAGCCGGCAGCGGGCAGCGATTGTGGCAGAAGGTCGGCCAGCCACTGATAGACAGCGGCCTGTAACAGGTAGCCGGTAATAAAGCCGAGAATGGAGGTTATGGCCCAGGCCATTAGCAGCTGGTAGAGGTAGAGTTGAACCAGCTGGCCCGGCTTGAGGCCCAAGTTCAGCAGCAGGGCGCTGCGGGTGTGCTGGCCGAGTGCGAACCGGCGCAGGGCCAGCACAATGGTCATGGCAGAGAGCAGCAGAGCGATCAGTGCCGTGAGCTTGAGGTAACGCAGTGCATTGCCCAGCGCGTTGCCGGTCATGGGCTGGTCAGCCTGCAGTGCATGCAGGCGTTCATGGTCGGCGAGGGTGGGCCGCAGCTTTTGATCAAGCTGACGTATCCGCTCGCTGCTGCCGGCGATCAGCAGGCGATAGTCGGCACGGCTGCCCTCGGCCAGTACGCCGCTGGCTTCAAGGTCGGCGTGATTGACCAGGATATGTGGACTGAAGCTGCGAAAGCCCGAGCCCCGATCCGGTGAGGCCAACAACCGGTGTGTGAGCGTCAGTTTTGCGTAGCCAAACTCTAGCTGGTCGCCCAGTTCAAGCCCCAGCTGAGTCATCACGCGGGGTTCGGCCCAGACCTCGCCGGGGCCCGGAATCTCGCCCTGTTGCACAGGTTCAGTGACCAGCTCACCCCGCAGGGGATAGGGTGACTTCAGTACACGTACTGAAACCAGCATCAGCTCGTCACCCTGTCCCACCATGCTGGGAAACTGGATAACCTGAGTGTGGTGTGTATCAGACAAGTCTATCTGATCCAGCCGCTTGGACGTAATCGGACGGCTGCTGCTCAGCACCAGATCAGCTCCCAGCAGGCTGGCACTCTCACGCAGCAGGCCTCGCTCCAGTCGGTCGCCGAGGACCGCCAGCAGAGTCGTCAGGGCGATGGCAACCCAGGTTGCCAGCAACAAAGCACGCCATTCAGTGGTGCGCAGCTGGGTATGCAGCTGACGCCGGGCCAGTCGGGGCAACAGGCTCATTCTACCACCTCTTCCAGACGGCCGGCATGAAGGTGCAGGCGTCGACGGCAGCGCCGCGCCAGCTCCAGATCATGCGTGATCAGGATCAGAGTTGTACCCTGGCTGGCATTTAGACTGAACAGCTGTTCAATAATCTGGTGTCCGGTCTCGTCATCCAGGTTACCGGTTGGCTCATCCGCAAACAGTACACTGGGGCGGGTCGCAAATGCGCGAGCGATCGCCACGCGCTGTTGTTCGCCACCTGACAGTTGCGAGGGGTAATGATCCATGCGGGCGCCCAGTCCAACCTCCTGAAGCCAGTGGCGAGCCTGTAGTTCAGCATCTGCAGCACCCTGAATCTCCAACGGCAAGCGAACATTGTCGAGAGCGTCCAGCTCCGGCAGCAGATGAAAGGACTGAAAAATGAAACTCAAATGGCGCAGCCTGATATCGGCACGAGCCGGGTCGTCCAACTCGTCAAGCGGTTGACCGGCAAACATGACATGGCCTGAAGTCGGGGTATCGAGACCGGCCAACAGGCTGAGCAAAGTGGACTTGCCTGCTCCGGAACGGCCGATAATGGCCAGACTTTCACCGGGTGCAACACTCAGACTGAGTCCGGTGAAAAGCTCTACCTTTCCCGCTTGTGTATTGAAACTTTTTGCGACATCGTGAGCCTCAATAATCGGTTTACCACTGTCGAGGTGCTGCATGCGTTATCTGGTCTCTTGTCTGCTGTTGCTGTTTGTTTGCGTCACTCCACTGCAGGCGAAAACCCTGCTGGTGGTCGGGGATAGCCTGTCGGCCGCCTATGGCATGCCTCAAAGCGATGGCTGGGTCAGCCTGCTGGAGCAGGAGCTGAAACAGCGTGATAGCCACCGGCGGGTGATCAATGCCAGTATAAGTGGAGAAACCAGCAGCGGCGGGCTGAGTCGACTGCCTCGGCTGCTGCAGGACTATCGCCCGGATCTGGTACTGCTGGAATTGGGCGCCAATGACGGCCTTCGCGGTACCCCCCTGAACATACTGGAACAGAATCTGCGCCAGATGATCGAGCTAAGCCAAGCGGCGGATGCGCGGGTGCTGCTCATCGGCATACGCCTGCCCCCTAACTATGGACCTCAATATACAGAAAGGTTCTATCAAATCTATCCACAGCTGGCTGAAGAGTTTGGGCTGCCACTGGTACCCTTCCTGCTTGAAAGCGTGGCAACTGACCTGCGACTTATGCAGCGTGATGGCTTGCATCCCAATCGTGATGCTCAGCCTATCCTGCTGCAGACGGTGTGGAAGCAGCTCGGACCTCTGCTTGAGAAAGAGGGATTCTAAGTCGCAGCAGGGTGCCGTCACCCGGTTGACTGTTGATGGTCAGATCTCCTCCCAGAGCCTTGGCCCGAGCCTGCATGCCGAGCATACCGAAACGCCCCTTGCGGCTAATGATGGATGGGTCAAATCCGCAGCCGTTGTCACGGACTTCCAGCTCCAGTCGGTCGGACGGTTCGTCGGCATCAGAGCGTTGTAGCCGGATTTGGACTTCGGTACAGCTGGCATGCCGCTGGATGTTGGTCAGCGCCTCCTGAATCATGCGGTAGAGATTGATATTGAGCCGTTCCTCCATATCGTTCAGGGCGCCCTTGAGGGTCAACTCCAGCTGAACCCCCTGTCGTTCAAGGTGCTGGCTGCGAATTAACTCGCGTACTGCGTCCACCAGTCCCAGGTCATCCAGCAGGGTTGGGCGGAGTGCGCGCATCAGATCATAGGTGACATCGTAAATATGTCGTGCGATAGCATCGATGCTTTCGGCATGATGGTTAACGCTGTCACTGCTGTCAGGATGATCCTGCAGCAGCATGCGTGCATCGGTACGTATTGCAGTGAGGCATTGGCCCAGCTCATCGTGCAGCTCTTGGGCAAGGTGGCGCCGTTCCCTTTCCTGAATATCCAGAATGCGATGGGTGAGCTGTTGGTTTTCTTGCAATTGCTGCTGCAGTTCTTCCGAATGGGCCTGAAGGTGTTGCTTGAGACGCTGGATCTCAAGTGTTTCAAGGTAACTGATGGTGGCAGCCTGCCGTTGACGCAACCAGGCGTAAAACAGCAGGCTGCCGCTGGTATTGAGGACGAGCGTGATCAGTACCAGCCCCCAGCTGAAGTCGGCCAGTCGTACCGGGTATTCCAGTAGCAGGCTTAGCTGCAGGTGTTTATTGCCTACAGTCTGCTGGCGCGGCAGATAAAACAGCACCGCTTCAGGCGTGGTACTTTGCCACAAAGTCTGGGGGCCGTTCTGTGGCAAGGTCAGGCTGACACGACTGCCCGGTGGCAGCATTTCTGTGTCGAGCAGGTCACGGCCGCGCAGGGCGACTGACAGCAGCAGGGTTGGATCCTGTGGTACAGCCAGAAAGGCAGCGATCAGTGGCTCTCCTCGCGCCTGGTTGAATACATCCGAATAGGCTATCAGTGACTGATTGCGAGCGGTGGCGATGGCGGTCTTGAGGGCGGGAATCAGGCTCAGGTCGGTGCCCAGCGGTGGCAGGTCGCTCTGCCCGGCCGGCAACGCAAGGATAACAGGCTGATAGATGACCGCTCCTGATGTTTCAGTGTTGGCGGGTGTAATGGCGCTGAGACCGTGCAGAAGAAAGTCGGGGTACTTCAGTCGCATTTGCCGCTCGAATGCGTAAATCTCGTCTTCCGTGACCAGCTGCTGCAGGTGGAGGCGGTGGATGACGGGTGAGAGCGGCAGAAGCTCTTCCAGCGTCTGCGACAGACCGCTCAGGTCGTGACTGCTGCGAGCGGTCAGGATAGCCATGTAGTGCAACAGCTGCTCGGTTTTGTTCAGTCGCTGATTCAATCGCTGCTCAAGGTTGACAAGCAGTGCACTCTGGTGACGGCTCAGGCCGCTCAGATCCAGCTGAACCAGCAAGCCGAGCAACATCACTGTCAGCAGTATCCAGAGCAGCAGGGCCGTGAGCTTGTGAGATCCGAGCATCAGTCAGGTGTCCTTTCCCGAGCGAGAAACGCAGACAGTATAAACAGAAAAGGCGCCCGCAGGCGCCTTTTCAAAACGACGAGGATGATCAGCCGTTGTAGTTTTCGTTAACGAAGTCCCAGTTAACCAGTGCCCAGAAGTTCTTGAGGTATTCAGGGCGCAGGTTGCGGTAATCGATGTAGTAGGCGTGCTCCCACAGGTCAACCGTTAGCAGAGCGGTCTGTCCATCGGTCATCGGTGTACCGGCGTTGCTGGTGTTAACGATATCCAGAGTGCCGTCTGCGTTCTTCACCAGCCAGGTCCAGCTGGAACCGAAGTTGTTCACGGCCTTGTCGTTGAACGCTTCCTGGAACTTCTCGAAAGTGCCCCATTTTACGGCGATGGCATCGGCGATATCACCGGTCGGTGCGCCGCCACCATTCGGAGACAGGCAGTGCCAGTAGAAGGTGTGGTTCCACACCTGAGCCGCGTTGTTGAAGATGCCGCCAGCCGGAGCAGTCTTGATGATCTCTTCCAGAGACTTGCCTTCAAACTCGGTTCCCGGTACCAGACCGTTCAGCTTCACAACGTAGGTGTTGTGGTGCTTGCCGTGGTGGTATTCCAGAGTCTCGGCAGAGATGTGCGGTTCCAGTGCATCTTTCGCATACGGCAGTGCAGGCAGTTCGAAGCTCATAGTAATCACCTTGTTTATTGAGACAGGTTCAGCATAAAACCGATTGTTGTTGGTGAGGTTGGACCAGACAGGGGCCAAACCTCTTGGGTGCCCTGATGATAGCACCGAAAAGGCGTCTTATCATGGCACAGTTTGTAGCAGTATTATGAAGTGCAGACGGGCTGTACCAATTGCACCTCAATGGGTATGTTGAGGCGCAAGGGAAAAAAACAAGGCCTATCCCGCGCGAGACAGGCGCTGCTGTACCAGGCAGAGGGCGGCGATCGCACGGCCTTCGGAAAACTCTGCCTGGTCGAACAGCTCCGGCAGCTGTGACATGGGCCAGGGCACCAGTTCCAGTGGCTCGGGCTCATCACCTTCCAGTTTGTTGGAGTACAGATCGCGTGCCAGAATCACCTCAAGCCGGTGCCCCATATAGTTGGGTGCCGCCGTGAGCTGGCGTATATGGCTCAGCTCGCGTGCGCCGAAGCCGGCTTCTTCCTGCAGCTCACGATTGGCGGCTGTCAGTGCATCCTCACCGGGGTCGATCAATCCCTTGGGTAGTGTCAGGACATACTCCTCCAACCCTGCGGCATATTCACGAATCAGCAGCACCTCGTCGCGCTCGTTGATGGCGACGATCATCACCGCCCCGTGACCACCGGTTCTGAGCCGCTCATAGTGCCTCTCAACACCGTTGCTGAAACGAAGCTGCATGCTTTCAATATGAAACAGCCGGCTGCTGGCCACTTTGGTTAACTTCAAAATCTCGGGCTTGGCGGTCATACTGATATCCGAAAACTGTTATTACCTGTCAGAGTGTTCCCTGATTATGCTTGATTGGCAAGCCATAGATACTGTGCTGTTGGATATGGACGGCACCCTGCTCGACCTGCACTTCGATTCCCACTTCTGGCTTGATCTGGTGCCTCAACGCTATGCGCAAAAGCGAGGACTGGAGCTTGAGAATGCCCGCCAGTGGCTGCACGAGCGGATTCGGCAGGAGCAGGGCTCACTCAGCTGGTACTGCCTGGACTACTGGACCGAGCAGCTTGATCTGCCGATTGCCCAGCTGAAACGGGAGATCATGGATCGAATCGGCTTCCGCCCCGGCGCCGAAGCCTTTCTGCAGGCGCTGCGCCGCAGTGGACGGCGTACCGTGATCGCTACCAATGCCCACCGGGACAGTCTGGCCCTCAAGATCGAAGTGACCGGTATCGATCAGCAGGTGGACCTGGTGATCTGCTCGCACGATTTCGGCTATCCCAAGGAAGAGCAGGCGTTCTGGCAGACACTGCAGGAGGTGGAGCCTTTCAACCCGGCGCGCACACTATTGGTCGATGACAGTCTGGCGGTGCTGGCATCCGCACGGAGGTACGGTATCGCTCACCTGCTGTCGATCACCCAACCGGACATGCAGCAGCCGGCGCGGCAGGTGACTGAATTCGATGCAACCAATGATTTCAGCGAGGCGATAGCAGCCCTATGAGTCATCACTATAAGGAAGAACTGGAGCGCGAAAAGTCTCAACAGGCGCACCAGGGCGTGCGGCTGGACAAGTGGCTTTGGGCCGCCCGCTTTTACAAGACTCGGGCCCTGGCCAAGGAAATGATCGAGGGTGGCAAAGTGCATTACGATGGCCAGCGCAGCAAGTGCAGTAAACATGTGGAAATCGGTGCGCTGATCCGCCTGCGGCAGGGGAATGACGAAAAAACAGTCGAAGTGCTGGCGCTGTCGGATCAGCGTCGCGGTGCTTCGGAAGCACAAAAGCTGTATCGAGAAACCGAAGACAGCATCCGTGCCCGCGAACAACGGGCACTGGAACGCAAGACCCAGGGCAGCGCGCCGGAGCAGCGGCCGAACAAGAAAAGTCGGCGTGAGCTGCTGCGGATCAAGGGCAGTTGGGACTGATCAGCGGCCCGGGTTGAAAAACGGCAGCCTTCCCAGCAGCGGAATGCGGCCGGCCAGTCGATACAAGGGCGTCAGCCCCATTAGCAGCCATCGGTTGAGCCAGCCGGCAACCGGTGTGGCCCAGGCCCATGCCAGTGTGGTGAGCGCCAGACACATGCCACCAACGGCAGCATCGGTGAACCAGTGGGCGCCGCCAAACAGGCGTGGCAACATCAGAAAAATACCTAGCCCCGCCGCGCAGAAAGTTGCCGGGCTCCGCCGAATGAACAGCAAAAAACCGACCCAGACCAGTAGCACACTGGCATGGTCACCGGGAAAACTGGTAGACGCACTGTCCTTGGCCGGGATCTCTGGCAGATGTTCACCGAACAGATAGGCTGGCTGTAACTGCAGGGACGGGCTTGGACCACTGAGGCCGGCGCTGTGTGCGTACTCAGACAATAACTCCCGCATCGGCAACATCAACAGCATCAACAGTAGAAAACCGGTAAATGCGGCCTGAAGCTGATGACGTCTGAGCCCCCCCAGTCCGGGGAAGATCAAAAACAGCAGCATCACAACCGCTGAAAGGGCGTCAACCTCGCGGGTGTTCATCCATGCCCAGAAGTGAGCCCAAGGCTCGTTGTGGAACAGTGAGCCGTTGAGTGTGAAAAATACCGATCGGTCGATGCTGCGCCATATTTCACGACCAGCATCGCTGGCAAAGCTGAGCAGCAGCAGAGCCGCCACCAGCTGAGTCGAAATGAATGCCAGCGGTCGCCAACGAGTGGAAAAGACAGGTTCCGGGGTGATCATCAGCGGTCCATTCAGCTAGAATTACGAAACCACTATTCTAGCAACACCGCTCGGCCGACTCACGCGGTACGAGCAGAAATCTCCGGGAATCCTGCATGAGCAACCCAGATCAGATCCAGCGCATTCTGTTCGAACAGATTGATGTCCGCGGCGTGGTCGTCGGACTTGAAACCAGTTACCAGGAAGTGCTGGCGCGGCACGACTATCCGCCGGTACTGCAGCGGGTACTGGGAGAAATGCTGGCGGCCGTCGGCATGCTCAGCGCGACACTGAAGTTTGAAGGCCGCCTGCTGTTGCAGGCTGAAGGGGAAGGGCAGGTTAAGATGCTGATGGCTGAGTGCAACCGGCATCAGGATCTGCGCGCCATCGCCCGCTATGATGGAGAACTGGGCGAGGATCTGAGTTTTGATCAACTGCTGCAGAACGGTCGTATAGCCTTAACTATCGAACCGGAAAAGGGTCAGCGCTATCAAGGGGTTGTCCCGCTTGAAAACGAGACGTTGGCGCAGTGCCTGCAGGCATATTTCGAACAATCTGAGCAGCTGGGTACCTCAATTCAGTTGGCCGCTGATGGGCAGCGAGCCGCCGGCCTGATGTTGCAGGTTATGCCGGCCGAGGGGCGGGGAGATGAGGACTGGAATCGGGTCAGCATGTTGGCCTCTACGCTCAAGGATGAAGAACTGCTTCAGCTGGACAACGAAGCGCTGCTGTTCCGTCTGTTCCACGAAGAGGTGTGTCGGCTGTATGAGCCTCAGCCGCTTCGATTCCGCTGTGACTGCTCACGCGAGCGTAGCGCCGAGGCACTGAAATTTATGACCGAAGAGGAATTGCTGGAGATTCTCAAGGAGCAGAACGGCATCATTGATGTGGGCTGTCAGTTCTGCAATCAGACCTATAATTTCGATGAAACCGACATCCGTGCATTGTTCAGCGAACCGGGCTATCTCGACGAAGATGGTAGAATGCACTGAATAATCAGTGAGTTGGAAAGGTGGCCGTAGGATCAGGGAAGATTTTAAATGAGAATGATTCCGGCAGTCCCATCCCGGCGGATTTTGTGCAATAATACGGCCCCAAAAATAACAACCCGAGCTGCGTTAACCGGAACGCAGTGGCCCTTTTTTGCTTTCAGGTAATTGTTTGGCGAACAGCCAAGGGAATCCAGTAATGACCAAAGAAACCGTCACTAGCGTACACGTGAATCTGACCCCGGCTGAGCTGGTCGAGCGTGCGATTCAGCGTAACGAAGGCGTCCTCGCGGACACCGGCGCACTGGTTGTCACCACCGGTCAGCGTACAGGTCGCTCACCGATGGATCGCTTCATCGTCGAAGAGCCGAGCACGTCTGACGTGATCGAGTGGGGCAATATCAACCGTCCTTTCAACGCCGACAAGTTCGACGCACTCTGGACCCGGGTTGAAGAATATCTGACTGACAAGGAACACTTTGTCTCTCATGTGCACGTAGGGGCTGATCACAGTCATTACCTGCCGGTCAAAATGACCACTGAAACCGCGTGGCAGAATCTTTTTGGTCTCAACCTGTTCATCCGTCCGCACGAATACAATCCGAAGAGCAAAGAAGAGTGGCAGATCCTGAACGTGGCTGGCTTCCAGTGTGAGCCTGAACGTGATGGTACCAACTCCGATGGCTGCGTCATCCTGAACTTCGCCAAGCGCAAGGTGCTGATTGCGGGCATGCGATACGCCGGTGAAATGAAGAAAGCGATGTTCTCGGTGCAGAACTTCCTGCTGCCGGAAAAAGACGTACTGCCGATGCACTGCTCTGCCAACATTGGCGAAGATGGTTCCACTACCCTTTTCTTTGGCCTGTCCGGCACCGGCAAGACCACTCTGTCTGCTGACCCCGAACGCTACCTGATCGGTGATGACGAGCACGGCTGGGGCAAGGGCGTTGTCTTCAATCTGGAAGGTGGCTGCTATGCCAAGACCATCAACCTGAGCAAAAAGAACGAGCCGATCATCTGGGATGCCATTCGCTTCGGTGCCATCGTTGAAAACGTGGTACTGGATGGCAGTCGCAAGGCGGACTACAACGATGTCTCCCTGACCGAAAACGGTCGCTGTGCCTACCCGCTCGATCACGTTGACAAACGTTCTGCCACCAATATGGGTGACGAACCTGACTCAATCGTGTTCCTGACCTGTGACCTGACCGGTGTACTGCCGCCGGTATCTGTATTGAGCAAGGAAGCGGCCGCATACCACTTCCTGTCCGGTTACACCGCATTGGTCGGCTCTACCGAAATGGGGTCAGGTGGTGGTATCAAGTCCACCTTTTCCACCTGCTTCGGCGCGCCGTTCTTCCCGCGTGCTGCGCATGTGTACGCCGAACTGCTGATGAAACGTATTGAAGAGTACGGCTCACGTGTTTACCTCGTGAACACTGGCTGGACCGGTGGCTCCTTCGGTACCGGTGAGCGCTTCAGCATTCCGACTACGCGGGCCATCATCAGTGCCATCCAGAGCGGTTCATTGAAGGATTGCGAAACCGTGCAGTTGGACGGCATCAACCTGGCGGTACCGACAGCGGTGCCGGGCGTTGACACCAAGTTGCTTAACCCGCGTGATACCTGGGCTGATCCGGCCGCCTATGACGCAGCGGCAGCCGATCTGGCCAAGCAGTTCGTCAACAACTTCACCAAGTTTGATGGTGTATCCGCCGAGATTCTGGCGGCAGGTCCCAAAGCCTGAAACTGGACTTGATCCAAACGCAACGCCCCGCATGTCGGGGCGTTCTTGTATCCGGGACTAGCGTTCAGTGGTCGGCACGACAGACCGTACCAACAGTTTCTGCCAATACGGGTGTTTCAGGGTGCGGCTCAGCAGAGCTATGACCAGCAGGGCGAATCCCAGCCGTGCCCAGAAAATACCGGACAGATCTGCCCCGATCAGCATGACCAGCAGGGTGTCTTCGATCAGGCTGTGACACAGGCCGAGCAGGCTGATGGCGGCAAAGATATCAGCCGGTGCGATGTCGCCTCGCTCGGCTTCACGAATCAGCAGTCCTCCGCCGTAGGCCAGACCCAGAGTCATGCCAATCAGAGTGATTGACAGAGCGCCGGGCGCGATGCCGATCAGTTTGAGTAACGGCCGCAGCAACCATTCCAGCAGACGCTCGATGCCGAGCAGACGCAACAGGCGCAGTGCGGTCAGCAGCAGAACGATTACTCCCGCAGTCCATGCCAGTGTTTTCAACTGGCCTAGTGTCCACCCGAGCAGGCTTGGGTCTTCCGGTTGAGGTACCCAAGGGACGCGATTGACGGCCTGCAGGGTTTCACTGTGCTGATAGAACTGGTGCAGCAGCACAGACAGAACAATGCCGCCACCGATACGCAGCAGCAGTTGTGGAATGACACGACAGCCCGCTTTCTGTGCCACGCGAATCTCAACCGGAAGGTTGTGAGCGCTGAGCAGCAGGGTACCAAGAATGGTGGCCTGGGCGATGCTCCAGTGCTCAGTGCCGGTGGTGGAAAAGAAGATGATAATGCCGGTGTAGATATTGGTCAGCATGGCACTGGCCCAGATCAACCCCGCCTCGGGCGGCAGCCCCATCCAGCCCATCAAGGGCGCAAACAGATGACCCAGCAGTTCAGCAGCTCCCAGTTCAGTCAGCAGCTTGACGATGAGAATGGCCGGAACCATCACTTTGAACAGGGTCAGAATCACCCTGTAACTGTCAGTCAGAATCTCTCTGATCGAATGCAGCAGGGCTCGATACATCAGCTGATCTTGAGCTTGAAATCAATATTGCGCAGGTAGCCGGCTTCCTGCTCCAGGTCAGCCCGGGTCAAGGGATGTTGATCCAACCAGCCCGGAGGGAGTGCCAGCTCGATTCGATGTCCGTCCACATTAAGCCTGAAAGCAGGCAGGCGTGCCTTGCTGCGGCTGCGGTGCAGCAATACCGCCAGCCGTAACAGCAGACAGAGGTAGCGGCAGGATGCTTTCAGAGCAGGCGGCAGGTTGCGAAACTCATCCTTGGGAAACTTGCGTCGGTGGCCCCGCACCAGAAATGCCAGCTGCTGCTGTTCGGGGCGGGTGAAGCCGGGCAAGTCTGAGTGCTGCAGCAGGTAGGCACTGTGTTTGTGAAACTGGCTGTGGGCTACAGCGAGTCCGATCTCGTGGGTCCTGGCCGCCCAACTCAGCAATTCTTGGTACTCGATATCCTGCAGCTTCCAGGCCTCTGCTGTCTGTTCCAGAGCGGCCAGTGCTGTCGCCTCTACCCGAGCGGCCTGACGCCTATCCACGTGGTAACGCCGGGCCAGTGCGGTGATGGTGCGCTCGCGTACATCCTCATGGCGCAGTCTGCCCGCCATGTCATATAACAGGCCTTCACGCAGGGCACCCTCTGAAAAACTCATGCTTTCGACGCCCAGAGATTCGAAAATGGCGCCGAGAATGGCGATGCCGGCGGGCAGTACGGCACAGCGCTCAGGCTTGATGCCATCAATCTGAATGCGATCAATATGCCCCACACTGACCAGATACTCGCTGAGCTGTTTCAGCCCACTGGCACTGATCTGGTCATTGCTCAGGCCGAGAGAGATACAGGCCTGACGGGCAGCCTTGATGGTGCCTGATGCTCCTACACTGCTGCTCCAGCCGAGGCGGCGATAGTCACGCCGGATTGACAGCAGCTCCTGCAGGGCTGCTGTGCGTGCCTCTCGCATGGCGGCAGCCGAGATTTCGCCGCCGGAAAAGAACAGGTCGGTATAGCTCACACATCCCATCTGCAGACTTTCACACAGGCGTGGTTCAAACCGGGAGCCGATAATGAACTCAGTGCTGCCACCGCCAATATCCACCACCAGGCGTCGACCGGTATCATCGGCCAGAGTATGCGAGACACCAAGATAGATCAGGCGGGCCTCCTCTCGACCGGCGATGACTTCAACCGGTGTGCCCAGCAGGGCCTCGGCCCGGGCAATGAAGTCATCACTGTTGCGAGCTTCGCGCAATGCGTTGGTGCCGACTACCCGAATCGATTGGCGGGGAAGGTCCGCAACCCGCTGGGCGAAGCGGCCCAGACACTCAAGCCCACGTGCCATTGCGTTTTCTGTCAGGCAGCCTTCGGCGTCGAGCCCGGCAGCCAGTTGTACTTTCTCTGACAGTACGTCCAGTGTGCTCAGTTCGCCGGCAAAAACGCGGGCAACGATGATGTGAAAACTGTTGGAGCCGAGATCGATGGCAGCCAGCAGAGAGGTGTCGGCGGTCGTCACGGCAGCCGTGTCCTGTGCGTACATCAGCGATTTTCCCCAATTTACAGCGGTCAAGAATGCAAAAATACCGGTTAACGGGGGCCGGATGCTACCCTTTTATGATGACAGTCGTACTGCAGAGTACGACGGACAGGATGTGGCAGGCGTGGGTAGCAGGTGTTATCATCCTGCCAATGTCTTAAACGCACCTCGTGCACTGGAGAATCGATCCATGAGTGAAAATATCGTCAATGTGACTGACGCCTCCTTCGAAGAAGATGTTCTCAAGGCTGAGGGCGCTGTGCTGGTAGATTACTGGGCCGAGTGGTGTGGACCCTGCAAGATGATCGCCCCGGTGCTGGAAGAGATCGCCAAGGAATATGCGGGCAAACTGAAGGTTTGCAAATTGAACATCGACGAAAACAATGAAACGCCGCCCAAGTTTGGCATTCGTGGCATCCCGACTCTGATGCTGTTCAAGGGCGGTAATGTGGAAGCGACAAAGGTAGGCGCGCTGTCCAAGTCTCAGCTGGCGGCTTTCATCGACGCCAATCTGTGAGCCTGGCCAGGTGGAAACACGCAGGCTGCGCAACGGTCGCGTTTTTCCACCAGCTTCTGCTGGACAGGTCCCGTTTTACCTTTTATAGTGGTCCCACATACCGGCCCGGCGATCCATTGTCTGGGTGTCACAAGTAAGACCTTAACCTTATTTCTTCCGACTAACCATCCGGTTTCCATCCGTAACCAGCCGACTCTGGGCTGCTTCTCTGAATACTATGAATCTTACCGAACTCAAACTAAAAAGCGTTCCGGAACTTCTGGATATCGCCATCGAAATGGGCCTCGACAACATGGCCCGCTCCCGCAAACAGGACGTGATCTTCGCTATTCTGAAGAAACATGCCAAAAGCGGAGAGGACATCTACGGTGACGGTGTGCTGGAGATCCTGCAGGACGGCTTCGGCTTCCTGCGCTCAGCCGATTCTTCCTACCTCGCTGGCCCTGACGATATCTATGTATCTCCCAGTCAGATCCGTCGTTTCAATCTGCGCACCGGTGACACCATCTCGGGCAAGATTCGCCCGCCGAAAGATGGGGAGCGCTACTTCGCGCTGCTGAAGGTCAACGAGATCAACTATGATCGCCCGGAAAACGCGAAAAACAAGATCCTGTTCGAAAACCTGACGCCTCTGTTTGCACAACAGCGCATGCGGATGGAAATCGGCAATGGCAGTACCGAGGATCTGACGGCGCGTGTCATCGATCTGGTGTGCCCCATGGGCAAGGGCCAGCGCGCCCTGATCGTATCACCGCCCAAGGCCGGTAAGACGCTGATGCTGCAGAACATTGCCAACAGCATCACCCGTAACAATCCTGAATGCTACATGATCGTGTTGCTGATCGACGAGCGCCCCGAGGAAGTGACCGACATGCAGCGCACCGTTCGTGGTGAAGTAGTTGCATCCACCTTCGACGAACCGCCGTCACGTCACGTACAGGTTGCTGAAATGGTGCTGGAAAAGGCCAAACGCCTGACCGAGCACAAGAAAGATGTGGTGATCCTGCTCGACTCCATCACACGTCTGGCGCGTGCCTACAACACCGTTATCCCATCTTCGGGCAAGGTACTGACCGGTGGTGTTGATGCACACGCACTGGAGCGCCCCAAGCGCTTCTTTGGTGCAGCCCGTAATATCGAAGAAGGCGGCAGTCTGACGATCATCGCCACCGCACTGGTTGATACCGGCTCGAAAATGGACGAGGTTATCTTCGAGGAGTTCAAGGGTACCGGTAACTCCGAAGTCCACCTGGACCGCAAGATTGCTGAAAAGCGTGTATTCCCGGCGATCAATATCCGCCGTTCAGGTACCCGCCGTGAAGATCTGCTGACCAGCGAAGAAGAGCTGCAGCGGATGTGGATTCTGCGCAAGCTGCTGGATCCGATGGACGACTCCGCAGCTACCGAGTTTGTGATCGACAAACTGAAGGACTTCAAGACCAATGATGAGTTCTTCCTGTCGATGAAGCGCAAGTAAGCCGAATTCACCTGCTGTAGTGAACCAAGGCGACGAAAGCGGGGTAAGCTAATCACTTACCCCTTTTTTATGTACAGGATGTACCCAGTCGTATTCTTTGGACAGGCGATCCCATGTCGACACCCAAATACAAGGACCTGCGCGACTTCATCAAGATGCTGGAAGCGCGTGGCGAACTCAAGCGTATCCGGATGCCGGTTGACCCGGTACTGGAAATGACCGAAATCTGCGACCGTACCCTCAAGGCCGGTGGCCCCGCGCTGCTGTTCGAGAACCCCAAGGGCTATGACATGCCGGTGCTGGGCAACCTGTTCGGTACTCCTGAACGTGTGGCGCTGGGCATGGGTGAGACGTCGGTAGCGGCCCTGCGAGAGGTCGGCAAGACGCTGGCCCAGCTTAAGGAGCCTGAACCGCCCCGCGGCATGAAGGATGCCTGGGACAAGCTGCCGTTGTATCGTCAGGTGCTGCACATGGGGCCGAAACAGGTGCGTAAGGCGCCCTGTCAGGAGATGGTCATCGAGGGCGATGATGTCGACCTTTACCGTATTCCGATCCAGACCTGCTGGCCCGGTGATGCCGGTCCGCTGGTGACCTGGCCACTGGTGATCACCCGCGGACCGGACAAGCCGCGACAAAACCTGGGCATCTACCGTCAGCAGTTGATCGGTCGCAACAAACTGATCATGCGTTGGCTGGCCCACCGTGGCGGCGCCCTGGATTTCCGTGAATGGAAGCTGGCTCATCCCGGTGAGCGCTTTCCGGTTGCAGTGGCGCTGGGCGCCGATCCGGCGACCATTCTGGGTGCTGTGACGCCGGTGCCGGATACCCTGTCCGAGTATGCCTTTGCTGGCCTGTTGCGCGGTGGCAAAACCGAAGTGGTTAAGTGCATCGGCAGTGATCTACAGGTGCCGGCCAGCGCGGAAATTATTCTTGAGGGGTACATTGATCCCGAGGAGATGGCGGACGAAGGTCCGTTCGGCGATCATACCGGCTACTACAACGAGGTGGATCGTTTCCCGGTGTTTACCGTAGAGCGGATCTCACGGCGCAAGGATGCCATCTATCACAGCACCTACACCGGACGGCCACCAGATGAGCCGGCTATTCTTGGCGTCGCGCTGAATGAAGTATTTGTGCCGATCCTGCAGAAACAGTTTCCCGAAATTGTGGACTTCTATCTGCCGCCGGAAGGCTGCTCCTATCGCATGGCGGTGGTCACGATCAAGAAGCAGTATCCGGGGCATGCCAAGCGGATCATGTTGGGTGTCTGGTCGTTTTTGCGTCAGTTCATGTACACCAAATTTGTCATCGTCTGCGATGACGACGTCAATGCTCGCGACTGGAATGACGTGATCTGGGCGATCACCACTCGTATGGACCCGCAGCGGGATACGGTGATGATCGACAATACGCCGATCGACTATCTCGATTTTGCCTCACCGGTCTCGGGTCTGGGTTCGAAAATGGGGCTGGATGCCACCAACAAGTGGGAAGGCGAAACCACTCGCGAGTGGGGTGAACCGATCAAGATGGACCCAGCCGTGAAGCAACGGGTGGACGAGATCTGGGATCAGCTGGGTATTCTAGACAACTGATACCGGCAGGCGGCTACGGTTGCCTGCAGCAAGGAGTGATGTTTTGGAAACAAGAGTATGTGATGTGACAGGGTTCGAAGCCCTGAATCAGGATGTGTTTCGGGTTCGGCTGCGTCTGACAGCGGTGGACCCGGAGTCGATGCATTATCGAGCCGGCCAGTATTTGGATATTCTGTTGCCGGAGGGGAAAAAGGCATCCTTTTCCATTGCGTCGGCACCGGATCAAGGACGAGACCTGGAACTGCATATACGCCAGGTACCGGGCAGTGAGTTCAATGCCATGATCCTCAGTTATCTGCAAACCAGTCCATCCGTCCAGATCGAGCTGCCCAAGGGTGCTGTAAGCCTGACTATGGCTGACGTAACGCCTGAAACCCGATTTGTATTTGCGGCTGCCAGCACTGGCTTTGCTCAGATCAAGAGCATGGTCGAACACCTGCTGGCCAATCAGGCCCGCAACCGGATTGATATTTACTGGGGCGCGCGCATGGAGGCAGACCTTTATCTGGAGAAGCTTCCACAGCAATGGGCGCATGAACATGCCAATGTGCATTTTGTGCCGGTGGTGAGCGAACCCGAAACCAGTCCGGGCTGGACCGGGCGTACCGGGCTTATGCCGGATGCCATTGCCGAAGACCTGGACAGTATCGAGGATCTGGCGGTATATGCCTGTGGCTCACCTGGGATGGTGTATGCCTTGCTGGATCGACTGATGGAAAAAGGGGTGGCAGAGAATCAGGTTCATTCTGACGTGTTTGCCTGGGCGCCGCGACCGGCCTAGTTCATTTTGCTGCCAGTGATATGAAAACGCCCGGCTTTGCCGGGCGTTTTCGTTTGGGGCAGGCTCAATGGCTCTCGCTGTTCGGTGCAGGCAGAGGCAGCGCCGGCAGTGAGTTGTCGAGCTGTTGCAACTCGCGTGTCATCATATCGAGCGCACGCTTGTCTTCGCCCAAGTGATGCAACAGGCGGTACAACTCCTTGAAGGTCTCTGCGTCGGGCTGCAGCTCAAGGCTGCGCTCAAAGTGATTGATCGCCTTGCCCCAGTGTGCGTTACGCATACTCAGGCGCCCCAGTGTCAGCTCCAGACCAGGGCTGTCGGCGTGCTGCTTGAGCCAGCCGCGGGCTATATTCAGTTGCTTCTCGGCATTTTCACCCTGAATGCGGCCATACAACCTGACCAAGTGCTCGTCCCACTGGCGTTTGATCAGGTCACGCAGCATTTTCTCGACTTCCACTTCGGCGCCGATCTCGATCATCAGATCAGTATAGCGGCTGACCAGTACCGGGTTGCGCAGCAGTGGCTGTGGAATGGACTGCCAGCTGCGGCTGAGGCTGCGCAGGCGTTCCTGTGCATCGGCTCCGTCCGGCAGGCTGGAGATGCTGTATTCGAGTTGATGCAGGTGACATTGCAGCTCAAGTTGTTCCAGCTCGTCATCTTTCATCGCCTGCAGTCGCTTTAGCTCCGGTAGAAGCTCGGTAAGGCCTTTCCAGTCCTCCAGCTTCAGATAGGCTTCCTTGAGCAGGCGGATGACATGGGTATGTTTGGGTGCCTGGCGTCGCAGATGGAGCAGTGTGGCCAGGCAGGGTTCCAGTTGACCACGCTCCAGCTGCATTTCTGCCTGAGTGATGCCGATCGCGACCTCGGCCTCGGGGGTTGACTGGCGGGCGCGATTGAGCAGGTCATCGGATGATTTGCTGTCGCCCTGCTCGTGGGCTGCACGGGCCGCCGCAAGATAATTGATGACCGGCAGGTCGGAGCGCTGTGCCGCCTGTGTCAGGTAGCGCTGTGCCTTCCACCAGCTGCCCTCGGACAGCGCCACAAGCCCTTTCAGGGTTTTGCTGCGCGCCAGGCGGTGGTTGCGGTCACTGCGCCAGCTGCGCAGACGATCACCCGGCAAACGGATGTTATGGACCAGGTTGAACAGCCAGTGCAACAGTGCAAAACCGAGTACCAGGATCAGCAACAGCACCCAGAGGCTGGTTTCAACCGAGGTCTGCTGGTATGACAGCAGTACATAGCCTGGATCCTGCACCATCAGCTGGCCAACCCAGGCGCCGGCTACCAGCAGTATTAAAAGGATGATAAACAGTTTTTTCATCTGTTCTGCCCTCCCTCACGCAACTGCTGCATGCGACCGAGATAATCCTTGAGGCTGCTCAGGGAGCCGGAAATGTCCGGCAGCTCTGGCGCCACGTTTACCTCGGAGAGTTCAGCCAGTCCTGTGAGCAGGGCAATAGTGGTGGCATCTTTTGGGTCGAAGTGGGTGGCAATCCACTCCTGCGCCTTGCTCAGGCTGCTATCGAAAGCCTGTTGCTTGCGCTGCAGTAAGGCCATCTGAGCCTGTTCCAGCATCAGATGCAGGTTTTGCTGCAGGAAGAAGGTTTGCTCAGGTGACATCAGCGGCTTGATGGGCTCGTCATGGTGTTGAATCACGATCAGCTGCTCAAACTTGTTTACTGCCTTGTTCCAGCTGGTCTTGAAACCGTCGCCCCAGGACTGCTTGACACTTTCGGGTGTGATCTCTTCCAGCATCTGCGGCAGCTCACGTCGTTCGCTGACGGGTACCACACGCAGGTTGTCCACCTGACGGTTGAGCGCACCCAGTCGCAGGAATACCCCCTCGCTATCCAGTCTGGGCACTGCTTCCAGCGCTGCGATGTCAGCGGCCAACGCCTTGCGTACATCGTAGATGGTAACGTCATCAGTTTCACTGAGAATGGTGTCGGCCGATTTCAGGAGAGTCAGTGCGCCATTCGGAGTCTGTTCCATTAATACGCGCTGATTGGCCAGTCGCAACAGATATTCCACCTCGGCCAGCAACCAGTCTTTGCGGCTGAGCTCACGGCTCGCTGTGACCTGCTGGATACTCCGGGTCAGTCGATCCTGCAGCTCGGCGATATTCTGCGCTTCGGCTTCCGAGCGGGCCTGCAGCTGTCCCAGTTGCTGGTTTACACTGCTGACTGTCTGGGCCACTTCGGCTCGACCATTGGCCAGGGCGGTTTCGACCTGTTGGCTGAGGCGTTCCTGCATCTGGCTGTTCTGTTGTTTCAGTTGCCAGCCTTCCCAGGCCAGATAGCCTCCGCCGCCAAGGGTTATAAGCGACAGAACCAGTGCCAGCTTGCCGGGCCAGGTTGCGCCACAGCGTTTTTCACTTTCAGCCTTCGGCTTGCGGTGGGGCTGTTTGGCAGGTTTGTCGGCAGCTGCGCTGGAGGCCGCATTAGCGTCCTGGTTTACTTCCGGTTTTTCTTTGGTGGTTTCAGCGGCTGATTTGCTGGTATCCGTAGCAGGGGAGTCCTTTGTCTTGCTGCTGGACTCATCGTGTGCGTCAGCGGGCTTATTGGTTGGTTCAGATGAATTGTCGCGGGTTTCTTTCATGCCGGTGGTTCCGATTGTCAGGCGGGTAGCAGTGCTTCGACCATACTGCGGTCGTCCGGTCCCTGTGCTACCCGGATTCGGGTGAATCCCAGCGAACGGGCCAGCTCGGCAAGGCGGGCACTGGGAACGATGATCCGGATTTCAGCCAGGCCTGCATCGGTGCTTCCGCTCAGCGTGAGCAGGTTCTGCAAGGCTTGACCACTGGTAATGAGGATAGCCGATAACGGCTGTGCATAAATAGTACTTTGGATAATGTCGGTCGAATGGGCTGGACAGACGCGCCGATAGATATGGGCATAGTCGACTCGAGCGCCCCGCTGGCTCAGCGTATCGGCCAGCATGTCTCGTCCTCCATCGGCGCGCACAATCAGGAAGCGTTGCGTGGCCACGGACTGCATGGACGGGTCCGCCAGCAGTGTCTCGGAGTCGAAGCCACCCTCGGCATGCCAGGCATGGATGCCGAACTGTTCCAGGGCGTCACAGGTTTGCTGGCCTATACCGATCCAGCGCACGCCAACCGGCAACTGCGGCCAATACTGATCGATCCAGTCGGCCCCGATGCGTGCTGCATTGGGGCTGACAAAAATGACGCCGTCATAGAGATCCAAGTCCAGCATACAGCGTTTGCATTGCTGGTAGTCGGCACCGTCTTCTTCTCCGGTGGGCATGATCTCCAGCAGGGGCAGGCAGACGGGCTCAGCCCCCAGTCCGCGCAAATACGCCACCTGGCCTTCGGCCTGATGTGCAGGGCGGGTCACCAGTATCCGCTGTCCGCACAGGGGTTGTATCGGTTCAGCCACGTTCCTTGTACACCTCGGCCAAAATCTTGTCAGCACCGGCGGCCAGCAAACGATCGGCCAGAGTAATACCCATTGCCTCGGCCTGTTCGCGAGGGCCGCGGATTTCATCGCGCAGTACCTTGCTGCCATCCGGGCGACCCACCAGTCCGCGCAGGAATATCTCATCCCCGTCTTCACTCAGGGTGGCGTAGCAGCCGATCGGCACCTGGCAGCCACCTTCGAGCCGGCGGTTCATGGCACGTTCGGCCAGTACGCGATCAGCGGTGTCGGTGTGATGCAGCGGTTGCAGCAGTTTGATCAGTTCGGCGTCATCGTTGCGGCATTCGATACCCACGGCACCCTGGCCACCAGCAGGCAGGCTCTCTTCTGGTGACATTTCATGGCGGATGCGATCCTGTAACTTGAGTCGCAACAGGCCTGCGGTGGCGAGAATAATGGCGTCGTACTCGCCTGCGTCCAGCTTGGCCAGTCGGGTCTGGACGTTGCCGCGCAGAAAACGCACTTCCAGGTCCGGGCGGCGCTCACGTATCTGTACTTCGCGGCGCAGGGAAGAGGTACCGACGATGGCGCCTTCCGGCAAAGCATCCAGGTTATCGTACTGGTTGCTGACAAAGGCATCGGTAGGCTGTTCACGTACACAGATGACCGGTAGCCCCAGTCCCGGCGGGAACTCCATCGGCACGTCCTTCATGGAGTGTACGGCGATGTCGGCGCGGCCTTCCAGCAAGGCGTTTTCCAGCTCCTTGACGAACAGACCCTTGCCGCCGATCTTGGCCAGAGGCGTATCAAGAATCTTGTCACCGCGGGATTCGATTTTCAGCAACTCGATATGAATACCGGGGTGGTGGAGCCCCAGTTCTGCCTTGACGTATTCGGCCTGCCAGAGTGCCAACAGGCTGCGGCGGGTGGCGATGCGAATGGTTCTGCTCATGATTGAATCCTTGTCAGCAGGCGGAGCCGAGCCGGAGCGGGCTCCACCGGATCGAGTTGAATGATCGGCAGTGTAACAGAAAGTGGCACAGCGGTTGACTGATGCCTCAGCTCTGCTCTGGTACGCTGATTACCTGCTCTAGTTCATGTGCTGCCTGACGCAGCAGCGGCTCGAATTGCAGCAGGTCATCGAGTGAGCTGCGAATCACGGGGGCGTGGGTGAACAGGCAGGCAACCAGGCGACCTTGTGTATCCTTGACTGGAACGGCCACCGCTACCATGCCGTCGATGAACTCTTCATTGTCGACGGCCAATTGCTGTTCGGCGACATGCTTCAGTTCGTCGAGCAGTTCTGCGGGATCGGTCAGGGTGTTGCGCGCAAACTGTTGCATGGGCAGCTTTTCAAGCATCAACTTGCGTTGATTGGCAGGCAGGTTGGATAGGTAAAGCTTGCCACTGGCCGTGCACCAAGTAGGCGTGTGGCTGCCCACCGGCAGATTGATCTGCAGGGGCCAGTTGGTCTGCACGCGGTCAAAATAGAGCATCTCCGTGCCATCGGGAATCGCCAAGCCGATGGTTTCTCGAATCTGGCCGGAGAGCCCTTCCAGAATGGCGCGGCGCTGGGCCTTGTGGCGGCTGGCGTAGATGATACCAAGCGCAACCTGGTGCAAACGTGCGCCGGGGACGACGAAACCGCGCATGTTGGTCTGCAGAAAACCTTCTTTTTCCAGCGTTTGAATCAGACGATGGCCGGTGGCTTTGGGAATATCCAGTTGTTTCGACAGTTCTGCGGCGGTCATCGGATGGCCGGAGCTGGCTACTGTTTCGATGATTTCCAGAACCCGGAGAATCGAGGAGCCTTTTTCCCTGCGTGTGGTGCTCATAGTGTTAGTCAGGTCCAAGGTTGCAATAGGCATTCAGTATATCGTGTTAACGGGTGGGCATAAAAAAAGCCGCCTCATGGGCGGCAAGAGCAGTACCTTGTTGGGACAGGGCAATCCACTTTATGTGTCGTCATGGCAGGCATATCAGGTTGCATGCCTCTGCGGCGACCAGCCAGCCACAGTCTCCCGTCAGAGGCGGTGTGGCTGGCTGCAAACGGTTACTTCATTGTCGGCATTGAGAACTCGGCGCCGGCGCGAATGCCGGTAGGCCAGCGGCGGGTCACGGTCTTCATGCGGGTGAAGAAACGTACACCGTCGGAGCCGTGCATGTTCAGCGGGCCGAATACGGAGCGCTTCCAGCCGCCGAAACAATGGAACGCCATCGGCACCGGAATCGGCACATTGATGCCGACCATGCCGACCTTGACGTTCTCCTCGAACTGGCGGGCGGTGTCGCCGTCGCGGGTAAACAGGGCCGTACCGTTGCCGTATTCGTGATCGTTGATCAGCTGCAGGGCTTCATCGAAACTGTTGACGCGCACGACCACCAGCACCGGGCCGAAGATCTCTTCCTGGTAAATGCGCATCTCGGTGGTGACGTTGTCGAACAGGGTTGGGCCGACAAAGAAGCCGTTCTCGTGGCCGTTTACTGTGAAGTTGCGACCGTCGGCAACCAGGGTGGCGCCTTCCTCTACGCCGCTATCGATGTAGGCCAGGATTTTCTGCTGATGTTCGCGGCTGACCACCGGGCCCATGTGCGGCTCCTGCTCCTGACCCAGTCCGGGACCGACACGCATCTGGCCAATCTCGGTTTTCATCATCTCGACCAGGTTATCGGCTACTTCGTTACCGACACAGACCGCTACCGAGATCGCCATGCAGCGTTCACCGGCGGAGCCGTAGGCGGCACCCATCAGTGAGTTGACCACCTGTTCGGGATCGGCGTCCGGCATGACTACCATGTGGTTCTTGGCGCCGCCCAGTGCCTGACAGCGCTTGCCGTGGGCCGATGCGGTGGCATATATGTATTCGGCGATGGGAGTGGAGCCGACGAAGCTGACTGCCTGCACGCGCTCATCGGTGAGTAGCACGTCGACTGCTTCCTTGTCGCCGTTGACCAGGTTGAATACGCCCGCCGGCAGGCCGGCTTCGGCCAGCAGTTCGGCGATGAACAGGGTGGCGCTCGGGTCTTTCTCGGACGGCTTCATAACGAAAGTGTTACCGCAGGCGATTGCCACTGGGAACATCCACATGGGCACCATGGCCGGGAAGTTGAACGGTGATATGCCGGCGCAGACGCCCAGTGGCTGCATCAGCGAGTCGGAGTCGATGTCACGCCCTACGTTGAGCGAGTGTTCACCCTTCTGCAGGTGGGGAATGCCACAGGCGAATTCGACCACTTCCATGCCGCGGGTGATTTCGCCCTGGGCGTCTGAGAACACCTTGCCGTGTTCCAGGGTGATCAGCTCGGCCAGCCTGTCCCGGTTTTCGTCCAGCAGCTGCTTGAACTTGAACATGACGCGGGCACGGACCACGGATGGGGTCTTGGACCACGCGGGAAACGCTGCCTCGGCGGCAGCAATGGCGCTGCGCGTCTCGTCGGCGGTGGAAAGGGTAACAGTACCGCTCTGTTCGCCAGTGGCCGGGTTGAAGACAGGGGCGGTGCGGCTGGACTCGCTCGGAGTGCGGGTGTTGTTGATAAAGTTGGTCACGTTGGTCATCTGAGTATATTCCTGAGTCTTGTTATAAAAATTATTGTTACTGCTGATTCCAGACAGCGGCATAGAGGTCGATCAATTCATCCACGCTGGGCACGCGGGGATTGTTGCCGGGAGAACCGGACGCCAGTGCCTGCTCGGCCATGGTGGCGCGCAGTTCAAAGTAGCGCGTTTCATCGATGCCATAGGCGGCGGGGCTTGGCACTTCAAGCTCCTCGTTGAGGGCGCGCAGTTCGGCGATCAGTTTGGCGTTGGCGGTGTCGGTATCGTCACTCTGAAGGGCGGCACCGATGGCGCGGGCACAGTCGGCGTAGCGTTCCGGCGCGCTGTCCAGCGAGAAAGCAGTGACGGTTGGCAGCAGCATGGCGTTGGACAGGCCGTGAGGCACATGGAAGAAGGCGCCTATAGGTCGGCTCATGCCGTGTACCAGCGCCACTGAAGCGGCCGAGAAGGCAATGCCGGCCAGGGTTGAACCGAGCATCATCGCCTCGCGTGCTTCCCGGTTATCCGGTTGGTGATAGGCAGTACGCAGGTTCGGGCCGAGCAGCTTCATCGCCGCCAGTGCCTGGCTGTCGCTGTACGGGTTGGCCTTGGCGCTGACATAGGCTTCGATGGCGTGGGTCAGGGCATCGATGCCGGTGTCAGCGGTGACGCGAGCCGGTACCGACAGGGTCAGTTCATAGTCGATCAGCGCGGCAGCCGGCATGAAGCCGAGACCAACGCAGAGCATCTTCTCGTCCTTGTCGGCATCGGTAATGATGGTGAAACGGGTCGCTTCGGAACCGGTGCCGGCGGTGGTCGGGATGGCGATGATCGGCAGGCCCTGCTCGCTGACATCGCGCGGGAACTTGTAGTCGCGCATCTGGCCGCCGAACTTGCCCAGGATCGAGATCGCCTTGGCCGAATCGATCGGGCTGCCGCCACCGAGGGCGATGATCGCGTCGTAATTGCCCGCTTTGACTTTATCCACACCAGCCAGAATCGAGGCTTCAGTGGGTTCGGGCAGGGTGTCGGCAAAAAGGTCGCTGGCAACGCCGGCTTCGCTCAATGCTGCCTGCAGGTTATCCACATAACCCAGCTTGACCATCATCGGATCGGAAATGATCAGTGGGTTGCTGCAGCCCAAGGCCGCCAGTACTTCAGGAGCCTTGCGACTGGCGCCGGCACCTACTTCCATCAGGCGGGGCAGAATGATTCGGTTGCTCATTGTTATTCTCCGAAAGGGTCAGTTTGAATAGGCCATGGAAGGCAGCCAGGTCACGATCTGCTGCCAGTAGAAAACGATCGACAGTCCTACCAATTGCAGTGCGATAAAGGGTAGTACGCCACGGTAGATGGTGCCGACGGTGATTCCCTCGGGGGCCACGCCTTTCATGTAAAACAGGGCGAAACCCACTGGCGGGGTCAGGAACGACGTCTGCAGGCAGACAGCGAACAGGATGGTGAACCAGACCAGATCGAAACCGAGGCCGGACACCACCGGGGCCACCAGCGGCAGGATGATCAGGGTCAGCTCGATCCAGTCGAGGAAGAAGCCGAGTACGAAGGTCACCAGCAGAATGCAGATCACGATGCCGGTGGGGCTGAACGGCAGACCGGTCAGCGCCGATTCGATCAGTTCGTCACCACCCAGGCCGCGAAGTACCAGCGAGAATGCCGTCGCACCGAGCAATAGAGCGAAGATGAACGCTGTGGTCTTGGTGGTCTCGCGGCAGACTTCATAGAGCACCTGCAGGTTGACGCGCTTCTTGATTACTGCCAGCAGGGTTGCACCGGCGGCACCGACGCCGGACGCCTCGGTGGGGGTGGCGATACCGGCGAAGATGGAACCCAGCACCGCCAGGATCAGGCCGGCAGCAGGCAATACGGTGACAAACACCTTTGCAACCAGCAGCGGCGTCACCGGTTCGGCGTCGTCCGGGGCTGGCGCGGCCTGGGGACGCAGCAGTCCCACGGCAAAGATGTAACCGATATAGAGCGCGGCCAGCAGCAGACCCGGAAAGAGTGCGCCGAGGAAAAGGTCGCCCACCGGCACGCCCAGCCGGTCGCCCATCATCACCAGCATGATACTGGGCGGAATCAGGATGCCCAGGGTACCGGTGGAGCAGACAGTGCCGCAGGCCAGTTCGTGGCTGTAGCCCTGACGCATCATCATCGGGATGCCGAGCAGCGCCAGCAACACCACGGACGCACCGATAATGCCGGTAGAGGCCGCCAATAACAGCCCGACGAAGGTGACAGTGATCGCCAGCCCGCCGCGGACGCGACCGAACAGGCGCACCAGATTGGTCATCAGGTCCTCGGCGATACCGGAGCGGTCCAGCATCAGGCCCATGAAGACAAACATCGGCAGGGCGACCAGCACCCAGTTGGTCATTACGTTCCAGATGCGGGGTACGGTGATTGAAACGTATTCCCAGTCGATGCCGATCCAAGCGTCCCACATCTGGTCGGCCATCATGGAGATAGCGGCAAAGATCAGTGCCACGCCGCCCAGTACCCAGGCAACCGGAAAACCGGTGAACAGCAGCACAATAAAGCTGGCGAACATGGTGATGGCGAGAATTTCATTAATTTCCACGGGCTTTCTCCTCGCTGATTCGCATTGTCCGGGGGAAACCGAACAGCAGCGCGCAGACACGGCTCAGGCGTGACAGCATGGCAAGCAGCAGCAGCGCAAAGCCGAGAACCAGTACCGCCTTGATCGCCCAGCGGTAGGGCAGTCCGCCCGGTGCCATGGAAATTTCGCTCATCGCGAAGGAGTACTGCACAAAGGGGATGGCGTACCAGAGTACGACCAGGGCAAAGGGCAGCAACAGGAACAGGATGCCGAGCAGCTCTATAACGGCCTGGGTCTTCAGACCAAGGCGTTCATGCAACAGGTCCACCCTGACGTGGTCATCGAGCACATAGCAGAAGGAGAGGCCGACCAGCCAGCCGATGGAGTAAAGGTGCCACTGCAGTTCCTCCAGCTCAATGTGGCCCTCGCCAAAGGCATAGCGCAGCACCACGTTGACCAGAATGACCAGCATCAGGACCAGCCAGCTCCAGTGAGCAATGGCCGCGACGGCATTGATCACTCTGTCGAAGCTGCGCGAAAGGCGTGTATGGGGCAGCTCGGTGTGATGGACCAGCTGTTCCAGATCGAAACGGCCGGGGGACTGCACGTCGGCAGTCAGGGCCGGTGCGGGTGTTGTCAGTTGATTCATATTCGGACTCCGGGGGTACCTGAACGCAAGGAAGGGGTTGGACGTATCCCGCCCCTTCGCCGGAAAGTCAGGAGCGCCTTACAGCGATCCCAGCTCTTTCCACTGGTCATATCCCTGACGGAAATTCTGAATTGAGGTGAATACCTCCTTGAACATGGGGTCGCTGGCCGAGGTTTCCTGCATCACTTCGGTAGTGGCGTTTTCCAGCGCTTCCATCAAGGCGGGGCTCAGACGGTGTGGTGTCACGCCCTTGGCGTCGAAACCGGCCAGTTTGTCGCCCTGCAAGGATTCACTGTAGGCCAGGCCGCGGAAAGTGGCGGCGGTACAGGCGGTTTCGATCAGGGTTTGCTTCTGCTTGCTCAGGCCGTTCCAGATATCGGTATTGACCACCAGGTGGGAGGCGGTGAAGGGCTGATGCCAACCAGGGAAGTAGTTGTGCTTGGCAACCTTGTCGAAACCGAGCATCTCGTCGATGGCCGGAGTCGCAAATTCGGTGGCATCAATGGCGCCTTTCTCCAGTGCCGGGAAGATCTCCCCGCCGGGGATGATAGTGACCGATGCGCCCAGCTTCTGCAGTACCTTGCCGCCGATACCGGCAAAACGGATTTTCAGGCCCTGGAGGTCTTCGGGGGTGTTGATCTCCTTGCGGAACCAGCCGGCGGTTTCGGCACCGGTGATGGAGCAGAGGATCGGATGGATGTTATGGGGTGCATAGAGTTTTTCGGCCAGCTGATGGCCGCCACCTTCATACCACCAGGCGCTGTAGCCCAGGGGGTCCATGCCGAAGGGAATCGCGGCAAACAGGGCCGCGGCAGGCATCTTGCCCTGATCATAGGCCAGCCAGGCATAACCGGCAGGAATCTGCTTGTTCTTCACCGCTTCGGTGATTTGAAAGGACGGCACGATTTTGCCCGGCTCGTATACCTTGATCTGGGCTTCTCCGCCACTGGCTTCCTTCAGGGACTCCTCGACCAAGCGAATGGGGTTGCCTAAACCCGGCCAGTTGGTATTGAACACCGCCTGAACTTTCCAGCGCACCTGATCGTCGGTGGCTTGAGTGGCGGTACTGAAACTGGACGCCAGCACGGCGCCGGTCAGCAGGGTGAGTGAGTGTTTGGTCAGGGAGCGTGTGAACGGTTTCATATCAGTTCCTTTTTGTTATTTTGAGACGATAAGTCTCGTTATTTATGATGCTGCCTTGAGGCTATGTCAATCAAAATGAGATTTAAAGTCTCAAAATAATACTAAAGTATTGTGGTTGGGTGGTTTTGGCTGGCCAGCAACCGGAATCGGTATTGACCATGCTGTTGGTCGGAAAGGGCTGTATAATCAACTCATCGACATTCACCGGTCCGCTTGTTTGGGCCGATTCAGAGTCAGCGAGGTAGAGGTGTATGAGCAAAGAGACCAATCAGCAGTGGGGCGGCCGCTTCAGTGAGCCAACCGATGCATTCGTCGCCCGTTTCACCGCTTCGGTTGATTTCGACAAGCGTCTTTATCGGCACGATATCCAGGGCTCAGTGGCGCACGCACGTATGCTGGCGAAGGTGGGGGTGCTGACCGAGGAAGAGCGTGACGCAATCATCCGTGGCCTGGGCGAGATCCGGGTCGAGATTGAGCGTGGCGAGTTCGAGTGGTCGGTGGAGCTGGAAGATGTTCACATGAACATCGAGGCTGCACTGACGAAGAAGATCGGCATCACCGGCAAGAAACTGCATACCGGTCGTTCGCGCAATGACCAGGTCGCCACTGACATCCGTCTCTACATGCGCGACGAGATCGACCTGATTCTGGCCGAGGTCAGCCGCCTGCAGCAAGGACTGCTGGATCTGGCCGAGCAGGAAGCCGATACCATCATGCCCGGCTTCACGCACCTTCAAACCGCCCAGCCTGTCACCTTCGGCCATCATCTGCTGGCCTGGTTCGAGATGCTGAGCCGTGACTATGAGCGCTTTGCCGACTGCCGCAAGCGCGTCAACATCATGCCGCTGGGGGCCGCGGCTCTGGCTGGTACAACTTATCCGATTGACCGACACTACACCGCCGAACTGCTGCAGTTTGATGCCCCGGCGGGCAACTCCCTGGATGCAGTGTCCGATCGTGATTTCGGCATCGAGTTTTGCGCTGCTGCCAGCCTGTTGCTGATGCACATGACCCGGATGTCGGAGGAGTTGGTACTCTGGACATCGGCCCAGTTCAACTTTATCAACCTGCCTGACCGTTTCTGCACCGGCTCTTCCATCATGCCGCAGAAAAAGAATCCGGACGTGCCTGAGCTGGTACGTGGCAAGAGCGGCCGTGTTTACGGTCACCTGATCTCACTGCTGACGCTGATGAAGTCCCAGCCGCTGGCGTACAACAAGGACAATCAGGAAGACAAGGAGCCGCTGTTTGACGCTGTGGACACGGTGAAGGGCTGCCTGCGTGCCTTTGGTGACATGGTGCCGGCTATCGAGTCGCGCAAGGATCAGATGCGTGAAGCGGCGCGCCGTGGTTTCTCCACCGCTACCGATCTGGCCGACTATCTGGTTCGCAAGGGCGTGGCCTTCCGTGATGCCCACGAAATTGTCGGGCTGTCCGTCGCCTACGGCATCAAGACCGGCAAGGACCTGTCCGACATGACACTGGAAGAACTACAGCAGTTCTCCGATGTGATCGCCGATGATGTGTTTGCAGTGCTGACGCTGGAAGGATCGGTGGCGGCGCGTAACCACATTGGTGGCACGGCACCGGATCAGGTGCGGGCAGCGGTGATTCGCGGTCGTGACCTGTTGGCGGCGCGTGCCGACTGAAAATGACGCGGTGGTCGAAGAGCCGCCAGTTTGGTGGCTCCAGTCTTGGTTTTGCTGTCAGCGCAGGGTGATGTCCACCATCAGATCACCGGCGATCGCTTCCAGTGCCTGCTGCAGATCATCCGGATCCAGGTCTGCCGGGGCCAACAGTTCTGCCTCGGCCTTGAACAGCTCTTCCGCCGACATTGAGCCAGAGGTCAGCTCGGTGCTCAATCGTTCTACATTGATGTGTCGTGCGGCCAGTGCCTGTGAAATCTCGCGCACAATACCCGGTTTGTCATGCCCCACCAGCTCCAGTGTCATCGGCTGCATCTCGGCTACGGGTGGGGCGTCTTCGCTGCGCTCCGCCGTGACTCTGAGTCCCTGTGTTTGCAGCGCTTCCAGTGCGCTGATCAGTGCCTCGGCCTGTTCGTTGGGCACTTGAGTGATCAGAATGCCGGCGAACTTGCCACCCAGGCGTGACATGCCCGACTCCAGCCAGTTACCCTGATGCTCGGCAATGGTGCGGGACAGCAGTCCGACCAGCCCCGGCTTATCCGGTCCGATGACCGTAAGAACCAATGATGTCAGCATTATATGCAGCCTTTGTTGGTAATGGTTGAGCAACCTGTGTTGCCGTCTCTTGTAGGGGAATGTATATCAGATGCAGCCGATAATCATCGCCCTCTGGCCTGTTTTTGCGCTCCTGCTGCTCGGCTTTCTGGCTCGTCGCAGTGGATTTCCAGGTGAAGGTTTCTGGCAGCCGGCAGAAAAGGCGACCTATTATGTGCTGTTTCCGGCTTTGCTGGTGGAGCGTCTGGCCAATGCCCAGCTGGCAGGTGACGATTCTATTCGGCTGGCGGCACTGGTTGTGGTTGTGTTGGTTATGGCCGCTCTGTTCTGTTGTGCCTGCAAACCGCTGTTGCGTCTGACGGTACCTGCCTTCACCTCTTTTTTTCAGGGCAGTGTACGCTTCAATACCTATGTTGCGCTTGCTGTCACTGCGGCGCTGCACGGGTCAGAGGGCATCGTGCTGGCGGCGGTGATAACGGCCGTGATGATTCCGCTGCTGAACCTGTTCAGCGTCCTGGCTTTTGCACTGACTTCCGAGCAGGCGTTTTCGCCGCGTCAACTGCTGATGACACTGGCTCGAAATCCGTTGATTCTGGCTTGTCTGCTGGGTATTGCGTTGAGCCTTTCGGGCGCTGCTTTGCCTTTGGGTGTAACTTCGGTGCTGGAGCTGTTGGGGCGTATGGCGTTGCCAATGGGGCTGCTGGCGGTGGGAGCCGGATTGGACTTGCGGGCCTTGCGTGGCGGCGGCAGGGCACTGGTCGCGGCCAGTCTGATCAAGCTTCTGTTTTTGCCGCTGCTGGCGTTTGCGCTGGCCGGGTTGTGGCAGCTGGACCTGCTGACAACCAGTGTAGTAGTGATATTTGCGGCCGTACCGACGGCCACTTCGGCCTATATTCTGGCCCGGCAGATGGGCGGTGATGCCGAGTTGATGGCGGGCATCATTACGGCACAGACGATGATTTCAATGCTGACGCTGCCCGTAGTTTTGATTCTTCTTTAAAAGTGTCGCCAAAAACATACCTTATTTCATACATTTTTCGGCACGTTTGGCGACATATCCCTGAAGATATAAAAAATAGAGGTTAAAATCCGGAAAAGTGCCGCCAAAGGGGTTGAAAAAAAAGCTGCGTGTGAAAGACTAGCGTTTGTCACATGATTATGCTGACACTTAAAGCATAACTTTAACTGCAACCATCGGATAACTGCTGACGATCATGAATAAAAGCCCGGATCTGGTATTGGTACTCGTGATTGTGTTCATAGTAGGTGCTGTAATGACTGGCATCTCACAGAGCGATCTCCAACTGGCCACCATGGTGCAGCAGGTTTTCAACAGTTGATGGCGTAAACCCGCGAATCTGTTGCGATCGCGTCCAACGGAACATCCCACCTTTCTATCGGTAGCTGATTCACTCGCTGCAACTCGTGTGCAAGTCCCACCAATTTTGGTCCGCGCATGCCATTGCCCTTCAGGCGGAAGGCAAACGTCCGGTCATAATAGCCTCCTCCCATGCCCATACGGCCACCATCGGCTGAAAACGCCACTAGCGGCAGCAGTACCAGATCCAGTGCCACAGCAGGGCGAACAGGCTTGCCCTGAAGTACGGGCTCCAGTATACGGTAGCGATTGAGCTGCATCCGGGTCGTTTTGGCGTAGGGGGTAAACCAGAGTCGGTTGTGCCGGATCGGGTGCAGTACCGGCAGATAGAGCGTTTTTCCAAGCGTGCGGCAAAGGGTTATCAGTGGTCGGGTATCGATTTCGCCATCGTTGGGCAGATAAATTGCCACATGGCGAGCCTTGGCGAACCAGAGTTGTCGGGCGAGGTTTCGAGCAAGGCAGCGACCGGCTGTGCGCTGTTGCTGGGGGGTAAGTGCCCGTCTTCGGGCCCGCATTTCGCGGCGGAGTGTTTTGCGATCCTGCATGATGTAAAAGGCTTCCCGGAGTGCCGGTGTCGGTCGTGGCCCTGAACCCTAAGGTTCAGAGTGGAAGCGCTTACTGATATATCAGGCTTTCCGTCAAGCGGACATGCTCACAATACCAGTTGAGCGCTGCCGGGGTATTGCTTATCGGCTCGAGGGACTTGACCGACTGTCGAACACTCCAGGAACCTGATTTCATTATACGCGTGCTTGTCTGAATGTCAGCTCTTGTAATTCTTTCTGCTTCTGCTAAGGATGCTTAAAATTATGAAAATAAAATGTTTTCAGGATGATGAAGAGTTTTCATTCGCTTTGGAGGTGTTGTTGCGTGCCAGGCTCTGGTCAATTTTCTGCCCCAATCGGCGCAGGTTGACCTCTACTGCCTGACGCTGTTCCTCTCGGCTTTTGATCAGCTCGTGCGACATATTCAATGCGGCCATAACAGCGATCCGCTCAAGGCCGATGATCTTGCCTGAGTGACGTATATCGAGCATTTTCTGGTTCAGGTAGTCGGCAGAGGCCAGTAACTCCGCTTCGGCTCCGTCCGGGCAGCTGATGGTATATTCCTTGTCGAGCAACTTGACGGTGACAGTGCGTGCGTCTGCGCTCATGAGTTCTGCTCCAGTGCCTTGAGTCGCTGTATCATGCCTTCAACCTTGCTGCGGGTCTGGTCATTCAGCTGGATCAATTGAGCACGTTCTTCGCGCAGACGGGTGTCCTGTTCGCGCAGCGTGCTGTTTTCAAGCTCAAGCTGTTCTACCCGCGCAAGAAGCAGGTCAATCTTGTGTTCCAGTGCGTTGAAATAATGTTCGGTCATGCCAGGCCCCATGCAGTATGCGCTGACTATAAACAGCCGTTGCGACAGGGTCAATCTGACACGCATGGCCCTGTATAGGGCTAAATGCTAGCATAGAGATCAATGCAGTGCCGGCCCTCTCCGGATACCCTCTGTAAAAACATGACCCGAACCGGATAGATCAATATGACAGATGAACAGGCCCCCGTAATCGAGCTGCCGGATTTTGACACTTTGGCTGACCTGCTGGTGGAAGAGGGATTGCTGACCCTTTCCCCCGCTGAGCTGCACGGACTGCTGTGCGGCCAGGTAGCGGCCGGTGCCCGGTTTGATCCGGTCACCCTGTTTGCCCGTATCGGCGAGCTGCTGGATCTGGAGCCGTTCAGCCGAGAGCTGACGCGTACTGGCATCATGCAGCTGTATCTGGCCACGCTGCAGCAGCTGCAGGCCCCGGACTTCAGCTTTGAACTGGTCCTGCCGGATGATGACCAGCCACTGGCGGGGCGTGCAGATGCGTTGGGTTTGTGGTGCAGCGGTTTTCTCAGCGGTTTCGGCCTGCAGGAACGCAAGGGTAGCCAGGGGTTGTCGATCGAAGGCCAGGAAACCCTGCGAGACCTGGCTCAGATCGTTCAGATCACAACGGCTGCCGATGCCGAAGCGGAAGAAGACGAAAATGACCTGATGGAAGTGCAGGAATACGTACGCATGGCGGCATTGCTGGTGTTCAGTGAATGCAATGAGCCGGATGGGCAGCCGAGTGATGCTGCAGCCGAAACAGCGCCTGTTCTGCACTGACCGGAGGAAAGTCAGCATGAAAATTGCTCAATCTGAATTTGCCCGTCGCCGCCAAAGGTTGCTGGAAAAGTTGCCAGCCGGCAGTGTGGCGCTGGTCTGTGCAGCCCATCTGAAAACGCGCAACCGCGATGCCGAGTATAGTTTTCGCCAGGACAGCGATTTTTATTACCTGACCGGTTTTAATGAGCCGGACGCCTTGTTGCTCCTGATTCCCGGTCGAGTCGAGGGTGAGTTTGTGCTTTTCTGTCCGCCGCGCGACCCGCAGATGGAGATCTGGACCGGCTACCGCGCCGGCCCCGAGGGCTGTGTACGTGATTTTGGCGCGGACCAGGCGTTCTCGCTGACAGAGCTTGAGCAGACAGTGCCGAGCCTGTTGGATGGTGCCAGCCGGCTCTACTATGCACTGGGCAGCGATGAAGCCCTGGATGGTCGGGTACGCGGCTGGCTCAACGAGATTCGCGGCCGAGCCCGTCAGGGTGCGCAGGCGCCGGAAGAGCTGGTGCTGTTGGATAATTTGCTGCATGAGCTGCGCCTGTTCAAGTCTGAAGCCGAGCAGGAGGTGATGCGTCGTGCCGCCGAAATCTCGGCTGAAGCGCATTGCCGCGCCATGCGCGCAGCAAACCCCGGGATGCATGAGTACCAGCTGGAGGCCGAGATTACCGGCTACTGCATGCAGCAGGGCGCCCGCTTTCAAGCCTACTCACCGATTGTGGGCGCCGGCGCCAACGCCTGCATTCTGCACTACATCGAAAACAGCGCTCCGATGCAGGATGGTGATCTGGTGCTGATCGATGCCGGTTGTGAGCTGGACAACTATGCCAGCGATATTACCCGTACCTTTCCGGTCAATGGCCGCTTCAGTGACGAACAAAAGGCGCTGTATCAGCTGGTACTGGATACCCAGGAAGCCTGCATCGCGGCGATGAAGCCTGGTGTCCCCTGGAACAAGATTCACGATCTGTCGGTTGAGTGTCTGACCGATGGGCTGATTAAGCTGGGTCTGCTTGTGGGCGAGCGTGATGCGTTGATTGAGGAAGGTGCCTATCGTCGTTTCTATATGCATCGCATCGGTCACTGGCTGGGAATGGATGTGCATGATGTGGGCCAGTACAAACTGAAGGGCGAGTGGCGACCGCTTGAGCCGGGTATGGTGATGACCGTGGAGCCGGGGCTGTATATCGCACCGGATGATGACAGTGTTGAGCCTCGCTGGCGCGGCATCGGTATCCGTATAGAAGATGATGTGCTGGTCACGCCTGCGGGCTGCGAGGTGCTCACTTCGGCCGTACCCAAAACCGTTGCCGCCATCGAAGAGCTGATGGCTCGCCGCTGACTCAGTGAGGAACGCGCATGCAGCAGTATGATCTGGTCATAATTGGTGGCGGCATGGTCGGGGCGAGTCTGGCCTGCGCCCTGCTGCCAACGGCAAAAGCGCTCAATTTGCGGATGGCACTGGTCGAAGCCCAGCCTTTGCCGGGTGCGGATGAGCCGATTTTCACCCCCAGTTACGACAATCGCTCAACGGCGCTGGCTCAGGGTGTGCGTACCCTGTATGAGCGTATGGGGCTTTGGCAGGCGCTGCAGGCTCATCTGACGCCGATCAATACCATACACGTGTCCGAGCGCGGGCGTTTCGGCACCACCCGGCTACAGGCTGAGGATGAGGCCGTCCCGGCGCTGGGCTATGTGGTGGAAAACCATTGGCTGGGCCAGGTGTTGAATAGCCAGCTACAGCGCAATGTCGGTCCGTGGCTGACTCTGATGGCGCCGGTCGAGGTGACTGCGCTGGAGCAGCGTGCCGGCGGCAACAGGCTGCAGCTGCAGGTCAACGGCGAGCAGCAGAGACTGCAGGCTGACCTGATGGTCATGGCTGACGGTGGTCGCTCGTCCCTGCGCGAACAGCTGGGAATCGGCTACAGCGTACAGTCCTATGATCAGCATGCACTGGTTGCCAATGTGTCACTGGATCGGCCGCACCGCAACATAGCCTATGAGCGCTTCACTCAGGATGGCCCGCTGGCGCTGCTGCCCGGCGAATCGATCAACGGCCACAACCGTTGCGGTCTGGTCTGGACTCTGGGTGATGACGAGCTGGACGGGGTTCTGGCGCTGGATGATGCGGCGTTTCTGGCGCGCCTGCAGGAGCGCTTCGGTTACCGTGCCGGCCGTTTTACCGCGGTGGGTGAGCGCTATCACTACCCGCTGAAGCTGTCGCTGGCAGAAGAGCAGGTGCGTGCCGGGTTGGTGGTGCTGGGTAACGCCGCGCACGCTCTGCATCCGATCGCCGGACAGGGCTACAATCTTGCCCTGCGCGGCGCCGTTGCGCTGGCAGACTTGATCATCGCGCGCAAGCGTGCCGACCTTGCGCTGGGTGACCTGACTGCGCTGCAGAAGTTTGTTGAGCAGCGGCGGCAGGATCAGTTTCGTACCATTCAGTTCAGTGATCGAACCATGAAACTGTTTACCAGCCACAATCCACTGCTGCGGGCTCTGCGTGGCAGCGGGCTGCAGCTGCTTGAAAGTTGTCCTCCTGCCAAAACCCTGTTTGCCCGTGCCGCCATGGGGCTTGACCAGCCCTCCGCACGGCTACGCTGACCCCCCTTTCCTGTCGGAGCTGAACATGACCTCATCCTCTATGACCGATATTGTGATCAGTGGCGCCGGCATGGTGGGCGCCGCACTGGCCTGTGCGCTGGCACCTTCAGGTGTCAGGATCCAGCTGCTTGAGCAGCGTCCCGGATCGTTGCAACAGTGGTTGGCAGAAGCCGACGCAGCCATGACTCCGGGCAGGCATGACGCCCGCGTCAGTGCTCTCAATCTGGCATCTGTTCAACTGCTGACCTCTTTGTCCGCCTGGAGCGGTGTGCAGGCAAGGCGTGCCGCAGCCTATACCGATATGGAGGTTTGGGATGGAGAGGGCAGTGGCCGTATCCATTTCAGTGCCGATGCCCTGCATGAAAACTGCCTGGGCTATATTGTTGAGAACAGTGTGATATTGGCGGCGCTGCATGAGCAGCTCAATCGGTTTGATAATGTGGAATTGATCAGCGATGTCTCCCTGAGGCAGTTGTCGGCTCCTGATACCGATGGTCACCGCGAGCTGGTGTTGAGTAATGGTCGTCGCATTGAGACTCGGTTGCTGGTAGGGGCTGATGGAGCGGAATCCCTGACGCGACAGTTGTCAGGCATTGGTGCCACTGAGTGGGACTATGGTCATCACGCCATTGTCACCACTATTCACACCGAACAGTCACACGCGGATACCTGCTGGCAGCGCTTTACCGAAGATGGCCCACTGGCACTGTTGCCGCTGGCGGCAGAGAATGATCGTACCCTGTCAATTGTCTGGTCGACTTCACCCGAGCATGCTGCCAGCTTGATGGCGTTGGATGAAGCTGACTTCTGCACCGCCCTTGGGCGCGCTTTTGGGCACCGTCTGGGGCGCATCGAGGGCTGTGACGAACGCCGCTCGATTGTGCTGCGCCAGCGCCACGCACACCGCTATGCCGAGACGGGACTTGCACTGGTGGGTGATGCCGCCCATACCATCCACCCCTTGGCCGGGCAGGGCGTAAATCTCGGTTTTATGGATGCCGCCGCGTTGGCTGAAGTGCTGCTGGCAGCCAAGACGCGAGGTGAGCGCTGGACCGATGAAGCGGTGTTGCGCCGCTTCCAGCGTCAGCGTCGTAGCGCCAATCTGACCATGGCTGCTGCCATGGAAGGGTTTCGTCGCCTGTTTGCACCCCGGCCGCCGGTTGTGCGTCTGTTACGCAGCTGTGGCATGAATCTGACCGACCGGCTGGAGCCGCTTAAACAACACCTGGTGCTGCAGGCGATGGGGCTTTCGGGTGAGCGACCGGCGCTGACGCGGCGTCCGACTATTTGACGGGCGGTTAAAGATTGAACTGCGGCGTAAATGCCGATACATTGTCTTCCCTTTTTTTGTGTTAACCGGTTGCGACGTGGCTGTTGAAGCTGCAAATTCCGAACACTGCTGCAGATGAGTTTGCCGATGGGACATAAGACCGCACTCTACGAACAACATCATGCGCTGGGCGCCAAGCTGGTTGATTTCAGTGGTTGGGACATGCCACTGCATTACGGATCCCAGGTTGAAGAACATCATAAGGTACGTCAGAGCGCAGGCATGTTCGATGTGTCCCACATGACAGTGGTGGATGTGTCCGGAGCTCAGGCACGCAGTTACCTGCGCCACCTGCTGGCGAACGATGTGGCACTGTTGCGGCAGAAGGGCAAAGCGCTTTACAGCGGCATGTTGAACGAAAAGGGCGGCGTGATCGATGATCTGATCGTCTATTTGATGACCGAACCGGATTCATCCGGTGAATGGTATCGGGTAGTGGTCAACTGTGGTACCCGTGACAAGGATCTGCTCTGGATGGCTGATCAGGCCGTGCGCTTTGACGTTACGCTGACCGAGCAGCCCGACTTGGCCATGATTGCTGTACAGGGCCCGAAAGCGCGTCAGCGTGTGGAGCAGGTGGTAAGCGAGTCTCGTGCCCGCCTGATTTCCGAGCTGAAGCCCTTTGTGGGCCAGGAATCGGAAGGCTGGTTTATTGCGCGTACCGGCTATACTGGTGAGGACGGCCTGGAAATCATGCTGCCCGAAGAAGAGGCGGCGGACTTCTGGCAGCACCTGCTGGACGCGGGTGTCGCTCCCTGTGGTCTGGGGGCTCGTGATACCCTGCGTCTGGAAGCCGGCATGAACCTGTACGGCTCCGATATGGATGAAAGTGTATCACCACTGGCGGCCGGCATGGGCTGGACCATCGCCTGGGAACCGGCAGAGCGCGACTTTGTCGGTCGAGCAGCGCTGGAAGCACAGAAGGCTGCTGGGGTTGCCGAACGCCAGGTAGGCTTGGTCCTGACTGAACGTGGGGTGCTGCGCTCCCACCAGAAAGTGGTGGTCGATGGGCTGGGTGAAGGTGAAATTACCAGCGGCAGCTTCTCACCGACCCTGGGACACTCCATTGCGCTGGCGCGGGTGCCGGCAGGTATCGGCAGTGACGCCGAAGTCGAAGTGCGTGGCAAGCGCGTGCGCGTGCAGGTGGTGAAACCGCCGTTCGTACGCCATGGTGAAAAAGTTTTTTCCTGAATCCTGAACAAGACCGATAGGAAGCCCAGATGAGCAACATCCCCAATGAACTGAAATATGTCGCCAGCCACGAGTGGATCCGCGAAGAGGGTGAAGGTGTCGTGACCATCGGTATTACCGAGCACGCTCAGGACCTGCTGGGTGATGTGGTGTTTGTCGAATTGCCGGATGTGGGTGATGAAGTTTCAGCCGGGGATGATGCCGGTGTGGTGGAATCCGTCAAGGCCGCTTCCGATGTCTATGCTCCTCTCAGTGGTGAGGTCGTGGAAATCAATGAAGCACTTGAAGATTCTCCAGAACTGGTCAACTCTGATCCCTATGGTGATGGCTGGTTCTTCAAACTCAAGCTGACGGACCCGGCAGAGCTCGATGATCTGCTGGATGCCGACGGATACGCAGCGCACTGCGAGTCCGAAAGCTGAACCCGGCCGTTGGGCCTGCATAATTCCACTGTCCCGGCTCAGGCCGGGACAGTCATTTCAGAGCATGTGAATACGATGAATCTCAGACCCCTCCAGCTTCAGAACAATGCAGACCGCCGCCTTAGGGCTGGCCACCTCTGGATCTACAGCAACGAAGTGGACAACCAGGCCACACCGCTGAAGGCTTTCGAGCCCGGTGAGCAGGTGGTGGTACAGGATGCCCGTGGCAAAGCGCTGGGTATTGCCTCGGTAAACCCCAATACACTGATCTGTGGCCGAATGCTGAGCCGGGATCTGCGTTATCCGCTGGATCGCTCGCTGCTGGTACATCGCTTCAAGGTGGCCCAGTCACTGCGTGAAATGTGCTTTGATCAGCCCTGCTACCGGTTGATCTTTGGCGATGCCGATCTTTTGCCCGGGCTGGTGGTGGACCGTTTCTACGACATCTTTGTGGTACAGATTTCCAGTGCCGGCATGGAACAGCTGCAGCAGGAGATCGTGGATGCGCTTAACAAAGTGTTCCAGCCGCAGGCGATTGTGTTCCGCAATGACGGCAAGATGCGTGCAACCGAAGGCTTGGAGACCTATGTCGAAGTGGTGCAGGGCGAAGTGCCGGAGCTGGCCCCGCTGATGGAAAACGGGGTGAACCTGCTGGCGCCGATTCTGACTGGACAGAAGACTGGTTGGTTTTATGACCACCGTGAGAACCGGGCGCGCATGCAGACGCTGGTCAAGGGCAAGCGGGTGCTGGATCTGTTCAGTTACGTTGGCGGCTGGGGGGCGCAGGCACTGGCCGCCGGCTCCTCCGAAGTGGTGTGTGTGGATGCTTCGGTGACGGCGCTGGAAGTAGCAGCCGAAAATGCGCGCATCAATGAGGGTGAAACCCGCTTTCGGGGCCTGCAGGGCGATGCCTTTGACCTGTGCAAGGCACTGGTCGCCGACAAGGAGCGCTTTGATGTAGTGATTGTGGACCCGCCGGCCTTTATCGCCCGGCGCAAGGATATCCGCAACGGCGAGCGTGCCTATGCCCGTATCAATAATCTGGCCATGCGGCTGCTGGAAAAGGACGGCACACTGATATCCGCGTCCTGTTCCATGCATCTGGAAAAGAGCCGCCTGGTGGATATTCTGCGCGCGAACAGCCGCGAGCTGGATCGTAACGGCCAGATCTTCGCGCAGGGCAGCCAGGGCTCGGATCACCCGATCCATCCGGCCATTCCCGAAACCGAATACCTGAAAGCCTACTTTATGCGCGTGCTGCCTGCAGGTTAAACAGGTCGAGAGTCAGAGGAGAACGCAATGCAGTATCAAATGCTGGGACAGTCCGAGCTGAATGTCAGCCGTATCGCACTGGGGACCATGACCTTCGGGCGTCAGAACAGTGAGGCAGAAGCGTTCGAACAGCTCGATTATGCCTTGGCTCAGGGCGTGAACCTGATCGATGCCGCCGAGATGTATCCGGTGCCCACCGCTGCAGAGTTTCAGGGGCGTACGGAGCAGTATATCGGCAATTGGATGCGACAACGCGGTTGTCGGGATCAGGTCGTACTGGCCACCAAGGCAGCCGGTCCTGGCGAGATGGTCAGCTATTTGCGTCCTGATCTCCATCATGACGAGGCCAACCTGCGTGCGGCAATCGAAGGCAGCCTGACCCGTCTGCAAACGGATTATATCGACCTGTATCAGCTGCACTGGCCCGATCGCAAGACCAACTTCTTTGGCCAGCTGGGCTATCAGCACGACCCTTCAGCCGATGGCACGCCATTGGCTGAAACATTGCGTGTACTGGGGGACCTGGTAAGCGAGGGCAAGATCCGCTACATCGGTCTGTCCAACGAAACCCCCTGGGGTACCATGAAGTGCCTTCAGCTGGCCGAGCAGCTGGGTCTGCCTCGGATCATCTCGGTACAGAATCCCTACAGTCTGCTCAACCGCACGACCGAGGTAGGGCTTGCCGAGGTGCTGCTGCGTGAAAAGGTGGGTCTGTTGGCCTACTCACCGCTGGGATTTGGCGTGCTCAGCGGCAAATACGCAGGAGGGGCTCGCCCTGAGGGATCGCGTCTGGCGCTGTTTCCCGAGTACAAGCGCTATATTACCGAGCAGGGACTTGCGGCCACCGATGCTTATTTGGCGCTGGCGGCCGAGCAGGGCATGGACCCGGCACAAATGGCGCTGGCCTATGTGAACAGCAGGCCTTTCCTGGGCAGTAATATCATTGGCGCGACTCGCATGACCCAGCTGCGCAGTAACCTCGCGTCCCTGCAGCTGACCCTGACTTCCGATCTGTTGGCAGAGATTGAAGCGATCCATCAACGCTACCCCAACCCCTGTCCCTGACTATAATCAAGACAGAAGCAGGCAACGATCTGAGATAATAGCTGCAAAAGACGACCGGTGACCCAAGGAGAGTCAATATGATTCATCAGCAACGCGTAGAGGATTTGATGCAGCCTGTACCCTATCCGCTGCACGTGGAGATGACGCTGGCCGAGGCGGTGGATCTGATACTGCAGTCTGGCCAGAGCGGTTTGCCCGTGGTTGATGATGAGCATCGGGTGTGTGGCTTTGTGTCCGAGCATGATTGTGTCGGTTATCTAATCAGTGGCAGTTACCACTGTGATAGCCGGATTCAGGTGCGCGATATCATGTTCAGCGAGCCGCTGTGTGCCAGCCCCGGAGAGAACATTATTGATCAGGTGCAGAAAATGGGCGGTGATAAACCCAAAACCTGGCCGGTCGTGGGCAAGGACGGTCGGCTGGCGGGGGTGATTAGCCGTCGTTCCATCATGCGTGCGCTTAATGCCAGCATGAAAGCCTGCCGCACGCGCCTCTGATGGGGAATGGCCGCGCCGAAACAGAGTCACCCCGGCGCAGCCATCGATATCACTCCATCAACTGCAGGATCGGCCAGCCACGTGCCTCTGCCGTTGTCCGCAGGCGTTCATCCGGGTTGGTAGCTACCGGGTTGTCCACTACTTCCAGCAGTGGCAGGTCGTTATTGGAGTCGCTGTAGAACCAGCTGTCTTTCAGGCTGTGGCCGGTCTGTTTCAGCCACTGCTGGAGGCGTGTCACCTTGCCACCCTGGAAGCACGGCGTACCGGCGACCTTACCGGTGAAACGGCCGTTGATCATCTCTGGATCGGTGGCCAGCAGATCATCGACACCCAGCCGTTGGGCAATGGGTGCCGTTACGAAGCGGTTGGTTGCAGTGATGATCAGCAGAAAGTCGCCCTGTTCTCGGTGCTGTTGCAGCAATGCTTCCGCTTTGGGCAGGATGATCGGCTCGATGCACTCATGCATGAATTCTGCGTGCCATCTGTCCAGTTGTTCCGGTGAGTGCTGAGCCAGTGGATTCAGCGCAAAATTCAGAAACTGGTGGATATCCATCTCGCCGCGCAGGTACTCTTCATAGAAGCGGTCATTGGCAGCGCGGTATTCCGTTTCGTCTACCACGCCCTTGCGGCACAAAAATTCGCCCCAGGCATGGTCGCTGTCGCCGCCGATCAGGGTATGGTCCAGATCAAAAATCGCCAGGCTCACGGCTAACTCCCTCAGTGTCGGTTGCCGGCGGAGCCGGCTGAAAATAAAGCGCAAGCATAGACGGGCCTGGAGGTACGTGCAATTGCCGAGAAGCGGTGGCTATTTGCCAAATCACGGATCTGTGGAACAATAAAACTAAAACGTATATTGATCGGGATCAGAATTGTGATTGATACAGATGGATTCAGGCCCAATGTCGGAATCATTCTGGTTAATTCGCAGGGTCAGGTTCTTTGGGCAAGACGCATCGGGCAGAACGCCTGGCAGTTCCCGCAGGGGGGCATACAGTCGAACGAAACGCCGGAGCAGGCAATGTATCGTGAGCTGAGCGAAGAGATCGGTTTGTCGCCCTATGATGTTGAAATCATGGCGGTGACGAGAGGCTGGCTGCGCTACCGTTTGCCCAAACGCATGATCAGGCGCCACTCACACCCTGTGTGTGTAGGCCAGAAGCAGAAATGGTTCCTGTTGCGGATGCTCAGTGAAGACAGTGCCGTGCGGATCGACCATACCGACTCTCCCGAGTTTGATGGCTGGGAGTGGGTCAGTTATTGGTACCCTCTGGGGCAGGTGGTGTCCTTCAAGCGCGAGGTGTATCGGAAAGCGATGAAGGAGTTGTCACCGCGGTTGGCACGTTTATAGGCCGTGGTCTGATGCAGAGATAGGAGCGCTCCATGAGCATGTTGAGTGTACTGCGCAAAATCGTACAGGAAGTCAGTACTGCCCCGGACCTGGAGTCTGTGCTGGACCTGATTGTGCGCCGTATTCAGCGTGCCATGCGGACGGAGGTGTGCTCTATTTTTTTGCTGGACTCAGTGCAGCAGCGCTATGTACTGCGAGCAACCCAGGGGCTGAATCAGGAAGCGGTCGGCAAGGTCAGTCTGTCCATGACAGAGGGTATCGTGGGGCTTGTGGGACAGCGAGCCGAGCCAATCAACCTGGAAGATGCCTTCAGTCACCCGGCGTTTCACTACCTCCAGTCAACCGGAGAAGAGCGCTTTCATGCCTTCCTGGGGGTGCCGATCATCCATCACCGAAGTGTGCTGGGGGTATTGGTCGTACAGCAGCATGATCTGCGCCGCTTTGATGAAAGTGAAGAGGCTTTTCTGGTAACGGTGTCGGCCCAGTTGGCAGGGGTTATCGCCCATGCAGAGGCGACCGGTTCAATCAACTCGGAGCAGCACCCCCAGGCCGAGGCGAAGGCGGTGCATGATCGTCGCTTCGATGGTGTGGCTGCCGCGTCGGGAGTGGCGATTGGAACTGTGGTCGTGGCAACCATCGACGCCGAGCTGGAAACCGTTCCAGACAAGACTCCACACGATGTCGAGCAGGAGCTGCATAGTCTGGAGATGGCGATGGAAGCGGTACGGGATGATATCCGCACCGCGGGACGCAGTCTGGCACAGCGGCTGAAGTCCGAAGAACAGGCGCTGTTTGACGTTTACCTGCGGATGCTGGATGACCCGGCGCTCAAGACTGAAATTGAGGCGCACATTCGTGCCGGCAACTGGGTTCAGGGCGCGCTGCGCGAAGTTATCCTTGGCCATGTGAAGCAGTTCAACGCCATGGAAGACGCCTACCTGCGTGAGCGGGCTACCGATGTGCGCGACCTTGGCCGGCGCATTCTCAGCTATCTGCAGGAAAGTGCAGGCCCGATGGAGGTGGATTATCCCGATGACAGTATCCTGATCGCAGATGAACTGTCGCCGGCGATGCTGGGCATGGTGCCGGAGAACAAGCTGGTCGGACTGGTATCGGTGACCGGCTCGGGCAATTCCCATGCAGCGATCATGGCACGCTCAATCGGCATACCCACCGTGATGGGGGTGGTCGACCTGCCCTTTACCCGCCTTGAGGGGCGCAAGGTGATAGTGGACGGTTACTCCGGTCGCATCTATGTGAACCCTTCGGAACAGTTGCTGGAAGCCTTCCGTGAAGTGATGCGTGAAGAGCGGTTGGTGGCAGCCGGGCTGGAAGGGCTCCGGGACCTGCCGGCTGAAACAACGGACGGTTATCGCATGCCGCTGTGGGTCAATACCGGGCTGGTGGCGGATGTGACCCGCTCACTGGAGCGTGGTGCCGAAGGGATCGGTCTGTATCGTACTGAAATTCCCTTCATGATCCGTGATTTCTTCCCCAGCGAACAGGAGCAGCTGCAGAGTTATCGCAGTCAGATGGAAGCATTTGCACCGCGGCCCGTGACCATGCGAACACTGGATATCGGCGGCGACAAGGCGCTGCCCTACTTCCCGATCGAGGAAGACAATCCCTTCCTGGGCTGGCGCGGCATCCGAGTAACCCTGGACCACCCCGAAATATTTCTGGTACAGGTGCGGGCCATGTTGCGCGCTTCCGAGGGGCTCAACAATCTGCGCATCATGCTGCCGATGGTGACCAGTGTGCACGAAGTCGAAGAGGCGATGCGCCAGATCGACCGTGCGTTGGCCGAGCTGCAGGATGAAGGTTACGCGGTTGAGCGTCCCATGGTCGGCGTGATGGTAGAGGTTCCGGCCGCGGTGTACCAGGTGCGCCGCTTTGCACGCATAGTCGATTTTATCTCAGTGGGGTCCAATGATTTGACCCAATACCTGCTGGCGGTGGACCGCAACAACCCGCGCGTGGCCGGCTTGTATGCACCCTATCATCCCGCTGTATTGCGCGCGCTGCAGTACATTGCCCGTGAAACCCGCAAGGAGGGCAAGCCAGTGTCCATCTGTGGCGAGATGGCAGCCGACCCTGGCGGGGCACTGTTGTTGATGGCGATGGGGTATGAAGTGCTGTCAATGAACTCCAACAACCTTCCACGGGTCAAGTCCGCCATTCGTGGTGTAAGCCTGGCCAGAGCGCAGTCACTGCTCAGTCAGGTGCTGCGCATGGATGATGCCGAAGAGATCCACCGGTATTTGCGTCGTACTCTCAAGCATCTGGGCCTGGGGCAGCTGACCCGGCCACGCCTTCCCAATCAACAGGAACCAGCAGAGGACGATCCAGACTGTAGCGGCGCAGACTGAGCGCGCGGCCATCCCGGTCGTATCCCTCCTCCAAAAACAGTATGCGGCCGCTGCGGTGCTGCAACAAAAGAGTGCTGGCGCGAGTGCCATAATCCGGCGAACGGATGAAGCAGGATGACAGCAGCCGTTCCCGTTCCAGCCGGATACCGGTATCCGGCAGTGCCTCATCACTGGGGCGATGCTCATCGTGCAGCAATCGCAGTAGCTGGGTTTCGCTCAGCTCACGGTTATCCATGGCGCGTGCCAGGGTTGCCCTGGCACGCAGTGCCTTTGGCCAGGGTGTATCCAACAGCGCGTTGCTTAATGCATGGATGCCGGGCATGACCGGCTGACACAGACCGTTGACGTTGCTGTAATGCCAAAGTCCCTTGCCATCGGCCAGCAGCAGGTTGAAGCCGGCACGTGCGGCTGTAAGGCTTTGGCAGAAATCCTGTGCCGATTGCTGAGAGAGAATGAACTCCGTAACCAGCGTCCCGCGGCTGGGGGCTTCCTCGGGTGGCTGGCGCCGTGCATCGCGGTGATTGGTAACCAGTGCAAAGCGATTGTTGTTCCCCAGTGCCATCCAGCTACCGCCTGCCTGCAGATCCCGACCGCCCAAAATGGGCAGGTCTGGCCAGGGGGCGACGGGTGCGGTGGGGCGCGCATGAAATTCATCACGGTTGGCAACCAGCAGCAGCGGCCATTCCGGATCGGCATTAACGGCAATAGTGAGCAGACACACATCCCCTCCGGTTTCATCTGTGGGCAACAGTCACTAATATAATCGACTTTTTCGTACCAGGATTGAAACCATGTTAACAACTTTGGCGCTGTATCTGTTGCTGGGTGCGCTGGCTGGTGTCGTTGCCGGCCTGTTTGGAATCGGTGGCGGTCTGCTGATCGTGCCGGTGCTGATCGTTACCTTTGAGCTGCAGGGAATATCCGCTGCTGTACTGACCCATATGGCGGTGGCAACCTCGCTGGCAACCATCGTAGTCACGTCGATCAGCTCTGTTCGGGCGCATCACGGGCGTCGGGCGGTGCGCTGGGAACTGTTCCGGCCGCTGGGGGCGGGTATTCTGTTTGGCGCTCTGCTCGGCGTGAATACGGCAGTACAACTGCCCGGCCCGGTATTGCAGCTGACCATCGGCATTTTTGTGCTGTTGGTAGCCATCCAGATGGCCCTGAATCTCAAGCCTTCTACAGGTGATGCGCAGCCATCAAGACCTGAGCTTGGGGTAGCAGGAGCCGGGATCGGCTGGGCGTCTGCGATTTTCGGTATCGGTGGCGGTACCCTGACGGTGCCCTATCTGAACTGGCGTCGGATCGATATGCAGCAGGCAGTTGCGACTTCAGCGGCCTGTGGTCTTCCAATCGCACTGATGGGGGCCGGCACCAATATCTGGCTCGGCTGGGGTGAACAGCAGCTGCCAGCGTGGAGTCTGGGGTATGTTTACCTGCCGGCTTTTGCCGGTATTGTCGTGGCCAGCTATCTGACGGCGCCGATCGGTGCGCGGCTGGCACACAGTCTGCCGCAGGCGAAGCTGAAAAAGGTTTTTGCCCTGTTTTTGCTCGCGGTATCGCTGCGTTTTATTCTCGGTAATCTCTGGTGAGGCTTTATGTGGATTCATAATATCAACCCGCTGGCGCTGGAGCTGGGCCCGCTGCAAATTCACTGGTATGGACTGATGTATCTGATCGGTTTTGGCGGTGCCTGGTGGCTGGGCAATAGGCGCGCCCGTCAACCAGGTTCAGGCTGGACCGAGCAGCAGGTGTCGGATCTGGTATTCTGGGGCGCGGTCGGCGTGATCGTCGGTGGGCGTGCAGGCTACGTCCTGTTCTACAATTTTGACTATTTTCTGCAGGACCCGCTCTGGCTGTTCGCCGTGTGGGAGGGGGGCATGTCTTTCCACGGGGGCTTGCTGGGCGTGCTCGCGGTGGCATGGCTGTTTGCCAGGCGACAAGGGAAAACCTTCTTCGAAATCGGGGATTTCATTGCGCCACTGGTGCCGATCGGGCTCGGTGCCGGCCGGTTGGGCAACTTTATCGGCGGGGAGGTCTGGGGACGGCCAACGGATCAGTCTTGGGGCGTCATCTTCCCCCGTGCCGGTGACATGCTGGCACGACACCCGTCACAGCTGTATCAGATGCTGTTGGAGGGTGTTGTCCTGTTTGTATTGCTGTGGTGGTTTTCATCCCGTCCTCGCCCACGCATGGCAGTGTCGGGCCTGTTTTTGATGGCGTATGGCAGTTTCCGCTTTCTGGTTGAATTTGTGCGTGAGCCGGACGGGCATCTCGGCTTTATCGCGTTTGACTGGCTGACCATGGGGCAGTTGTTGTCGCTGCCAATGCTGCTGCTGGGAGGGTTGCTGATGCTGCTGGCTTACCGCCGCAAAACATAGATCGATCTGGTCTACACAACCCAAACGCCCTAGAATGAAGTCCATTTGTTTTTGGAGCGGGGCGCATATGCAGCAGTATCTGGATCTGATGCGTGATATCAAGGAGCAGGGCACTGACAAGGGTGATCGCACCGGTACAGGTACACGTTCCCTGTTCGGGCGCCAGATGCGGTTTGATCTGAGTGAAGGTTTTCCACTGTTGACCACTAAAAAGGTGCACCTGAAGTCGGTGATCTACGAGTTGCTCTGGTTCCTCTCAGGCAGCACCGACAACACCTGGCTGCAGCAGCGCGGGGTTAGTATCTGGAATGAATGGGCGCTGGAAAACGGTGAGCTGGGGCCGGTCTACGGCAAGCAGTGGCGTTCATGGGCCTGTCCGGATGGGTCCAGTATCGACCAGATCGCCACTGTTGTTGAACAGATCAAGCGCACCCCCAACTCACGCCGCCTGATCGTCAGTGGCTGGAACCCGGCGGATCTGCCGGATGAGTCGCTCAGCCCGCAAGAGAATGCCCGGCACGGCAAGGCAGCTCTCCCTCCCTGCCATACTCTGTTCCAGTTTTATGTGGCAAACGGTCGGCTGAGTTGCCAGCTGTATCAGCGCAGTGCCGATTTCTTTCTGGGGGTGCCATTCAATATAGCCTCCTATGCGCTACTGACCCACATGATCGCACAGCAATGTGATCTTGAGGTGGGGGAGTTTGTGCATACCTTTGGCGATCTGCACCTGTATGCAAATCATCTGAGTGATCCGGCCATTGTGGACGAACAGTTGTCGCGTACGCCCAAGCGCTTGCCTCAGCTGCAGATAAAGCGCCGACCGGCGGATATCTTCAGCTATGAATACGATGATTTCGAGGTGATCGGCTATGCGCCTGATCCTGCCATTCGAGCCCCTATCGCTGTCTGAATCCGAGGAGATCTCATGCGTTTGGCGATGATTGCTGCCCAGTCTCAAAACCGAGTAATTGGTAATAACAACAAGCTGCCCTGGTATCTGCCGGAGGATCTGAAGTACTTCAAGCGGGTGACTTTGGGTAAGCCGATCATCATGGGGCGCAAAACCTTCGAGTCGATTGGTCGACCGCTGCCGGGACGCACCAACATCGTCATCACGCGCAATCCGGACTGGACTCATGATGGTGCAGGGGTCCGGGTTGTCCACAGTCTGCAACAGGCGATTGAGCTGGCGGAGAGCCTGGCACTCGTCAATGGCTTTGAGGAGTCGCTGGTCATTGGTGGTGCCGAGATATATGCACTTGCCCTGCCGCAGGCTGATCGCCTTTATTTGACTCAGGTTCATGCCGAGGTGCAGGGTGATGCGCATTTTCCGCCGCTCGACCCCACGCAGTGGCAAGAGATGGCTCGGGAAGACTTCAGTGCCATTGAGCCCAATCCTTATGATTACAGTTTTATCGTGCTGGATCGTGCTGGAGGCAAGACTGCATGATGCTGGATAACCTGTTGCGGGTTCTGGCTGATGGTGCATTCCATTCCGGCAGTGAACTTGGTCGAACCCTGGGCATCAGTCGCAGTGCTGTCTGGAAGCACATGCAGCGGCTGCAGGAGCTGGGTGTTGAGGTGTATAGCGTGAAGGGGCGGGGATATCGCATTCCCGGAGGCCTGGATCTGCTGGATGAAGCTGACCTGCAGCAGCTGCTGCCGCAACCTGTGCGAGACCGGCTTGGGCAATTGGTGCTGACGGTGGAAACGGATTCAACCAATACGCGTGCACTGGATGCCATGCAGGCGGGGCTCACGACTGGGCTGTTCGCTTCCGAGTATCAGCACTCGGGACGGGGGCGGCGTGGGCGGCAATGGGTCAGCCCGCTGGGCTCAAGTCTTTGTTTCTCTCTGGCCTGGCGCTTTAACAGTGGTGCTGCCGCCCTTGAGGGGCTCAGTCTTGCTGTCGGGCTGGCATTGCAGCAAGCGTTGGCACAGGAGGGGCTAGTGAATATCGGGCTTAAGTGGCCCAATGACCTGCTGGTGAATGATGCCAAGTTGGGTGGAATTCTGATTGAGCTCAGTGGCGATGCGGCGGGTGAATGTCAGGTGGCTATTGGTATAGGTCTCAATGTTCAATTGCCTGAAGCAATGGCTGAGCAGCTGGATCAGCCCTGTGTGGATCTGACTCAGCTGGGATATTCCGGTTCAAGAACACAGCTGCTTGCGACTGTGGTGAGTGAGCTGATCCACATGCTGGAGCGCTTTGAAACCAGTGGCTTTGCGCCACTGCGTTCCGCCTGGGAGGAGGCCAACGCCTTTCGTGGGCGTGAGGTGGCACTGACCTCAGGGCCACGCCGGTATGAAGGGGTCTGTTTGGGGGTGACTGATCAAGGTGGGTTGCGACTGCAAACGAGTGCCGGACAGGAAGTGTTCCACGGTGGCGAGATGAGCGTGCGACTGCAATGATACTTGAGGTCGATGCGGGTAATACGTTTATCAAATGGCGCTACAGACAGGGGAGTGGCGCTGCAGCGGCAAGCGGGCGCTGGCTGACGCGCGAGTTTAGTGTTGCGAGCCTGGCTGACTGCCCTGAAGAGCCGCAACAGGTGCTGGCAGGCTCGGTTGCAGGTGTCGCTTTTGAACAGGCGCTGTCTGAATCGGTTGCAGCGGTTTGGGGCGTGCCGGTGCGATTTGCGCGAACGGCTGCAGCGGCTGCCGGTGTGCGTAACAGTTATGCTGATCCGGCCAGAATGGGGGTTGATCGCTGGTTGGTGATGCTGGCAGCCTGGCAGCGTTGCGGGCAGGCCTGCTGCATCATTGATTGTGGCAGTGCAATTACAATCGATCTGCTTGGTGCCGAAGGTGAACATCTCGGCGGCTATATACTACCGGGCCTGCGCTTGATGCGTCAGGTGTTGACCGGCTCCACGGCCGGCATACTGGTCGATCGTGATATTGAGGTGTTCAGTCTTGAGCCGGGTTGTGACACCAGCAGCGCTGTGGCTCATGGAACAAATCTGATGTTCAGCTCGCTGGCACAAATGCTGCCGCGTTGGCTGGAACAGCAGCAGGCAGGTGCGCCCTTGCTGGTGACCGGGGGTGATGGTGCTCTGTTTTGCGAACTTATGGGTATGGGAGAGCTTGTGCCTGATCTGGTCCTTGATGGACTGCGTTGGGCGCTGGAGTAAGGCATGCTGCGTTGGTTGTTGCTGATTCTGCTGTTATGCAATGCGCTGCTTTTTTTGTGGTACGCGCAACGTGAGCAGACGGCAACTGCCAACAGTGCCTTCAGTCAGGATCAGGTAACCAGGTTGCGGCTGTTGCATGAGTTGTCCGGAGGGGAGGTTGTACGCCCGCTTCAGCTTGAGTGTTATCAGGTGGGCGTTTTTGCAACGGAGAAAGAAGCTGGGCAGGCCGCCCAACTGCTGGCGCCGATCGCAATGGCCGTTGCACAGTTCCCCGCTCCGGAAGAGGTGGTGGGTTATCAGCTGGCGGTTGAGATTCCATCACAGGCTCAGGCGCAACGTGAGTTGCTTGACCGGCTGGCGATTGCGGGGTGGGTACCGCAAACCCGTCAGGGGCGCTTCCTGCTGGGGCCGTTCACCGGTGATCGTGCCCGTGCAGAAGCAGCGGTTGAGCAGCGTGCGCTGAAGGAAGGCTTGGGACTTAACAGTGAATTGCAGCCGGTCATGCAGCCAGGTACGGGTGTTCTGCTTGAAGTTGAGGTGTCAGCGGGAACGGAAATTGGCCTTGCCCCCAGGCAGCTGTTACTGCGAGGATGGCCGGGTATAAAAATTGAAAAAAAATTATGTTCTGGGCTTGCACAGTCCCAGTCGGATCAGTAAGATACGCACCACTTCGAGAGACAAGGCCGGTATAGCTCAGTTGGTAGAGCAACTGACTTGTAATCAGTAGGTCCGGGGTTCGACTCCTCGTGCCGGCACCATCTCGACGAAGTGTTTGAAAGGCTGGTGGGGTTCCCGAGTGGCCAAAGGGATCAGACTGTAAATCTGACGCGCGAGCTTCGGTGGTTCGAATCCACCTCCCACCACCATCTCCGTTCAAGCGGGTATGGTATAGTGGCTATTACCTCAGCCTTCCAAGCTGAAGAGGCGGGTTCGATTCCCGCTACCCGCTCCAACGAAGATATACCGAATATGCTCATGTAGCTCAGGGGTAGAGCACACCCTTGGTAAGGGTGAGGTCGGCGGTTCAAATCCGCCCATGAGCTCCAGTTTTGTCGCAAAGGGTAGATATAGAGATATGTCTACCCTTTGTTGTATTTGCGTCCTTGAAACGACTTGATCAGGTTGACTCGCGATGGCTAAGCAATCATTTGAACGTAACAAGCCGCACGTTAACGTAGGTACTATCGGCCACGTTGACCACGGCAAAACGACACTGACCGCTGCACTGACTCGTGTCTGTGCAGAAGTATGGGGCGGCGCAGCCGTTGCCTTCGACGGTATTGACAATGCACCGGAAGAGCGTGAGCGTGGTATCACCATCTCTACTTCACACGTAGAGTACGAATCACCGACTCGCCACTACGCGCACGTAGACTGCCCGGGACACGCTGACTACGTTAAGAACATGATCACCGGTGCTGCCCAGATGGACGGCGCGATCCTGGTATGTTCTGCTGCTGACGGCCCCATGCCGCAGACCCGTGAGCACATCCTGCTGTCACGTCAGGTAGGTGTACCTTACATCGTCGTGTTCCTGAACAAGGCTGACATGGTAGACGATGAAGAGCTGCTGGAACTGGTGGAGATGGAAGTTCGCGAACTTCTGGATCAGTACGACTTCCCGGGCGACGACACTCCGATCGT